>CANHZX010000301.1 GCA_947465215.1 Betaproteobacteria bacterium | reverse complement strand
GTATTTACCTTTGAATTTTAAATTTGCTGATCTGGAGAGTGCGTTTTGAATAAAGTTACCGTGGTGCACGGCGACGGCATCGGTCCGGAAGTCGTCGGCGCGACCTGCGCCATCATCAAGGCGTCGGGTGCGAAAGTGGAGTTCGAAGAGGCACTGGTCGGCCTGCGCGCCGAGAAGGAATTCGGCACACCGCTGCCGGTCAGCGTGCTCGAGTCGATCGAGCGCAATAAGCTGGCGCTGAAAGGCCCGACGCAGACCCCTTTCGGCGGCAACTACCGCATCAACATCGAACGCATGAAGGACGGCAAGGAATCACGCGCTGACTACCCGAGCATCGCCATCGCGCTGCGCAAGGAACTGAAGCTGTTCGTCAACGTGCGCCCGATCAAGAATTACCCGGGCGTGTCGTCGCGCTACCAGAATGTCGATCTGGTGATCTTCCGTGAAAACAGCGAAGACCTTTATGTCGGTAACGAGCGCATGGTCGATGAAAATACCGCCGAGGCGATCAAGCGCATCACCCGCGGCGCCACCGAGCGCTGTGCACGTTATGGCTTCGAATACCTGAAAAAAACAGGCCGCCGTAAGATGACCATCGGTCACAAGGCCAACGTCATGAAAATGACCGATGGCCTGTTCCTCAAAGTGGGGCAGGACGTTGCCAAGGACTTCCCGGACATCATCTGCGATTCCCGCGTCATCGATGCGCTGTGCATGGAGCTGGTGATCAAGCCGGAATCATTTGACGGCCTGCTGCTGGCCAACCTGTTCGGAGACATTGTCTCCGACCTCGCCGCCGGTCTGGTCGGCGGCCTTGGTGTGGCGCCGGGCGCCAACATCGGTCCTGATTGCGCGATGTTCGAAGCCGTGCACGGCACTGCGCCGGATATCGCCGGCAAAGACATTGCCAATCCGATGGCGATGATTCTCTCCGGCGTACTGATGCTGCGTCACATTGGCGAGAACGATGCCGCCAATCGTATCGATGCTGCGATGACCGCCGTACTGGCCGAGAAGAAGCAGGTTACCCGCGACCTCGGCGGCACTGCTGGCACCAAGGGTTTTGCTGAAGCCATCATCGCCAAGCTCTGATCTTGGATTTTATTTAAGTTATTGATTTAATTGGATTATATTAATGAGTAAACGTATTGTCGTAGTCGGTGCCGGTGCCATCGGCGGTATTGCCGGCGGTCATCTGACCCGTGCCGGTCATGATGTCACGCTGATCGATCCCTGGCCCGAACATGTCGAGACCATGCGCGAACACGGACTACACCTGTCGGGGATGACGCCGGAAGAAACGCATGTGGTGAAGGTCAATGCCATTCACCTCACTGAAGTGCAGCAGTTCTGCAAACAGCGTCCGGTCGACATCGCGTTTATCTGCGTCAAATCCTATGACACCGAATGGGCGACGCACCTGATCAAGCCTTACCTTGCGCCGGACGGTTTCTGCGTATCGCTGCAGAACTGTATCAACGAAGAGCGCATCGCTGCCATCGTCGGCTGGGGCAAGACCATGGGCTGCATTGCCAGTCTGGTCGCCGCTGAGTTGTATGCGCCGGGCAAAATCAAGCGTACCGTGCCGCTGGGCGGCGACAAGCACACCGTGTTCCGCGTCGGTGAGCCGCATGGCCGTGTCACCAAGCGCGCACAGGAAGTGGCCGATATGCTCCGGGCGGCTGACAGCTCCAAGGTCACCACCAATCTGTGGGGCGAGCGCTGGTCCAAGCTGACGGTGAATGCGATGCGCAATGGACTGTGCGCTGCGACCGGTCTTTCCGGTAATCAGCGCGATGCCGCTGACGGTCCGCGGTCGGTGTCGATTCGTCTGGGTTCGCAATCGGTACGTGTTGGCCAGGCATTGGGTTATTCGCTGGAGCGCATGCTCGGCATGGAGCCGGAAATGCTCGCCCTCGCAGGCGAGGGTAATCGCGATGCGCTGGCCGGTATCGAGGAAATCCTTGTTGAAGGCGCCAAAAAGCGTTCCGACGAACAGCGGCCTTCGATGGCGCAGGACATGTTCAAGGGGCGTCGTACCGAAACCGAATTCATCAACGGCTATGTCGCCGAGCGCGGCGCCTATATCGGCGTGCCCGCCCCGCTGCACGCCAAAATGAACGAACTCGTACTCCGGGTCGAGCGTGGCGACGTCAAGCCCGGCGCTGAACTCATCTCAGGCTGGTAAGCTGTTCGTAACCCGGCGACACAGGCAAGGAGTGCAGGCAATGATCCGGACTGTGTTGCTGTCCGTTTTGAGTTTTGGTGTTGTCATGGCTGCCCAGGCGCAGGTCTGGCGGCCCGACAAGCCCATCGAAATCGTCGTGCCCACGACGCCCGGCGGCGGCATCGACCGCACCGCACGGCTACTACAGAAAATCATCCAGGAAAATGCACTGGCCGGCGTGCCGGTCACCGTCAATAACAAGCCGGGCGGTGGTGGTGCCGTTTCACTGGTTTATCTGAATCAGCACGCAGGCGATGCGCATTTTGTCGCGATCAATTCGCCCAACCTCATCGCCAACGATCTCAACGGTCGCGGCGCAGTCAAATACCGTGACATCACGCCGCTCGCCAATCTGTTTAGTGAATACACGGTGGTGGCGGTGCGCAGCGAATCGCCGCTGAAGACCGGGCAGGATTTTATTAGCCGCCTACGTAAGGATCAGCAATCGCTGGCGGTATCGACGCCAACCACGCTGGGGAGCGTCAACCATTTGTCATTTGCGCTGGTGGCCAAGGCTGCAGGCATTGATCCGCGCAAACTCAAGGCCGTGGTGCTCGGCTCCGGCGGTGATGCCGTCACTGCGCTGCTGGGCGGGCATATCGACGCCCATACCGGCACTCCGTCATCGGTGGTGCGCATGGTGCAGGCCGACAAGATTCGCGCATTGGCCATCCTTGCACCCAAGCGCATCGGTGGCCCTTATGCCAATACACCGACTTGGACAGAATTGGGCTACAAGGCGGTCATGGACACCTGGCGTGGCGTCATCGGCC
>CANHZX010000300.1 GCA_947465215.1 Betaproteobacteria bacterium | reverse complement strand
CCATTGCATCACGGTGCTGCGACAAACTGTAACACTTTGAACCTGTGCCCTTGCGCGGGCTGCCCGACGCTATTCGATTTTTAAACCGGCAGCCTTGATCACCGGGGCGATCTTCGCGCTTTCTTCCTGTACGAACTTGCGGAATTCTTCCGGCGTGCTGGTGATAACCTCGGCACCCTGGGTCGTCAGCGAACTCCGGATCTCCGGCAGGTCCATCGTCTTCAGCAGTGCGGCGCGCAGTTTGTCGAGAATCGGTTTCGGCGTGGCCTTGGGCGCCAGCATGCCCTGCCACCCGCTGTAGCTGTAACCCGGGATGGTTTCGGCAATCGCGGGCAAGTCGCCCATCATCGTGCTGCGGGTGGGCAGGGTATGGCCGATCGCACGCAGCCGCCCGGCTTTGACCAGGGCATTCACCGAAGGCGCCGGATTGATCGACCATTGCGATTCACCGGACGCCACCGCCACCGTGCTCGATCCGCCCTTGTAGGGCACGTGCAGCGATTCAAACTTGCCCATCGACTGCAGCAGCACGCCGGCGAGATGGCTTTGCGAGCCGGCACCGGCTGAGGCCATGTTGATCCGCCCCGCCTTCGACTTTGAGTAGTCCATCAGGTCTTTCATGCTCTTTACCGGCAGCGACGGATTGACGACCAGCACATTGGGCGTCGCCGCGAACAGCGTCAGGAAGGCGTAGTCATTGAGCGGATCGTAGGGCAGCTTCTTGTGCAGCTGCGGGGCAATCGTCATCGCGGCCGATGAAGCGGAGATGATGGTGTAGCCGTCGGGATTGGCGGTCTTGGCGATCTCCATGCCGAGGATGCCGCCCGCGCCGGGACGATTGTCGACCACCACCTGCTGGCCCAGCAGGTCGCTCAGCTTGTTGGCGACAACGCGGCCCAGCATGTCGGTCGAGCTGCCCGGTGCGTTGGGCATCACCATGCGAATCGGCCGGTTGGGATAACTCTTGGCGGCATCTGCTGCCAGTGCCGGCGCCGCAAAAATCCCAAACGCCAGGGCCAGCACAAACCGTTTTGCTTGAAACATGATTTTCCTTTTATCCAATGGACTTGAAAGTCTCTGAAAGACTGACACTGAGATGCGTATCGCTTCCGCTGCTGCGGACTACTGCGGCTTCAACCCCGCCGCGTTGGCCACCCGCTTCCACTTCGCAATCTCGGTCTTGATCAGCGCCGCATGTTCCGCCGGCGCATTGCCCACCGGCTGCGCACCGCTGTCGATCAGTGACTGATGGTTCTTGCTGTCGTTGAGTGCCATGCGCAGTGCGTCATTCAGCCGTTTGACGATCGGCTGCGGGATGCCCGCAGGCCCGAGGTAGCTGAAGGGGCTGGTGACGACAAAATCCTTCACGCCCGATTCGACCATCGTCGGCACGTCGGGAAAAGAAACGAAACGCGTGTCACCGCACTGCGCGATCATGCGCAGGCGCTTGGCCTGCAGATGGCCACTGATTGCCGGAATGCTGATAAATGAAAACTCCACGTGGCCCGCAACGAGGTCAATGATCGACGGGCCCGCGCCCTTGTAGGGGATGTGCACGGTCTTGATGCCGGCGGTGGAATTGAGCAGCGCTCCCGAGAGGTGACCCAGCGCACCCTGGCCGGAGCTGGAGAAGTTGAGCTGGTCCGGACGGGCTTTGGCGAGCGCGATCAGGTCCTGCGCAGTCTTCACCGGCAGCGAGGGGTGCACCACCAGCCCCGCCGGAATGTCGGTGATCACGCCCAGCGGGGTGAAGTCCTTTTCCGCATCAAACGGAATGTTCTTCAGCAGCGCGGGGTTGAACAGAAAACTCGCCGCCGCGATCAGCGTGGTATAGCCGTCGGGCGCAGCGCGCGCCACCAGCTCCGCACCGATGTTGCCGCCGGCGCCGGGCCGGTAGTCGATCACCAGTTGCTGGCCGAGCGCCTCGCCCATCTTCGGCGCCAGCAGACGGAACAGCACATCGCTGTTGCCACCGGGCGCGTTGGGATTGACGACGCGCAGGATTTTGTTCGGGAAAGTCTGTGCTGCAACGGGCAAAGCCGTGATGAAGCTCAGTGTGGCGGCGCCGATGAGCGCCGCGCGCAGGATGGTCCTCGACATGATGTTCCCCTCCGGTGGATGCATTTTTTATCGGGACTGCAGGGCACATCATAGCCGCGCCGCGGAGCAGCATGAAAGGGTTGTGATAGCAGTGTTGTGCGACTTGCCCCGGAACATTACTGCTGCGAGGTAATTCATAAATATCTGTTTTTATTGATTAATTTATTGCAATTGCCATTCGGCACGGCCGCTGGATGAGCACAACAGCGCGACGCCTCCGCCGGCTTGACGGCCACCACAGCGGGCGCTCATGCTGCGCAGGCAGTTCATCAATGGGGGAGACCATAATGAAAAAACATTTCGCTCACAGAGCGGGCTTGCTGGCGGCCGCGCTCACATTGCTCACACAGTCTGCATCCGCCGCCGATCCGCTGCCGCGCATTGATCCGGCACGCGCCGGTTTTTCGGCAAGCTCGCTCGAAAGAATCGACCGCTTTTTTGCGGACGAGATCAGCCGGGATCGCATCCCCGGTGCGGTGGTCGCTGTTGCCCGCGAAGGCAAGCTCGTTTACTTCAAGGCGATAGGCTTTCAGGACAAGGCTGCCAACCAGCCGATGCAGACCGACGCAATCTTTGCGCTGGCGTCGATGACCAAACCGATGGTCGTGGTCGGCGCGCTGACGCTGTATGAGGAAGGCAAGCTGCCGCTGAAGGCGCCGCTATCCAACTATTACCCGCAGTTCAAATCGCTGCAGGTCGGCATTGTCGATGCCAACGGCCAAGTGCGTGCCGAGCCCGCAAAGAATGCGATTTTCATCCAAGACCTGATGCGCCACACCTCGGGTATCACCGCCGGTGGCCGCGGCAATACGCCGGTCCACAAACTGTGGCCGGCCTCCTCGACCAGCGTCGCCTATGCAATGACCAGCGCGGAAATGATGGATGCGCTGCCGAAGATTCCGCT
>CANHZX010000299.1 GCA_947465215.1 Betaproteobacteria bacterium | reverse complement strand
TGCCAGCGGTGACGGTTCCGCGCCCTGGGAATTGAAGCGTTTCACCACCTCGGGTTGAGCGACGACTTTCAGCGATTCGCGGCTGAGCCGATCGACAATCGCTTTCGGTGTGCCGGTCGGTGCAAACAGGCCCAGCCAGTTGAGCATTTCATAACCCTTCAATCCGCTCTCGGCGATGGTCGGCAGCTCAGGCAACACTGCAGAGCGTTTGCCGGAAGTGACTGCAACGGCGCGCAGACGGCCCGAGCTGATGTGCGGCGCAACCGATGCGGCGGTCGCAAACGTCACTGGCGTCTCACCCGACAACACCGATACCACCGCTGGTCCGCCGCCCTTGAAGGCAATATGCGACATCTTCACCTGGGCGATGCTTTCAAACAGCACTGCAGCCAGATGCGTCGAGGTGCCGGCCCCGGCCGACGCATAGTTGACCTGCCCCGGTTGTTTGCGGGCGAGGGTGATCAGGTCTTTCACGCTTTTCACCGGCAGCGACGGATGCACGGTCAGGATGCTCGGCGCATCAGTCAGACGCGCGACCGGGATGAAATCGCGCAGCACGTTATAGGGCAGCTTCGGATACAGACTCTGATTCACTGAATGTGTGCCCGCACTGCCGATGATCAGCGTATAGCCGTCGGGCGCGGAGCGCGCCGCCATTTCGGCGCCGACGATGCCGCCGGCACCGGGGCGGTTATCCACAACAAACTGTTGCCCCATGGCTTGCGCATAGGGCGGCGCGACCAGGCGGGCTGTGAAATCAACAAACCCGCCGGGGGCAAAAGGCACCACGATGCGCACTGTGCGCGCCGGGTAGGTCTCCGATGCCACGGCAATTGTCGAGCTGAGCAACAACGCCGCAGTTGCATACAGAGTGCGGGCAATCACGTTCATGACTTCTCCGATGTTTGTTTTTATTGTTGTGTCGCGATTGACTCAGTGACCGCCGGCGCCGAAGTGCCCCTGCAGTTCCTCATCGAACTTGCCGTCGATGAGCACGTACAGCATCAGCGCCGGTTTATCCGAACGGTTGCTCCAGGCGTGGTTGGTGCCGCGCTGGATGACGACATCGCCTTCCTTCAGCACGACATCCTGATCATCCAGCAGCATGGTGATCTCACCCTTTAAAACCACTGCATAATCAATGGTTTGCGTTCGGTGCATGAAGGGGTGGCGGCCTTTTTCAGTGCCGGCGGTGGTGGCGTTTTTATTGCCCATGGCTTCGAACACCGCCTTCGATTGCTCGGGGCTGATGTTGCGGATGGCTTCGGTTTCCGGCGCGATCTCGCTGATGCGGAACACCGTGCCGCCGGGCAGCGGATGAATCTGCTTCGGGCCGCCGGTCGGATCGTCTTCCGTGGCATGCAGGATGTGCGGTGTTGCTGCGGTCTTCCACATGTCCACCGAGATATGGCCCGGACGCATCGGGTTGGTACGCACCGCGGGGGCGAGACCGTCTTCAATGACGATGGCTTTGCCGTTTTTGTCGTGGCCGGTGATGACGCGGCGGATTTTTCCGTTCATGCAGAAACTCCCAGATTGTTCAGATGAATGCGCGATGATAAGCGAAGGCTTCTCGTCCGTCGCCGTTTGATCGGATTGCACGGATGCAAAACAGCATCGTCAGACTTTGGTGCCGGTGTTTGAGTCCAATATGCGCATCAGCCCCGTGCAGCCCGGTGCGGCCGGGAGTATTCTTGCCCGGTATTGATCGCGGCCCGATGTCCTGCATCGGGCCGTTTGCAACTTATCCAAGGCGGATTCATGGCAAAACTCTCCACGGAAGAAGCACTCGAGGCACGCAAGCTTGCCGACCGGCTGGGCCTGCGCAAACTGTCCGAGCAGGATCTGGTCAAGCTGCTCAATGCGGCGCGTGTTGCCGACATGCGGCGCGATGCGCTCGATATTTCCGGTCTGACACCGGCGGATGAACCCTCGCTGGTGTTGCGTCTTCCGGCGACGGGGCAGTCGCTATGAGTGATCTCGCCTATCTGACCATCGCGGAAGCCTCGGCGCTGATCCGCGACAAAAAACTCTCACCGGTGGAATGGACGCAGGCGCTGATTGCCCGCATCGAACGTCACGACGGCCGGCTCAATGCCTTCCTGCGCTTCACGCCCGAAATTGCGCTGGCTGACGCGCGCCGTGCCGAAGCCGAGATCAGCGCCGGCAACTGGCGCGGACCGCTGCATGGCGTGCCTTACGGCCTGAAGGACATCATTGATTACGCCGGATTGCCGACCACCGCGCACTCCGCGATTCTCAAAGACAACGTCGCCACCGCTGATGCCTGCGTCACCCAGCGGCTGCGCGCTGCCGGTGCAGTCTTCATGGGCAAACTCTCGACCCATGAGTTCGCGATCGGCGGGCCTTGTTTTGATTTGCCGTGGCCGCCGGCGCGTAACCCGTGGAACCGCGATTACTTCTGCGGCGGCTCATCGAGCGGCTCGGGCGTCGCCACTGCTGCAGGCTTTGTGCCCTTCGCCATCGGCACCGACACCGGCGGCTCGGTGCGCAATCCTTCGACCATGTGCGGCGTCACCGGCATCAAGCCTACTTACGGACTGGTCAGCCGCCGCGGCGTGTTTCCGCTGGCGTTCTCGCTGGATCACGTCGGACCGCTGACGCGAACCGTGCATGACAACGCCACCGTGCTCAATGTGCTGGCGGGCCATGACGGACTTGATCCGGGCAGCGTGGCGCGGCCCGGCGTTGATTACACCGCGCTTACCGGGAAAGGCCTCAAGGGCCTGCGCATCGGCTGGCTCAAGCATTTTTATCACGACGACATCAAGGCCGATCCGCAGATGGGGGCTGCTGTCGATGCGGCGGTCATGAAAATGCAGGAACTCGGCGCGCAGGTCACTGAAGTCAAAACCGTGCCGCTGAGCCAGTTCCAGGCCTGCAATCGCATCATCATGGGTTCGGAGTCCTACGCCATCCATCAGAAATGGCTGCGCGAGCGGCCGCAGGATTACGGCGACATCACCCGTCAGCGCTTTCTCTACGGCGCGATGTACAGCGCCAGCGATTA
>CANHZX010000298.1 GCA_947465215.1 Betaproteobacteria bacterium | reverse complement strand
TCAGAACAGTCCCGGTACATTGTATTCGACCGGCGCCGGAGAGCGCGGATCGAATGGTTTGTAGCCGACAATATTACGCTTAAGCACTTCCATCGGGCTACTGCCGATGCGAGAAACACCGGTCAGTTCCAGCATGACGAATATTGACGTGCTGGCCGCGCTGCTGGTGGTGGCAAAGCGGTGTGCGGCAATGCGCAACGACCAGCAGCGGTCGTTGTATTCGATGCCGGCCAGTGCCTCCAGCGCACGGTTGTCGAGCAGCGAATAGTTCCAGCGGCCGACGGCCGTCCACCCGGCCTGGACAGGCCATTGCATGGAAATGTCGGTCTGCCGGATCGAATTGACGGTTTCGCGGTAAGCCAGATTCAGCACCTTGCCGTGCTGCGGCTGGTAGCGGCTTGAGATGTTGAATTTCTGGGTTTGCTGGCTATCAGCGTTGTATTGCCAGCCCGCATCGGCCGTCCAGTTGGTGGCGATGTTGCCGCTGATCGCTGCCAGCAGGTCGGAATTGTTGCTGGCGCGCGGCGCCACACCCGGCAGGGTGACCTGCTGGGACTCGAAATAAAAACGTTGTGCCAGGGCGCCACGGATCCGCTCGATGCCCGTATCGGCACTGATGAACCGTGAGGTGACGCCGAGTGTCAGCTGGTTGGCGTCGTTAATGCGGTCGTTGCCGCTGAACTGATTTTCGGAAAAAATGGTCGCGAAATTGATGTCCTGTACGCCGCTATCGAAATTCGGCAGCGCGCCCTGGTCTTTGTAGGGGATGTAGACATAGTAGGCCTTGGGTTCCAGCGTCTGCAGCACGCGTTGGCCGCGGGCATTGATCTCGCGCTCGAACACCACGCCGCTGTCGGCGCTGAAAATCGGCAGCGTACGCGTGGCATCTGCGAGGCCGGCAGTATTATTGTTGCCGATGGTATAGCGCGTCATGTGCGCACCGACCTTCGGCGTGAAGTGGGCGAATGCATTTTGAATTGGCAGCGAATAACTGGGATAGGCGACGACCCGCTGGCCGTTGACCAGTGACACGTGGTCAAAAGCCGTGTAATTGCCGAGGAACTCAAAGTCGCCCCTGTTGGCGGTCTGGCGCTGCGCGTTCAGCGTGAGCTGCGGTTGCCGGTTGTACGGCGGGGTCAGAGGCGCCAGCGGATCCGCTTGCAGGGTCTGGAAACGCTGGACATAAGCCGAAAAACCGTAAGTGCCGTTGTCGCCCCAGGTGCCGCCGCGCCGCAATGTGACATCGTTGGACAGATTGACCTGCGAGGTCACGGCTACCTGCGTCGACAGGTCGGTGAAATACTTGCCGTCCGACACGCGGTTGATGTTGAGCAGCCCGTTCCACGTTTCGGTGAGTTGCTGCTGGTGCTTGGAAAAGAAACCCCAGCGGTCGCGGCCGATCTGCTGGTCATTGGACAGGATCTCGGCGCGCGCATCACCCTTCCACTTCGGATCCAGGTAACGGAATTCACCACCCAGCTGCAGGCCGCGTTTGGTCATGTAACGCGGATAAATCGTCGCGTCCATGTCCGGCGCGAGATTCAGGTAATAGGGGACGGTGAATTCAAAGCCTGTGGTGTTTGAGCTCCGGTAACTCGGCGTCAGCACGCCGGATTTGCGTTCTTCATGCAGAGAGAACGACAGGTAAGGTGACCAGAAGATCGTCTGGTCCATGAATACGATGCTGGCGTCGCGTGCAACACCAACGTCGCGGCTGCGATCCAGGTCGAGTTCTTTGGCGCGCAGATACCAGGCATTGTTGCCGGGTTCGCAAGTCGTGTAATTGGCTGATTCGATCCGATACTGACCGGGGCCCTGGAACAGCAGGCGCTCCGCGGTGCCGCGGCCGTCGCTGACCGGAAGCGGGCCGCTGCCGGCGGGGCCGGTGGGCGGCAGGGTCATCAGCATGTAACGCGGGGATTCCATGAACCCGCGATCGGTGGCCGTTTCGTAACGCAGCACGCTGCCTTCGATCATCTCGCGGCCCTGCTCGAGGCTGACGTTGCCTTTGGCGTCGAGTATCTCGTTCTGGGTGTCGTGGCGCATCCAGTCGGCGGCAAATGCCTGTCCGCGTTTGCGCATGCGCACATTGCCGAAAGCCTCGAGATCCTTGTCCTGGGTGCCCTGGATACGGTCTGCATCCACGAACAGCGGTACGTCTTCCGGGGTTTCGGGCGGTGACAGCAGCCGCGACTCCGGTTTGAGCGTCAGGCCGTTGTCGGCGCCCGCGAGCAGCGGCATCGCGCACAGCACGGCAAGCGCTATTTGTTTTTTTCTGGGGAAAGGCATCGGGAAAGGGTGTCAGGCGAGGTGCTAAAATCTCACAATTCACCCTGTGAAGCAACGATTGAAACCGTCTACTGATTCCGCGAACGATTTGCGGCGCGAAGCGCTGAGCGCCTGGATCGCCGAGCGCCTGCCCGGCGAGGCGTTTACGCTGGCGCCGGCATCGGCGGATGCCAGCTTCCGCCGCTATTTTCGGGTGACGCTCGACGGCGTGACGCGCATTGCCATGGATGCGCCGCCCGAGCGTGAAGACAGCCGGCCGTTCATCCATGTCGCGCAGCTGATGCGCGATGCCGGCGTACATGTGCCGGAAGTGCTGGCCGCGGATACCGCGCAGGGTTTCATGCTGCTGACGGATCTCGGCAACACGACATATCTGAAGGCACTCACCGATGACAATGCCAACGCGTTGTTCCGCGACGCGATTGCCGCGCTGATCACATGGCAGCGGGCGAGCCGACCGGATGTGCTGCCGCCCTATGATCGCGCACTGCTGCAGCGGGAAATGGATCTGTTTCCCGACTGGTACGTCGGACGCCACCTCGGTCTCACCCTCAGCGATGCCCAGCGCGAAGTGCTGGCGAAGATCAATCAACTGCTCGCCGACAGCGCGCTGGCCCAGCCCGCGGTGTATGTGCACCGCGACTACATGCCGCGCAACCTGATGCTGTCGACACCGAATCCCGGCGTGCTGGATTTCCAGGATGCTGTGTACGGACCGATCAGCTATGACGTCGCTTCATTGTTCCGTGATGCCTATCTGAGCTGGCCGGAAGAGCG
>CANHZX010000297.1 GCA_947465215.1 Betaproteobacteria bacterium | reverse complement strand
TTGGCTGGATCACCTTCAACAACCCAGCTCGCCATAATGCGGTCTCGTTTGAAATGTGGCAGGCGCTGCCTGTCGTGCTGGCCAATTTCGCCGCAGATCCTGAAGTGGGCGTCATTGTGCTGAAAGGTGCGGGCGAAAAGGCTTTTGTCGCCGGCGCTGACATTTCGCAATTCAAGGAAAAGCGCAGCAGCGAAGATGCAGTGCTGGCCTACAACAAAGCTGCTGATGACGCCGGCAAGGCACTGCAGGAATGCCCGAAGCCGACCATCGCGATGGTGCGCGGTTACTGCATCGGCGGCGGCACGGCGATTGCCGTGAACTGCGACATGCGCATTGTTTCCGATGATGCCAAGTTCGGTGTGCCGGCCGGTAAGCTCGGTCTCGGCTACCGATTCGTTGGTATCAAGCGCCTCGCTGATATCGTCGGCCCGGCGTTTACAGCGGAAATCTTTTTTACGGCACGTCAGTTCAATGCGCAGGAAGCACTGCAGATGAATCTGGTGAACCGTGTGGTTCCGGCTGCGGATCTCGAGCAATACACGGTTGACTACGCCAAGACCATCGCCGGTAACGCACCGCTGACTTTGGCTTCGGTAAAAGCGTCTCTGGTCGAATACGGCAAGGAGCCTGCAAAGCGTGACCTCGACAGGCTGCAGAAGATGGTAGACGTCTGCTACAAGAGCGAGGACTACAAGGAAGGTCAGGCTGCATTCGCCGAAAAGCGCAAGCCCGTGTTCAAGGGTAAGTGATTATAAATAATTGTTTTTATTGATTATTCAGGATAAACATTATGGGTTTTGATGCGAACCGTGCCGATCTTTGTATCGGCGTGATCGGGACCGGCGCCATGGGTCGCGGCATTGTGCAGGTTGCCGCCGCCGGCGGTATGCATGTGCTGATGATGGATACGCGTGCCGGCGCCGCTGACGAAGCGCGCGATTTCGTCGCCAAGATGCTGTCCCGCGCAGCAGAGAAGGGCAGCATGACGCCGGCAGATGCCGACGCGGCCACCGCACGGATCAAGGTCGCGCAGTCGCTGGCCGATTTCAAGGCCTGCCACATGGTCGTGGAAGCGATTGTGGAAAACCTTGACGCCAAGCGCGCACTGTTCGGCGAGCTGGAAGACGTCGTCAGCGCAGACTGTATTCTGGCGACCAACACGTCCTCGATGTCAGTGACGACCATTGCCGCCAAGCTGAAAACACCCCAGCGTTTTGCCGGATTCCATTTCTTCAATCCGGTTCCGCTGATGAAGCTCGTTGAAGTCATTGATGGCCTGCAGACCGATAACTGGGTTTCCGAAGCGCTGATGGTTACCGGCAAGCGCATGACGCGCGAGCCGGTTCGCCTGACGGATGCGCCTGGCTTCCTCGTCAACCAGGTCGGCCGCGGCTTTACGCTCGAAGCCTCTCATCTGGTGTACGAAGGCGTGTCAAACTTTGTAGATGTCGACCGCGTGATGCGCGACGTCTGCGGATTCCGCATGGGCCCGTTTGAACTGATGGAGTTGACCGGCCTTGATGTGACGCAGCCGGCCTCGGTGCTGATTTACAACCAGTTCTTCCAGGAACAGCGCTACCGTCCGAGCCTGATCATGCAGTCCCGCTACGAAGCGGGCGTGCTCGGTCGCAAGAGCAAAAAAGGTTTCTATAACTACGATGCGGAAATGAAACCCATCGTCGCACCGGAAGCGCCGGCACCGAAGTCGCGTCCTGACAGCGTGTGGGTGAGCAAAGCCGAGCCGCAAGGCCATGAAGTGCTGACCGCGCTCCTGACCAAACTCGGCGCCAACATTGAAACCGGTGCCAAGCCTTCAGCCAAGGCACTGATCCTCGTCACGCCGGTTGGCAAGGACACCACCAGCTGCGCAGTGGAAGAGGGTCTGGATCCGAAGCGCACGGTGGCCGTCGATACGCTGTTCCCGATGGTCAAACGGCGCACCATCATGGGCACGCCGCTGACTGAAGCTTCCGTCAAGGAAGCGGCTCACGGCCTGCTGGCTTCCGATGGCGTGCCGGTGACGGTTTGCCGTGACAGCCCGGGTTTCATCGCGCAGCGCATTGTCGCGATGGTCGTCAACATCGGCTGCTCGATTGCGCAAAGTCGTACTGCCCAGCCTTCCGACATCGACAAGGCCGTCACGCTGGGTCTGAACTACCCGAACGGCCCGCTGAAATTCGGCGACGTCGTTGGCGTTGAGAAAATCTATCGCGTACTCGCCAACATGAACACGCTGTATGCGGATCCGCGTTACCGTCCGAACATCTGGATGACTCGCCGAGCCAAGCTGGGCGTTTCACTGCTGACCCCCGAACCCTGATCATTCAAGAGGAATAGAAAAATGCTCGACGCCTATATTTACGAAGGACTGCGCACCCCGTTCGGCCGCCATGGCGGCTCACTGGCCAAGGTTCGTCCTGATGATCTGCTCGCCGAAGTCATGAAAAGCGTGATGGCGAAATCGAAGTTCAAGATCGAACAGGTTGAGGACATCGTTGTCGGTTGTGCCAACCAGAGCGGCGAAGACAGCCGCTGCGTGGCGCGTCATGCCGGCCTGTCAGCCGGTTTCCCGATCGAGATTCCCGGCACCGTGCTGCAGCGTAATTGCGCCAGCGGCCTCGGCGCGCTGGCGCATGCTGCCCACTCGATCACTGCCGGCGAAGGCGATGTGTTCATCGTCGCCGGCGTTGAAAGCATGAGCCGCTCGCCCATCGTGATGAGTCGTGCCGAAAGCGCGTTTGATCGCGGTATCAAATTCTTCGACAGCACGATCGGCCCGCGTTTCTCGAATCCGAAACTGACCAAGCAGTTCGGCGATCCGCAGATGCCGCAAACCGCAGACAATCTGGCGCGCGAATTCAGCATCAGCCGCGAAGAAGCAGATACGTTTGCCGTGGCCTCGCAGACCAAATTTGCGGCTGCAAAAGGCGAGGGCTTCTTTGCCGGTGAAATCGCTCCGGTTGAAATGCCTGCAAGCCGCAAAGGTCCGGTGCCGCCGGTTGCGGAGGACGAGCATCCTCGCCCGGGCACTGACATGGCGACACTCGCCAAGATGAAGTCGCTGTATGAAGGTGGCGTCACCACTG
>CANHZX010000296.1 GCA_947465215.1 Betaproteobacteria bacterium | reverse complement strand
CCACGGTGATCGTCGACTTGTCGTCGGCATCCACCCAGGCGCCGTCCACGTAACACTGCTGGCGGAACAGGCTCTTGTCCTTCAGTTCGACTCCCGGATCGGCTTTCTGCAACATGACTCCACTCCTTGCGCAAGCTGGAAAAAAAGCGGGGGCGCCAGAGGCATCACCGCGAGACAAATCGAGTATAACAAAGGCCATCCGACCAATCAGGGACCAATCAGACCGCAAAACAGCGCATTCCGACTCGACGGGCAAATGGTTGTATATAATGGCGAATCCGGAATTTTGCCGCACCCCGATAAAGGATTGCTCCATGCTTCGCCTCGTCCGCCGCCTGCGCCTTGTCACCATGTGCGCAATTGCCAGCCTGGTTTTGATCGGCGGCTGCGCAACTCCCGGCACGGGCGACCCGCGCGACCCCTTCGAACCGATGAACCGCGCCATCTATTCATTCAATGATGGCGTCGACAAAGTAGTAATGAAGCCGCTGGCCCAGGCTTACCAGACGGTTTTTCCCGCCATCGTGCGCACCGGCGTCAGCAACGTGTTTTCCAACCTTAACGACATCGTCGTTGCACTGAACAACCTGCTCCAGGGCAAAGTCGGTCCCGCGTTTTCCGATATCAGCCGGGTGATGATCAACACCACCGTCGGCATCCTCGGGATCATGGATGTAGCCAGCGATCTCGGCATCGAGAAAAACGACGAAGACTTCGGCCAGACCCTCGGTTACTGGGGCGTTGGCGACGGCCCCTACCTGGTTCTGCCCTTCCTCGGCCCACGCACCGTCCGCGACACCGCCGGCCTGGTTGTCGACTGGGAAACCGACCCCACCAGCTATATCGATCCCAATCGAGACCGTAACGCCGTACAGGGCTTCCGTCTGGTGACACGCCGCGCTGAACTGCTCAGCGCGAGCAAGGTTCTCGAAGTCGCCTCACTCGACGAATACGAATTCCTGCGCGACGCTTATCTGCAGCGCCGCCGCAACCTGATTTATGACGGCAATCCGCCGCGGGAAAAAGATGATGGTGCCGATGCCGGTCAGCCTGCCGCGCGCGGCGTCAATCTTCGTAAAACCGCGGAATCAGGAGAAGCATCCAGCATCATTGTGAGCGGCCAGCCGACGCCGGCTGAAGAAGAACTGCTGCTGAAGACGCAGACGGCCGGAGACGAAGTGCCCCGGCCGAACATTCGCGTCTGGGTCTCTACGCCTCAGCAGTAACGCCGCCGGCGGCGCTGCCCGGCGCTGCTTTTTTCACGTTATCCATCACGGCCATCGCCGAACTGACCAGTGTCGCCACGTCGGCGACATTGGCCGGCACAATCAGCGTGTTGTTGGTCCGCGCCAGGTGCGCAAAAGCATTCACGTATTGCTTAGCCACTTCCAGATTGGCCGCCTGATTGCCGCCTGGACTGTTCAGCGCCTGCGCCACGGTGCTGATTGCACCGGCAGTCGCTTCGGCGATCAGCTGGATGCGTGCCGCTTCACCCTGCGCGCGGTTGATTGCTGCCGTTTTATCGCCTTCGGATTTGAGTACCGCCGCCTGCTTTTCACCATCGGCCAGATTGATCTCTTCCTGCCGCTGGCCTTCGGATTTGGCAATCAGCGCGCGTTTCTCTCGCTCCGCGGTGATCTGTGCCTGCATCGACCGCAGAATGGCATCTGGCGGCGTCAGGTTCTTGATCTCGTAGCGCAGTACCTTGACACCCCAGGTGCGGCCTGCCTCATCAAGCACTGACACCACCTGCCGGTTGATGACATCACGACTCTCGAAAGTCTTGTCGAGTTCCATCTTGCCGATTTCCGAGCGCAGCGTGGTCTGCGCCAACTGGGTGACGGCCGAGATGTAATCGGATGAACCATAAGACGCCAGCTCCGGATCGGTGACCTGGTAATAAATGATGCCGTCGACGCCGAGCTGGGTGTTGTCGCGCGTGATGCAGACCTGCTCGGGCACATCCAGAGGCGTCTCTTTCAACGAATGGCGGTAAGCCACGCGATCAAGAAACGGTACGATGACATTGAGCCCTGGCTCAAGCACGGAATGAAACTTGCCGAGGCGCTCCACCACCCAGGCCATCTGCTGCGGAACCTGGCGTATGGATTCAATCGCCACCACCACGCCGAGCGCCACCACAAAAAACGGCACCGCAAGTGAGCGCTGGTCAAACGTGACCAGCAGGCCGGTAATAAAAATGACAATAATCAGCTTCGGAAACATGGCGGTCTCCCTTCTGGATTCGAAAATATGAAGCACTTTGGCTTTTTTCACTGCGGTCGCGCCGAGGACACCATCAGCGTGTTGCCTGCAACGGCATGAATGTAAAAGACCTTGCCGCCCGGGGTACGCTCACCGGTGACACGCGCCTCCCACTGCGCATTGCGGTAATTGACCCGTGCCAACCCGTCCACCTCGCTGATCCACGAATCCAGCGTCACGCTCTGACCGACGTCCAGTGATTGTTTGGTAGCGGGTGTATTTTGGCTGCGGTAACGGTTGACCAGAATGACGCCGGCGACCGCTACGGCTGCACTGATCACCGCCTGCACCCAGAACGACTGCCCGAACCAAGCTGCCACCGCTGCAGCCAGCGCCGCGATACCCAGCACCAGCAGATAAAAGGTGCCGGTCGTCATTTCGACGATGATCAGCACAATACCGATGATCAGCCACAACAGATACGCGTCCATGCCGCCTCCTTGATCTATGCGTTCAAACGCCACTGCAGGTGAATCGACAGCTTAGCCGTGCTGCAAATCCGCGTCCATGGTGCATCAGCGCATTACGCGCTCCAGCCAGTCTTTCAGGTGCTGCGCAGCCTGTTTCCAGTTCACGTCGAGCATCACCGCATGCGCCATGTCCGGCAGGATTTCGGCGGCAACACCATGCAGTTCTGCGGTTTCCTCGACCAGCGAGGGCGGAAAAAACAGATCGTCTGCAGCGCCGATGACCTGAACGGGAATATCGGTGCGTTCAATCCAGAAGTGCTGGGGCCAGGACAAATCAAACAAAGCGCGCTGCGACTCATGGCGCATGCGCCGCAGATAGCGTTTGACGTCGGCCACCGGCAGTTGTTGCGAAAAAATTGCCCGACGTAGCTGATCCGGCGAACCGGCCATCCCGTCGAACATCTGCAT
>CANHZX010000295.1 GCA_947465215.1 Betaproteobacteria bacterium | reverse complement strand
CGACGACGCGCAGGATGATCGCGCGATCCAGCGACTGGAAGGAGATGATGCCGTCGAGGCGATTGCGGAACTCCGGCGTGAACATGCGCTTGATCTCGCCCATCTCGTCACCCGACTGGCGACTGGCGGTAAAGCCCATCGAGGTCTTCGACAATTCGGCGGCGCCGGCGTTGGTGGTCATGATGATCACCACGTTGCGGAAGTCGGCCTTGCGGCCGTTGTTGTCGGTGAGCGTACCGTGATCCATCACCTGGAGCAGGATATTGAAAATATCCGGATGCGCCTTCTCGATTTCGTCGAGCAGCAGCACCGAGTACGGATTCTTGGTGATGGCTTCGGTCAACAGGCCGCCCTGGTCAAAACCGATATATCCGGGCGGTGCGCCGATCAGCCGTGATACAGCATGACGTTCCATGTATTCAGACATGTCGAAACGCAGCAGCTCGACGCCCATCACATAGGCAAGCTGACGCGCGACCTCGGTCTTGCCGACGCCGGTGGGGCCGCTGAACAAAAAGCTGCCGATCGGCTTGGCCGGATTGCCGAGACCGCTGCGCGCCATACGGATGGCAGCAGTCAACGCCTCAATCGCCTTGTCCTGGCCGAACACCACAGCCTTCAGGTCGCGGTCGAGCGTTCTCAGCGCGTTGCGGTCATCCACCGAAACCGTCTGTGCCGGGATGCGCGTGATCTTGGCAATGATTTCCTCAATCTCGTGCTTGCCTATAACCCGCTTCTGTTTCGACTTCGGCAGAATCTTCTGCGCAGCACCGGCCTCGTCGATGACGTCGATGGCCTTGTCCGGCAGATGGCGGTCGTTGATGAAGCGCGCCGACAGTTCAGCTGCAGCGCTCAGTGCAGCGGGCTGGTATTTGACGCCGTGATGCTCCTCGAAGCGCGACTTGAGCCCCTTGAGGATGGCGATGGTTTCCGCCACCGACGGCTCATTGACATCAATCTTCTGGAAGCGCCGCGACAGTGCATGATCTTTTTCGAACACGCCGCGGTATTCGTTATAAGTCGTCGCGCCGATGCACTTGAGCTGACCGCTCGACAACGCCGGCTTCAAAAGATTCGACGCATCCAGCGTGCCGCCCGATGCAGCGCCTGCGCCGATCAGCGTGTGGATTTCGTCGATGAACAGGATGGCGTGGGGATTTTCATTCAGCTGCTTGAGCACCGCCTTCAGCCGCTGCTCGAAATCACCGCGGTATTTGGTGCCGGCCAGCAGTGCACCCATGTCCAACGCGTATACCGTGGCTTTTTTCAGAATGTCCGGAACGTCGCCTTCGACTACACGCCGCGCCAGTCCCTCAGCGATGGCGGTCTTGCCGACCCCGGCCTCACCGACCAGCAGCGGATTGTTCTTGCGCCGGCGGCAAAGTATCTGGATTACACGCTCGAGCTCGTGGTCGCGGCCGATCAGCGGATCGATCTTGCCCGCGGTCGCCGCCGCGTTCAGGTTCTGCGTATAGGATTCCAGCGCACCACCCGACTGCGCCTCCTGCTCGGCCTCGGCGGTTTCGCCTTCCGGCTTCGGCTGCTGCGCCTGCGGCACCTTGCTGATGCCATGGGAAATGAAGTTCACGACATCCAGGCGGGTCACACCCTTCTGGTGCAGGAAATAGACCGCGTGCGAATCCTTCTCGCCGAAGATCGCCACCAGCACATTGGCGCCGGTGACTTCCTTCTTGCCCGAGGATTGCACATGCAGGATCGCGCGCTGGATCACCCGCTGAAAGCCCAGGGTCGGTTGCGTATCAACCTCTTCCCCGGCAAGGATCGGCGTGTGTTCGGTAACAAAGTCCGCGAGCAGCTTGCGCAGTTCATCGACGTTGGCGGCGCAGGCGCGCAGCACTTCGGACGCCGACGGGTTGTCGAGCAGCGCGAGCAGCAGATGCTCCACGGTGATGAATTCGTGGCGCTTCTGGCGGGCCTCCATAAAGGCCATGTGCAAGCTGACTTCTAGTTCTTGGGCGATCATACGTTTCCGATCATGGCCTGTTGATAATCAATTTTCTTCCATTACACACTGTAACGGGTGTTGGTGCTGCTTGGCGTACGACTTTACCTGCTCGACTTTGGTCGCCGCAACATCCTTGGGGAAAACGCCGCAGACCCCCATGCCATCACGGTGAACCTTGAGCATGACCTGGGTTGCGCTTTCCCGGCTCAAACCGAAAAACCTCTGGAGGACGGCGACCACGAAATCCATCGGCGTGTAGTCGTCATTGAGCAGCAGCACCTTGAACATCGGTGGTGGCTTGGTTTTGCTGCGCTTCGCCTCGAGGACGGTGTCTTCACGCTGCCTGTTCGCCATGCCTGCTGTAATTGGGAATTGCGCTGTTCAAGTTCAAAAAAATCTCATTACCTATTGTGTCTGGAATTAGGAATTTTTCAAGTGGCGAAAAGAACGGTAATTCCGGTCCGAAGGGCGGCTTGACCCGGGGTTTCGGCCCGCACTTGACTTTCGCCGGCAAATACCCTAGAAAGCAGTCGGGTGTTGGGGTTCAGGTTACAGCGCAAGACCAGTTTGGCCGGTGCTTTCCTTGGAACTCGAACAAATCGCGGAGCCCATCCGCTTTTCTATCAAGGCAGGCATATGGCAACTGGTACTGTGAAATGGTTCAATGACTCCAAAGGCTACGGGTTCATCACTCCGGACGACGGCAGCGAAGATCTTTTCGCCCACTTCTCCGCGATCCAGATGAATGGCTTCAAGACACTCAAAGAAGGCCAAAAAGTGTCGTTCGAGGTCACCCAGGGTCCCAAGGGAAAGCAAGCCTCTAACATCCAAGCAGCCTGAAGCTGTGATTTAGCAGCGGGCTGCGGTACTGCCCTCTGCCCTGCAAGATACAAAGCCCGCAGCTTCGCCTGCGGGCTTTTTTCTGACTTTTTGCCGCGCCTGACCGGCGCCTGGCCATGCCGGCCGGGGGAAATAATGCGATAATCCGCTCCCTGACCAGCAGGCAATCTTTCCAAGGCACGGTGGTCATGGCTTCCGGAAAAGCTGCACCGGGGCGCCCCTCGATCGCGACTACGCGCCGATCACTTGTACGACCCAATTCGAACGGAGATTTAGAGAAATGAGCGGAAAACTGGACCTGCTGAAAATCGCGCAGGAAGAAGCAAACGGCGATCTTTTCAAATACCT
>CANHZX010000294.1 GCA_947465215.1 Betaproteobacteria bacterium | reverse complement strand
TTCCGCATGCTTGAAGCGCTGTTTCCCGGACGCATTGATCTGGGTATCGGCCGCGCGCCGGGCGGTGACCAGGCGACCGCGATGGCCATGGGGCAGGGGCGTTATCCTTCTGCCGATGATTTTCCGGATCAGGTGCAATACCTCGCGGCCTTCCTCGATGACGACATGCCGGATGAACATCCCCTCCGACAGGTGAAGGCGCAGCCGGCGGGGCCGACCAGTCCGCAGATTTATCTGCTCGGTTCTTCCGATTACAGCGGAGCACTGGCTGCGCAGCTCGGATTGCGTTTTGCTTTTGCGCATTTCATCAGTGCGCGCGGCGGTGATGTGGTGATGCGCGATTACAAAAAGCGTTATCAGCCGTCACCGCGCGAGCCGCAGCCGCAGGCGATGGTCTGTGTGTTCGTGATCTGTGCCGATACCCAGGAGCAGGCCCAGCGCCTATCGCAAAGCGTCAACCTGCGCCGCCTGAACATGGATTACGGCGTCAATGCGCCGGTGCCGACGCTGGAAGAGGCGGAGCGTTATCCGTATACCGATACCGACCGGCAGCGCATCGCCCATCACAGCCGTCGCGTCGTGCTCGGCACGCCTGATGTCGTCAAACAGCGACTGCTGGAGATCAAAGACGAGTTTGAAGCCGATGAACTGATGGTGATCACCATCACCGGCGACTATGACTCTCGGTTGCATTCCTATGAATTGCTGGCAAATGCCTTCGGACTGTCATCCGCATGAAACCGGGCAGCGTTAATGTAAGCATCGGACCGCGAGGCCGGATTGGCGGCGGCGGATCTTGATAAAACATTGTTTTTATTAAGTATTTAATGAATTTCTTGAGGAGGTTTCCATGAAACAACTTATCGCTGCTGTCATTTGTGCAATGTTTGCCCTGTCGACTGCCTATGCGCAGGACAAGGCTGACGTCAAAGCTGAAGCAAAAAAAGCGACATCCGCTGCTGAGAAAAAAGCAGCCCCCGCTGCCGAGAAAGCCAAGAAAGAGCCGAGCGAAGCACAGAAGAAGCAGCAAGAGCGCATGAAAGATTGCAACGGCAAGGCTGAAGGTAAGTCGGGCGACGACCGCAAGAAGTTCATGAGCTCGTGCCTGAAAGGCGAAGACGGCAAGAAAGAGCCCAGCGCCGCGCAGAAGAAGCAACAGGATCGTATGAAGGATTGCAGCGCCAAGGCGGAAGGCAAAGCCGGCGATGACCGCAAGAAATTCATGAGCACCTGCCTGAAAGGCTGATCTCCGGAATCCGCGGCGCTTCAGGTGCTGCGGCGGGAGGGGGCATACCGGTTTCGGTATGCCCTTTTCTTTTGCGCTGCAACATAAGCGGCAGGGCACCAAAATAAAGCGATCAAGGCAGTCGCCGCACCGAGACGTGGCGGATTCCGGTGCATCCCGGCGGTTTTCAGGGGCAACACAGGCTTGAGGCACATGGCACGGCGGTTGCTCATAGACAGCCCAGAAACCCACGGTCATCAACACCGGAGGAGCGCAGCATGAACTGGGCACACCTAATTGAACTGCTGGCCGCGCAACAGTCGCTGTCGGAGCACGAGGCGGAAACATTGTTTTCGGCCATTTTTGATGGCGGAGTTTCCGAACTGGAAATGGGCGGCCTGCTGGTGCTGCTGGAGCAGCGCGCATTGACCCAGCCGGAACTGCACGGGGTGTTAGCGGCATTGTCGACACGCGTGTTTCACGCCACGGCACCGGCGACACAATGGCGACCGGTGCTGATGCCGGCGTACGGCACCGCGCAACATCAACCCAATCTCGCCCCCCTACTGGCGATCAGCCTGCAGCGTCTCGGTATTCCCGTGTTGGTGCATGGCGCGCTGAGCGGCGGCGGCGGTGTTGCGTCGGCTTATCTGTTCCGTGAACTTGGCATCATGCCCAGCGCGAGTTTTGGCCAGGCGCAACAGGCACTGGGCGCCGGGCGGACGGTCTTCCTGCCGACCGGCGCGGTGTCGCCGGGGATTGCCGACCTGCTGGCCTTGCGCGCCCGCCTCGGCGGCGGCGCACTGGCAAGGCTGCTGGCGCGTCTGGCCGATCCCTTCGGCGGCGAGTCCCTGCATCTGATTCCCGCATCGGGTGCGCGCGAATGTGTGATGCTGCAGTCGCTGATCTGCGAGACCGGCACCACGGCGTTGCTGTTCGAATCACTTGACGGTGATGCCGTGGTCGATGCGCAATGCCGGCCGGCAATGACGCTGGTGACCGAAGGTGTCGTGCGTCCGCTCTTCGAGGCGGAGGCCACACCGCGCTGCGCGCATCCGCTACCAGCCGCTCAGGACCTGAAGGGCACGGCACAATGGATTACCGGCGTACTCGAAGGCCGCATACCGATGCCGGCGCCGATCGCCAACCAGATCGCCTGCTGCTTATACGGTGCAGGTTATGCGCAGGATCTGAATCAGGCCAAGGCCATCGCTGCCGTAGAAACCGGCAGTCTCGCAGCTGCCTGATTTTTACTGCCTTTAATTCCAATACCATCCCCGGTTTCCTTGCCGGCGGTATGGCTATTGCAGTTCGTACTGCCGTTGCCCTGTGCTAGACTTTGCGATGGTCCATTCCACAACAATTACGCAGTGAAAGGAGTGCACGCATGGGAGCCATATTCCAGTCTCTGGGACGTACTATCCTCGCGGGGTTCATCATTCTTGTTGTTCTCATTGTCGCCACCGGCGGCGCCGGTGCGCGTGGCGGTGACCACGCTTGGTTCGCCTTTCTGTTCCGCTGGTTGCATGTGATGGCCGGTGTGATGTGGATTGGCCTGCTGTGGTATTTCAACTTTGTGCAGATCCCGTCGATGCCCAAGATTCCCGATGAGCAGAAGCCGGCCATCGGCAAAGTCATCGCCCCGACCGCGCTGTTCTGGTTCCGCTGGGCCGCACTGGCCACGGTGATCACCGGCCTGATCGTTGCTTCGATGAACGGCTATCTCGGCACCGCGCTGATGTTCGGCAAGCCCTTCACTGCCATCGGTATCGGTATGTGGCTGGCGCTGATCATGGCTTTCAACGTCTGGTTCATCATCTGGCCGAACCAGAAAAAGGCGCTCGGCATCGTTACTGTTGAGGCACCGGCCAAGGCGGCAGCTGCACGCATTGCGATGCTGGCTTCACGCTTCAACACAATGCTGTCGATTCCCATGCTGTTCTGCATGGTGGCCCAGCAAAACGGCGGCCTGT
>CANHZX010000293.1 GCA_947465215.1 Betaproteobacteria bacterium | reverse complement strand
TCTAGAACTTGAAACGCTGCGGCTGCAGCGCATTTTTGAGCGACGGGATGCAGGTTTCAAACAGGGTCACGGCGCTGCAGGCGCCACCGGATGTGCGGGTCACGAGTTGGGCTTGCATCACCGGGGCTTCTCCAACCACAGCAATCAGCCGTCCGCCGTGATTCAGGCTGTGCTGGAAGCTCTCGGGCAAAACCGGAACCGAGCCGGTCAGCACAATAACGTCATAGGGGCCGTGTTTATCCCAGCCGCGTGCGGCGTCCCCGGTTTCGAGGGTCACATTCTTGATGCCCGCTTCAGAAAGATGCGCGGCGGCCGAGCGGGTAAATTCAGGGACGACGTCAACGCTGCAGACCTGGCGTGCGAGGCTGGCGAGCAATGCCGTCATGAAACCGCTGCCGGTGCCGATTTCCAGCACCGAGTCGGTGTTCTTGATCATCAGCGATTGCAGCATGCGCGCTTCTGTTTTGGGCGACAGCATCACTTCACCGTGACCCAGCGGGAGTTCCATGTCGGCAAAAGCCAGCGCACGGTGCGCGGCGGGCACGAAGTCTTCACGATGTACGCGCATCAACAGGTCGAGAATCACCGGATCGAGCACCTCCCAGGTGCGGATCTGCTGCTCAACCATGAAGAAACGGTTGCGTTCCAGGTCCGAAGACGGAGCTGAGACCGGTGTGGTGGCGTTCATGAGTGGTTAAGTGCTTGTCGAAAAAGAGGAATTGGCGCGGCGTATGCTGTGCTTCCAGCTTGCAATTATCCCATATTTCCATTAGCTTAAACATCACACGTAGGGGTCCTTGCAGCGGGTGCTGCAGGGTGAGACAAACCCTCATAACCTGATACGGATAATGCCGTCGTAGGGAAGCGTGGAATGTTTGGGGAATGGTTCTTTAATCCCTCCGGCATCTCCGCTCCTTCCGACCTTCCCCCTGGAGTGAGAGAAATGAATGCCAATCCGAAGTTCCTCAATACCGCTGCCCAGGTTGATGCCGGCGCGGTGAAACCGCTGCCGAATTCGCGCAAGGTCTACATACCGGGTTCCAGCGCCGACATTCAGGTGCCGATGCGCGAAATTACGCAATCGGACACACCGGCCTCGATGGGTGCTGAAAAAAATCCGCCGATTTTTGTGTATGACACCTCGGGTCCGTACACCGATCCCGCGGCAAAAATTGATATCCGCTCCGGTCTGGCGCCGTTGCGGCAACAATGGATCGAGAAACGCGGCGATACCGTCGCCCTGGATGGTCCCAGCTCTCGTTACGGTCAGGAGCGTCTGGCCGACCCGGAGCTCGCCAGCCTGCGCTTCAATCTCGCCCGCAAGCCGCGGATTGCCAAGCCCGGCATGAACGTGACGCAGATGCACTATGCGCGCAAAGGCATTATCACGCCGGAGATGGAATACATCGCGATCCGCGAGAACCAGCGGCGCGAGGGGCTTTCCGAGCTGCTGACCAAACAGCATCCGGGTCATCACTTCGGCGCGGCCATTCCGAAAATCATCACCCCGGAATTCGTGCGTGATGAAGTGGCCCGCGGCCGCGCCATTATCCCGGTGAACATCAACCATCCGGAAATCGAGCCGATGATCATCGGCCGCAACTTCCTGGTCAAAATCAACGCCAACATCGGCAATTCGGCTTTGTCTTCCGGCATTCAGGAAGAAGTCGAGAAAATGACCTGGGCGATCCGCTGGGGCGGCGATACGGTGATGGATCTGTCCACCGGCAAACATATTCATGAAACCCGTGAGTGGATCATTCGTAATTCGCCGGTGCCGATCGGGACAGTGCCGATTTATCAGGCGCTGGAAAAAGTCGACGGCAAGGCCGAAGAGCTGACCTGGGAGATTTACCGCGATACGCTGATTGAGCAGTGTGAGCAGGGTGTGGACTACTTTACGGTCCATGCCGGTGTACGCCTGCCGTACATCCCGATGACCGCCAAACGCATGACCGGTATCGTTTCGCGCGGCGGCTCGATCATGGCGAAGTGGTGTCTTGCCCATCACAAGGAGAGCTTCCTCTATACGCACTTTGAGGAGATCTGCGAATTGCTCAAGCAATACGACGTCGCGTTCTCGCTCGGAGACGGTCTGCGCCCCGGCTCGATTTATGACGCTAATGACGAAGCGCAGCTGGCCGAACTCAAAACCCTGGGTGAACTGACGCAGGTGGCGTGGAAACACGATGTGCAGGTGATGATCGAAGGTCCGGGCCATGTGCCGATGCACATGATCAAGGAGAACATGGAGCTTCAGCTGAAGTATTGCGATGAGGCGCCGTTCTACACGCTGGGACCGCTGACCACCGATATCGCCCCGGGTTACGACCACATCACCTCGGCGATCGGCGCTGCGATGATCGGCTGGTACGGCACCGCAATGCTCTGCTATGTCACGCCGAAAGAGCACTTGGGTCTGCCCGACAAGAACGACGTCAAGGACGGCATCATGGCGTACAAAGTGGCGGCGCATGCGGCTGACCTGGGCAAGGGCCATCCCGGCGCACAGATCCGCGACAACGCGCTGTCGAAGGCACGTTTCGAATTCCGCTGGGAAGACCAGTTCAACCTCGGCCTCGATCCGGACAAGGCGCGCGAGTTCCATGACGAAACACTGCCGCAGCATGGTGCCAAGCTGGCGCACTTCTGCTCGATGTGCGGCCCGCATTTCTGTTCGATGAAAATCACCCAGGATGTGCGCGAATACGCGGCAACCCAGGGCGTTTCGGAGAAGGATGCGCTGAACAAGGGCATGCAGGAAAAAGCGCAGGAATTCGTCGAACAGGGCGCGGAAATTTACCGTAAGGCCTGACCGGTTCATCCTGCCGCATGAACACCGTCAACGCCGGTACACCCCGGCGGTGACGGTGCGTTATTACGGACTACGCCCATTTCCGGAGTGTCCATGAACCTGTACCGTCAGATAGCCGTCCTCGTCCTGGGGGCCGTGCTTGCCGCCCCTTTACAGGCTGCGGAGCGTGATCCCCTTTCAGGTCTGGAAGGTTTGCTGACGCCGCAGGTATTGCTGGGCCGCTTGATCAGCGAAAACGATGTCAGCCTGCTGTTTGCTCATCTGCGCGAGTCCATGCTGGCAACGGCGGATGGACGTGAGCCGCCCGCGATGCCCGCGGCGTTAAGCCAGCGCATCGAAGCCGCCGGCAGTGAATTGCGGGTCCGCGGAGCGTTGATGGGCCTCGTG
>CANHZX010000292.1 GCA_947465215.1 Betaproteobacteria bacterium | reverse complement strand
ATTTCACGCAGGCGCTGCGCGACTATCTGGCCGAAAAGGGCTTCGATCCGCAAATGGGTGCACGACCCATGTCACGCCTGATCCAGGACACCATCCGCAGCGCGCTGGCCGACGAACTGCTGTTTGGCCGTCTGGCCAACGGCGGCAAGGTTACTGTCGATATCGACGGCAGCGGCAAAGTGCGGTTGGATTTCGCCGAGGAGCCGGTCAGCGTCGTCTGATCTCTGGGATGCCCCGCCTTGACAGGCGGGGTATTTGGCCGGACACTTTCCCCATAAGAAAAATTAATGGCTGTCGAAAGGCAGCCATCGTTTTTGCAGCGATTAATCGCGCAGTGATCGATCGTTATTCCTGCATTTTTATGGAGTGTGACCCATGATGAGAACGACGATGCTTTTCGCCGTCGGTCTGGCCGGGTGCCTGTTGGCCCATGCCGCGACTGCTGACGACCCCACCTACGCCCGCAGCCTCGCGGCCACCTGTTTCACTTGTCATGGTACCGACGGCCGCAGCGTCGAGGGTGTGCCCCCGAGCCTTGCCGGACAAAATCGCGATTACCTGCTTAAACAGCTGCAGGAATTCCGCGACGGTAAACGTCCCGCGACCATCATGCATCAGCATGCCAAGGGTTATACCGACGAGCAGCTGGCGCTGATTGCCGGTTATTTCGCAGCAGTGACGCCCGGTCGCGCAGCCGCTGCGCCGGCCGTGCGCTAGGAGAACGCCATGACAATTTCAAGACGCGAATTCATGAAATGGGCTTCGGCGGGTGCCGGTGTGACCACTCTCAGCGGATGTGCAACAGGCAGCAGCGGCAGCGCCGGTCGCGTGGCGGTGGTTGGCGGCGGTTATGGCGGGGCGACTGCGGCGAAATTCGTAAAGATGTGGGCGCCCGACATCGATGTCACGTTGATCGAGACCAATGACTATTTTGTGTCCTGCCCGATCAGCAATCTGGTGCTCGGCGGTAACGCGCAGATGAACCAGATCACCTTCAGCTACGACGGCCTGCGCAACCGTGGCATCCGCGTGCTCAAGGACACCGCGATTGCGCTGGACGGCGTGAACAAGCATGTCACGCTGGCCAGCGGCGGCTCGGTGCCCTATGACCGTGTCATTGTGTCGCCGGGCGTGGATTTTCTGTTTGATCAGATTCCTTCACTGAATACCCTCGATGCACAAAGCCGTATCCTGCACGCATGGAAGGCCGGCCCGCAGACGGTGGCACTGCGCAAGCAGTTGGAGTCGATGCGCGACGGCGGCGTTTATGCACTGCAGATCCCGATGGCACCGTACCGTTGCCCGCCCGGTCCCTATGAACGTGTCTGCCAAGTCGCCGACTATTTCAAGAAAGCCAAGCCGAAATCGAAAATTCTGGTGCTCGATTCCAATCCGGATCTGGTCTCGAAGAAAGGCCTCTTCCTTTCGGCTTGGAACGGTCTCTACAAAGGCATGATCGAATACCGGCCGAACAGTGAGATCGCTGATGTTGATGTCAAAGGCATGACGCTCAAGCTGCAGTTTGATGATGTCAAAGCCGATGTCATCAACGTCGTGCCGGCGCAGCGTGCGGCCGATTTTGCGGTAAGAAGCGGCTTGATTACTGCCAACAATCGCTGGTGCGGCGTTGACTGGACTACCTGTGAATCGACCGCCGTCAAAGGCGTGCATGTGCTGGGCGATTCCACGCTCTCCGCGCCGGCAATGCCAAAATCCGGCAGCATGGCCAATCAGCATGCCAAGGTCTGCGCTGCCGCCGTGGTGGCGCTGATCAAGGGTCAGCCGGTCAACACCGACGCCATGATGATGAACACCTGCTACAGCTTTGTCAGTGGCGACAGCGCGATGCATGTAGCATCGGTACATCGTTATGATCCGGCGCAGAAAACGCTGTCACCGGTCAAAGGTTCCGGCGGCGTATCGAACGAAGCAAGTGCGGCTGAAGGCGCATACGCCTGGGGTTGGGCGCGCAACATCTGGGCGGAAGCGCTGGCCTGACCGGCTAAGCGGGTTCATCCATGAACAAGGGGCGCCATGCGCCCCTTGTTCATTTGCATATCTGCCTGAGCTGGTCAGGGGGTTTCAGGCATTGCCGGTGGCGACCGGCCGGCGGCGGTCACTGACCCATTCGCTCCACGAGCCGGGATACAGCCGCGAGCCATGCAGTCCTGCAATCTCCATGGCCAGCAGGTTGTGGCAGGCGGTCACACCGGAACCGCACTGGTGGATGATCGCGTCTGGGCTGTTGCCGTTGAGCATGCCGGCGAATTCCTGCTTCAGCGTCGCTGCCGGTTTGAAGCAGCCGTCTTCACCCAGATTGAGTTTGAAAAAACGGTTGATGGCGCCGGGGATATGTCCTGCGACCGGATCCAGAGTTTCGTTTTCGCCGCGATAGCGGTCAGGTGCGCGGGCATCCAGGACCTGTGCCTTGCGCGACTGCAGGTTTGCCGTGACCAGTGCGCTGTCAACGGTCAGCTGATTTTGTACCCGGTTGCTGTAGGTCGCCGCTTCCACTGCCGGTTGTGCGACGGTGTAGGGCAGTCCTGCACGCTGCCAGGCGCCCCAGCCACCGTCGAGAACGGCGACGCGTTCATGTCCGACCCAGCGCAGCATCCACCACAGGCGTGCGGCAAATGCGCCGCCGCTATCGTCATAGGTGACGACCTGCTTGCTGTTGTCGATGCCCAGCGCGCCGAGGCGCAATGAGAACGTGGACGGATGCGGCAGCGGATGCCGGCCGGTCAGGCCGGTTTTCGGGCCCGACAGATCGGAGTCGACATGGAGAAAACGTGCGCCCGGTAGATGTCCGTTACGGTAGGCGCGGTAACCTGCGCTGTAGTCTGCAAGGTCATGCCGGCAGTCGCAGATGATCCATTCCGGATCGTTCAGATGCGCTGCGGTTTCTTCGGCGCTGACGAGCGTCTTGTAGGCCATTGCGACAGTCCGGTGGTGAACGGGAGCGGCAAAGGTAGCAAACGCCGACCGAAAATCAAGCGCCGCAAAAAATCACGGCAGCCGCAGCTGCCGTGATGGTCTCGCAAATACCTGTTTTTAAATGCAAATTATTTGGAGAGATGGGGCTCGATTTCACGCCGCAGGAATTCGTGGAAATGCACCATGCCGTCTTCCAACGGCGACTGGTAGGGACCGGTTTCATTGCGACCCTGTCGCCATAAGGCGCGGCGACCCTCGGTCATGCGCGCGATGATCGCGGCATCTTCAACCGCGGTCTCGCGGTAGGCTGCCTGTTCGGCTTCGACGAATTCACGT
>CANHZX010000291.1 GCA_947465215.1 Betaproteobacteria bacterium | reverse complement strand
ATGATGGAAGTTGCGCATATAGAGCGCGTTTCGCCTGTTGTCGGAAAAATTGCACGCGAGGTCGAGAGTCCCGAGTTGATTTCTGCGGCGCTGCGTCTGATGCAGGACCCGCGTGATCTCGATATCGTGCGTATTCATACCAAGAATGAGTCCTGGTTTGTGCGTGCCAGCGCAATCCAGACGTTAGGGCGGATCGGTGGAAAAGCGGATATGCAATTGCTGATCGACATGCTCAGTGATACGCATTGGTGGGTTCGCTATCGGGCGGCACGTGCGTTGCTGACATTACCTGACATGAAGCTTGAGGTCGTTGAGAATGTCTGCAGTAAACTTAAGGATCACTTTGCTGCCGACATACTTGCACAAGCTATAGCGGAGGCTCGCTCCGCATGACTGTCAACGACTGGGTGGTGGGTACCCAATGGTTTTTTCTGCTTTACTTCATCTGCATCAACATGGGTTATGTGATGCTGAACTTGTTGTCTATGGGCAGCGTCAAGCGTTATGTTGAAGCGCACAGCCTTGATGACATGCCTCGGGGTATTTCGGGCTTTGAGATTCCGGTTTCTGTACTTGTTCCGGCCTACAACGAGCAGGAGACGATTGCCAGCTCGGTGCGTTCGATGCTGCAACTGGATTATCCCGATTATGAAGTGATCGTCATCAATGACGGTTCGAAGGACGGTACGATGGATGCATTGCGCCGGGAATTCGAACTTGAGCCTTTTCCCGAGGCTTATTGGCAGCGTCTCCCCGTGAAGCCCGTGCATGCCATTTACCGCTCTCGAAAGTATCCGATGCTTCGGGTCATCGATAAGGAGAACGGCGGCAAGGCCGATGCGCTGAATGCCGGCATCAATGCTTCACGTTACCCGCTATTCTGCGGAGTAGATGCAGACTCGGTACTGGAGCGGGTGAGTTTGCGAAGGGTGGTTGAGCCTTTTCTCGAGGATCCGCGCACCATTGCCTCAGGCGGTACCGTGCGTGTAGCCAATGGCTGTACTGTCGATAGCGGCTTTCTGACCAGTGTCGGTCTGCCGAGAAACCCGCTGGCACTGCTGCAGATTGTTGAATATTTGCGTGCTTTCCTCTTCGGGCGACTGGGATGGTCGCCGATCAACGCGGTGCTGATCATTTCCGGGGCTTTCGGGGTTTTTACCAAGGATGTCGTCATCAAAGCAGGCGGATACCGGACGGATACCATCGGTGAGGATATGGAACTCATCGTCAGACTGCACCGTCTTTATCGGACCGATAACATTCCCTACAGGATCGTTTTTGTACCTGATCCGGTTTGCTGGACCGAGGCGCCGGAAACGCTGCGGGTTCTGAAAAACCAGCGGATACGCTGGCAGCGCGGGCTGGCCGAAAGCCTGTCCCTGAATATCGGGCTGCTGTTTCATCCCCGAGGTGGGGCTGTCGGCTGGCTGGCCTTCCCTTTCATGGCGATATTCGAATTGCTGGGGCCGCTGATCGAAGTGGCTGGCTACGTACTCATGACATTGGGATTTTTGGCCGGCCTGATATCTCAGGAGGCTTTCATCACTTTCATTGTTGTTGCATTTGGTTTTGGTTTGGTTCTTTCGGTGAGTTCCTTGTTACTTGAGGAAATTTCATTTCATATTTATCCGAAACCACATCAGATGTTCGTTTTGCTGCTTTTTGTTGTTCTTGAGAATTTAGGTTACCGCCAAATTAACTCTGTATGGCGGCTGTGGGGTTTGTTGCTCTGGATATTCCGGTCGAAGGCTCGTTGGGGCGAGATGACCCGCGGTGCCAGCTTACAAAACGGGTCTGGCGGATCAACCCATTAAAGAGGTATGGCGATGAAGCCAGTTGAGTCCAGGTTGGTCCTATTGCGTGAGTCACTCTACAACGGCATCGCCATTCTGATGGCAATCATGCTGCCCGGGCTCCTGGTTGTAAACGCGTGGAATACGGAAGTTGAAAAGGCCGAAAATGCCGCACGAACCCGCTTCGAAGTGCGTGCGGCGCAGATCAGGGATGCAATTACAGGACGCGCGCAGGATTACGAACAGGTGCTTCGAGGTGCCGCCGGGCTTTTTGCCGCTTCAGGCAATGTCGGTCGTGAGGATTGGCGTGCCTATTTCGAAAGTCTCAAGCTGGACCTTAATTATCCGGGCATACAGGGCATCGGATATTCTGCTTTTGTGGCCAACGATGATCTTCCGGCTTTTCTTGCGCGGATTCAAAGCGAGGGTAATCCAGGTTATGTCATCAATCCGCCGGGACAGCGCAGCCATTATGTGCTGGTGAAATACATCGAGCCGTTCTCCGGTCGTAATCTGCGAGCATTTGGTTTTGATGGTTATAGCGACCCGGTACGGCGCTCGGTACTGGACCGGGCCATTAGGTCGGGCAGCCCTGCCATTTCAGGCAAGGTCAGGTTGGCGCAGGAAATCGGTGAAATCGTGCAGCCCGGTCTGGTGATGTATGCGCCGATTTATCGCAAAGGGTTATCCATCGATACCCCGGCACAGCGCGAGCGTGCGATCAGCGGTTTTGTATTCGGCCATTTCCGGGTCGGTGATCTGATACGGCGGCTGTTTGGTCTCGGGCAGTGGCAGGGAATCGCACTGATGTTGTATGACGGGCGTCCCGGCGATCCTTCAAGCCTGCTGTATTCCAATGTGCCGGTTGAAGGGCATGTGCCGCAATTCAGTTGGGGAACCGACATGACAGTGCTCGGCCAGCCCTTCAACCTGCGGGTCGTCTCGACGAACGAATTTGAGGATAACGTCGACTACAGTGCGGCGCGCATGGTTCTGGTGGGCGGCAGCTCGCTGCATCTGCTGCTGCTGGCAATGCTGTGGTCCCTGTGGAATACCCGGACTCGTGCTGTCGGCATTGCCGAAAGGATGACGCGTGAAGTGCGTCGGCGCGAAGCGGAGTGGCAGGCCATCAGCGATGCATCGCCGCTGGGTATTTTCCGTGCTGATGAAAAGGGTCGCATGGCGTATGCCAATCCCCGATTCGAGGCGCTGTCAGGATTGCCCGTTGAAGCCCTGCTGGACAAGGGCTGGCTCGATGCCCTGCATCCCGATGACCGCAATTCGGCCTTGGTCGCCTGGGAGACCGCCATTGCAAGACAATCACCGGAGATTTCGGCGACCTACCGCTTGCTTCACCCCGGGGGCACCGAACTCTGGGTCAGTTTTATGGCGGCTGTGATCCTTGAAGATGGCCGTTTCGCCGGTTATGTCGGCGTTGCCGAGGATGTGACCGAACGCCGGCAATTCACCGAGACCTTGATGAAGAGTCGTGAGCGTCTGGGT
>CANHZX010000290.1 GCA_947465215.1 Betaproteobacteria bacterium | reverse complement strand
TCGGTCGACTACGCGATCTGCCTCGCCGGCGAACTGTGGATGCAGCTGGACGGCGGCGAAGAAGTACACCTGACGCCGGGCACCGTGATCATCCAGCGCCAGACCATGCACAACTGGGAAAACCGCGGCAAGGAACCCTGCATCATGGCTTACGTGCTGCTCGCCACCGAAGGCGCGAAGACCACCGGCTGGGATCACTGATCGGAACTGCGGCGCGGGAACATTCCGCGCCGCACCTCTCCTGCCATGGCTTACATCAACGAATCGCTCTCCACAGGCGAAGAAATATCCAGTCTGTTCTCACAGCACTGGATAGTACGCATTCCGATGGTGTTGTGGCTGCTGCTGTCACCGTTCTTCGGACTCACACTCCCGCTTGCGATCTATGAATACCTACGCTTGCGTTACACCGAACTCGGACTCACCAACAAGCGCGTGATCTGCAAGACTGGAATCATCAGCCGCCAATCCGAAGAAATGAAACTGACCTCGATCGAAACCGTCGAGATTGATCAGGGCGTCATTGGCCGCATACTCGGCTACGGCAACATCCATGTCAGCGGCCGCGGCATCAGCGATGTGGTGCTGCGTAGCGTCAAGGATCCGATGGCGGTCAAGCGCGCCATCGAAAGCATCAGCAACCCGGCCTCCTGAACTGCCGGAACTGCCCGGGCCGCCCGCGGCTCAAGTCCAATTAGCCCGCGCGCGCAATCCTGCTGCGCAATCAGCGGCTTCGCGTAGCACCTGTGTGTGATCGAGCGCGGTGAACTGCCCCGCGCGGCGCAGCACCCGGCCATCCGCCATCACCGTATCGACATTGCGCGGCTGCGCGAAAGTCACCAGCGCTTCATAAGGATCACTCATCGGCGACATGTTGATATCGCCGGTACGCACCAGGATGATGTCGGCACGTTTGCCCGGCGTCAGTGAACCGGTGCGGTCAGCAATACCGAGATCGACGGCGCCGTCGAGTGTCGCCAGCTGCACCAGCCGTTTTGAAGTCAGCGGCACCTTCGGACCGATCCGGTGCTGATGCAGCGCATACAGGATGCGCATGCACTGGAAATAATCGCAGGCATAACTGCCGGTGTGGTCGATGGAGATACTGACCTTGACGCCCGCCTGCAGCAACTCGGCGAGCTGGATAACGCCGGCACTGGCTGCGCGACGCGATTCTCCAGTCGGCGAAGTGCTGTAGCTCACGCCGTGTTTGCTGAGCATCTGGCGTTCCGCAGCAGTGGTCAGCAGCGGATGCACCAGTTGCAGGTCCGGACCGAGCAACCCTGTCGATTCGAGCAGCGTGATCGGACTGGGGCCCGAGGTGTGCATGGTGATCGGCAGACCAAGGGCGCGTGCGCCGCCCCAGTCCCTGCGTGCTGTCTCCACCGAGATATTGCCGCGCAGCGGATTGGTGGTGTCGCCGACGTTACGCGAAGAAATACCCAGCGTGAGCATGCCGTCGTTGGGCATCCAATCGCGCTTGATCTGCGCCAGACCGTCAAGATCCATCGGCTGTTCATCGGGATAACCCATCGGTGTGCCGTAGGCGAGGCGGCCGCGCAGACCGATATCACGCATCGCTCGCAATTCGGCATCGGCATGCGCCGGTGAGCGGATGTTGTGCGCCCAGTTGTGCACCGTGGTCGCACCCGCGCTCAGGCCCTCGGCAAGCCCGAGTCTGACGCTGCGGTAACTATCTTCCGGCGTATAGAACTGACCGAGACGGTTGGTTACCGGCTGATAGCCGCTTTTCGGATTATCGATGCTGATCACCGGGCGCAGTACGCTGGTCCACAGATGCCAGTGCGTATCGACAAACCCCGGCATGCAGATCATGCCGCCGGCATCGATCACCGTCGCCGACGGCGCCGCGATGTCGCGTGCCAATGCAACTATGGCGCCGTTGCGCACATGCACGTCGCCACGGACAAAATCACCGACCTTGGCGTCCATACTCAGGATGGTGGCGCCGCGAATGAGATATTCACCGCGACCGGGCAGACCACCGGGCGCGCCGCTGCCGCCTCCCGTTTGCGCGCAACCCATTCCTGAAGCCAAACCCGTTGCAGCCAGTGCTGTTGCGGTCTTGAGCCAGCTGCGACGGCCCGCATTCAGTTCATCCATGATCCCCTCCCTGCAGGCCGTGGTCGGCCCTGTTTGACTGCAATTCTGTATGACGATGCTAGCACGCGTTGCGGGGCATCCTCAGTTCTTCATCGGCGTGATTCCGGCACCGCGGATCACCGTTCCCCACTTGGCGATCTCCTTGCGCACCCGGTCATCCAGCTCTGCCGGTGTCGAGGTTGAAAACTCGGCCCCTTGCGCGACAAAACGCTCGCGGATTTCACGCTGCGTGAACATGGCCACGGTTTCGGCATTGATCTTGTGGATTACAGCGCCCGGCGTATGCGCAGGCGCAAACAGCGCGAACCAGCCGATGGCCTCATAACCCGGCAGTCCGGCTTCCGCCATCGTCGGCACTTCCGGCAACACCGTGGCGCGTCGCACGCTCGAAATCGCCAGGGCGCGGGTGCGGCCGTTGCGGATATTGGGAAAGGTGGTGGCCAGTCCGCCGAACATCACCGAAATCTGTCCGCCGAGCAGCTCATACATGGCCGGAACCCCGCCTTTGTACGGCACATGGGTAATGAACAGTCCCGCGCGCTGCGCAAACAGCACGGCCGCCAGATGCGAAGCCGTCCCTACACCGGAACTGCCGTAATCGAGTTCATGCGGACGGCGCCGGGCAAAGTTGATCAGCTCCGCCACCGATTTCACCGGCAGCGACGGATGCACGATCAGCACGCTGGGCACCTGCGCCACCATGGTCACCGGCGCGAAGTCGCGCAGCGTGTCGTAAGGCAGGCGCGTCCACAGCGAGGGATTGGTGACATGCGAGGTATACGCCATCAGCAGGTTGTAGCCGTCGGGCGGCGACTTGGCGACCAGTTCGGAGCCGATCATGCCGCCGGCGCCGGGACGGTTGTCGACGATCACCCCCTGACCCCAGACCTCGAAAAAATGCGCCGCCAGTGTGCGTGCGAACACGTCGGTGGAGCCGCCGGCCGCAATCGGCACGACGATGCGCACGGTACGGTTCGGGTAGGCCTGCGCCGCGGCCGTTGCGGCAGCCGCCGACAGAATCCAGGCCAAACCGGTGCGATAAAAACGATTCACGGGGAAATTGTAATCTGCAACAAGGGGGTTTCGCGCTAAAATTGACCCTGTTAACAGCAGCCTTATTTACCGCAATACGTCACGGCAAAACTCGGCACTATCTCCATGAGCAAACCCAC
>CANHZX010000289.1 GCA_947465215.1 Betaproteobacteria bacterium | reverse complement strand
TTTCGGCACCTACACCGCCGACCAGTTCTATGACGACATGGGCCGGATCACCCAGTACCGCACCGACCCCGACCTTTGCGAGATCCTGGTTTCGCGCAGTCTGGAGACGCTGACCTGGATGCGCAAAAAAGGTGTCAAGTTCCAGGCCAGTTTCGGCCGCCAGGCGATGAAAATCGACGGCAAGTTCAAATTCTTCGGCGGACTCGCGGCCGAAACCTGGGGCGGCGGCCCCGGCCTCGTTGAGAACGAACACAAGGCCTGTGAACGCGAAGGCATCACGATCTTCTACGAAACACCGGCCACCGGCCTGATCCTCGACGACAACGGCACCGTCATCGGCGTCAAAGCCAAGCACCAGGGCAAGAATGTCGAGATCCGCTGCAAGGCCGTGGTCCTCGCCTGCGGCGGTTTTGAATCCAACACAGAAATGCGCACTCGTTATCTGGGTGCCGGCTGGGATCTGGCCAAAGTACGCGGCACGCGCTTCAACACCGGTGCCGGCATCCGTATGGCACTCGAAGCGGGCGCGCTGCCCTACGGCCACTGGTCGGGCTGCCACGCGGTGGGCTGGGACATGAACGCACCGGCCTTTGGTGATCTCGCGGTTGGCGACAATTTCCAGAAACACAGCTACCCGATCGGCATCATGATCAATGCCAACGGCGAACGTTTTGTCGATGAAGGCGCCGACATCCGCAATTACACCTACGCCAAATACGGCGCGGTGGTGCTAAATCAGCCAGGCATGTTCGCGTGGCAGGTCTTTGATGCGCAATCGATCCCTCTGCTGCGTGACGAGTACCGCATCAAGCAGGTCACCAAGGTGCGCGCCGATACGCTGGAAGAACTGGTAACAAAACTCGAAGGTGTAAATGCTGAAGCCTGCCTGCGCGAGATCAAGGCTTACAACAAGGCGGTGCGCACTGATGTGCCGTTCAACCTGACGGTCAAGGACGGCCGCCGCACCGAAGGCCTCAAGGTCAACAAATCAAACTGGGCACTGACGATTGAACAGGCGCCGTTCGAGGCCTATGCCGTAACCTGCGGCGTCACCTTCACCTTCGGTGGCGTCAAGGTCAACGGCGAAGGCAATGTCGAAGACACCGCCGGCAAAGCGATCCCCGGGCTGTATGCCGCGGGCGAAATGGTCGGCGGGCTGTTCTATCACAACTATCCCGGCGGCACCGGCCTCACCTCCGGCGCCGTATTCGGCAAACTCGCCGGCGGTAGCGCCGGCGTGTATGCCAAAGGCTGAGTCACCGCCTAAATTCCAGACTGTGAAAGGCCGGTTTGCACCCCCGCAAGCCGGGCGTAGAATGCCCCGCACGACCCACTGGAGGAGTAAACCATGAACGCACCCGCGATCAAGATCACCAAACCTGTCCGCGAACAGGTCAGCAAGGAAGAATGGGAAGCCCGCGTCAATCTCGCCGCCTGTTACCGGCTGATGGCCGAATACGGCATGATCGAGATGGTGGCCAACCACATCTCGGTGCGCGTGCCCGGCACCCATAACGAATTCCTGATCAATCCCTACGGCATGCTTTACGAGGAAATGACCGCCTCGTCGATGCTGAAGGTCGATCTCGAAGGCAATGTGCTGTTCAACGCCACCGAATACGGCGTCAACCAGGCCGGCTTCGTCATCCACAGCGCCGTGCACGCCGCACGCCATGACGTTGAGTGCATCATCCACACCCACACGCTGCCGGGCATGGCGGTCTCCGCGATGAAATGCGGCATCCTGCCGATCGCCCAGTCCTCGATGCGCTTCCTCGACATCGCCTACCACGACTACGAAGGCGTCGCGCTGCGCCTCGACGAACGCGAGCGCCTGGTGCAGAACCTCGGCAACCGCGAAGCAATGGTGCTACGCAACCACGGTCTGCTGACTGTCGGTACCAGCATCGCCGAGTGCTTCAACAACATGTTCCGCCTCGAGCGCGCCTGTGAACTGCAAGTGATGACGCTGTCCTGCAACACCGAGCTGCAGATGCCTCCGGCGGAAGTCACGCAATACACCAACAACCTGATGCTGCCCGGCGTACGCCGCCGCTTCGGCCTGCTCGAATGGCCGGCCCTGCTGCGCAAGCTCGACCGCAAGGACCCGTCCTATCGGGACTAAGCAACGTCAGTTGCAAAAAAAGAGCCCCGCGGGGCTCTTTTTTTTGCACCACGCAAAGCGCTTACCATGGCGACAATGAACAATCCCACGCGCTACCGTGCGCCAGCCTGGCTGCCCGGCGGCAATCTGCAGACACTGTATCCGGCGCTCGTCGCGCGGCGCGCGCACGTCAGCTACCGCCGCGAGCGCTGGATTACGCCGGACGGCGACTTCATCGACCTCGACTGGACTGCCGCCGCCGGAACCGGAAGCGCACCGCTGCTGGTACTGTTCCACGGCCTCGAGGGGAGTTCCAACAGCCAGTACGCGCGCGGGCTGATGCACGCCGCCGTGCAGCGCGGCTGGCGCGGCGTGGTCGTGCATTTCCGCGGCTGCAGCGGAGAAATCAACCGCCTGCCGCGTGCATACCATTCCGGCGACAGTTCCGAGATTGACTGGATCCTGCGCCGGCTGCGCGCGCAGCACAGCGGCGCCTTGTTCGCGGCCGGCGTATCGCTCGGCGGCAACGCGCTGCTCAAGTGGCTGGGGGAACAGCGCGAAGCTGCAAAGGACGTCGTGCACCGTGCTGCAGCTGTTTCCGCGCCGGTAGACTTGCATGCCGCCGGTCGCGCGCTGGAACAGGGTTTCAACATGATTTACACGAATAATTTTCTGACGACCATGAAACGCAAGTCCTTCGCCAAACTGCGCATGCATCCGGGACTGTTCGATCCAGCAAAACTGCGCACCACACGTACGCTGCGCGAATTCGACGATCTCGTCACAGCACCGCTGCACGGCTTTGCCGGTGTCGATGATTACTACACGCGGGCGAGCAGCAAACCGCTGCTGATGTGCGTTACCGTACCGACGCTGCTGCTGAACGCACGAAATGATCCTTTTCTCCCCGGCACAGCGCTTCCTGAACTCCAGCAACTGTCCAACGCCATCACCCCGGCATTTCCGGACGAAGGTGGCCATGTCGGCTTTCCGGACGGCAATGGTTCAATCCGATGGCTGCCAAACACCGTGCTCGAATTCCTCGCTGCGCCGTGATAAAATTCATAACTAATTGTTTTTATTGATATTTTAATGACCTCTTTAATATCCCCTCCGGCAGTCATTTTCAAGGCCTACGACATTCGCGGCATCGTTGGCGAAACCCTCACGGTCAGCGGCGTTGAACAGATCGGCCGCGCCATCGGCAGCGAAGCGC
>CANHZX010000288.1 GCA_947465215.1 Betaproteobacteria bacterium | reverse complement strand
GCGCCTCATCCGTAGTCGTCGGCTCACGACCCACCGCACGGCCGAGTTCGGCAAAACGGCGAACCAGCTCCGCGTTGGTCGGACAGCCCAGCTCCGGATAGGGATAGTCGCCAATGCCCGGTGCCAGATGGCCGTTGCGGTCCAAAGCGGTCGAAGCCACATTGAACAGATTGCCTTCCTTGCAGGCCACCGTCCATTCAATGCGACGCTGGGGCGGCAGAAAATCGATCAGCGCCTCCAGACCGCGTGTCGTACAGGGATGCGCGCCGACAATGCCGCCTTCAGCCAGAACGCACTGCACATAAGCCGGTTCCTTGATCGCGCCCATGTCGAGGAAGGCATCGACCATGCGCACGAAGGGCACAGCCCATACCGACAGATGCGGTTTCACGCCGGCATCGGTCATGCCTTTGGCGAGAAACAGGCAGGTCTCGGTGCTGTTTTTGTAGATCTTGTTGGTGGTCAAAAACTTCTTCTGCACCGGATCATAGGCATCGATATTGCTACTGCCGGTATCCACTGCCGCGAAATCCGGCCGTGTCGTGCTTTTCTGCCCCATCAGCTTGATATGCGCGAGGCGGTTCTCGTCCTCGTTGACGGTGATCTGACCCAGAGTCGAATCGATCAGGATGTCGCATTTTTCGCGGATCTTGGCGACGATCTCGGCATAGACCTCGGGTTCATGGCATTTGCCACCATCGGGCTTGCGTGCATGAAAATGAATGATCGATGCCCCGGCAGCCCGGCATTCCGCCGCTGTCTCCGCAATCTCATCCGGCGTGAACGGTACGTTTTTATTGATGTCACGCGACATATATTCATTGACGCGCACGGTGATGATCAGTTTCTTGGTCACAGCGTTGGATACTCCGTGTTCAGGGTTGTTTGACGCTATTGAGTCGTTTGCAGACATCGAGGAACAGATGCCCGTCGGTGCCCAGCACCACCGCCTGCACGCCGCGGTCGCGCACCGATTTGCCGTAAACCGGGTCCGGCTTGTTGCCGATGGTTGTCATCACGTATTTACCGTGTTTGCGTGCAGCCGCCACAACCTTGTCCAGCGCTGCCGCCATTTTCGGCTCATCAAAGGTCGCGTGCGGCACGCCCAGCGCAATCGACAGATCAGTCGGTCCGATGAAAAACACGTCCAGTCCCGGCATTGCTGCCATTGCCTCAAAATTCTGCAGCGTCGGCGTGTCCTCGATCAGCGGAATCACCATCATTTCGTCATTGGATTTGCGCACATGGGCATTCCAGTCGCCCGGCGAGTAACCAGCCGAACGCACGATCGCACAGGCGCCGCGCTCGCCTTCCGGCGCGTAACGTGCGTAATCCAGCGCCTTGGCGCAGTTCTCCGTGGTGGCATGTGAAATCGCAATACCGGCAACGCCCATATTCATCAATTTGAGGATCAGCGTGCGCTCGACATCGGCAATGCGTACGAAGGGCGTAATGCCGGCCGCGTCGGCGGCGCGAACCACATGGGCACAGGTATCGAAATCCAGCGCACTGTGTTCCATGTCGATGATGACAAAGTCGATGCCGGCGGCTGCCGCGAGTTCGGTAATCATCGGACTGCCGCTGAACAGAATCAGGCCGGTGACGGTCTCGCCCCGCTGTAGCGCGGCGCGTATTGGATTTTTCATTGGAGAGTTTCTTTATAAAAACAGGAAAAACGAGTCGCGAGATTAACCCGCGCCTGATGGGGCGGCAAGGCGTATCGGATGCGATAATCCTGCACCGCAAATTGGATCAGAAAATCATCATGGCCAAAGAAATTGCCCTGACCGCCGAAGTGGCCCGTTTTGTCACGCGCACGCAACCGGCACGCATTCCCCGCAACGTGATGCACCTCGGCAAACGTTCGCTGCTCGACGGTCTCGGCCTCGCACTCGCCGGCAACGCCGCCGAATCAGGCCATATCGTGCGCAATTACCTTAAAACCCTCGGCGTGCCGCTCAATCGCGGCGTCACGGTGATCGGCACTTCGATCAAAGTCCCGCCGCGCTTCGCCGCCTTCGCCAACGGCATTGCCATCCACGCGGACGACTACGACGACACGCAACTGGCCGTCTCCAGCGACCGTGTTTACGGACTGCTTACCCACCCCACCGCACCGGCGCTGCCTGCGGTGCTGGCGCTGGCCGAACGTGACAACCGTTCCGGCCTTGACCTGCTCACGGCCTTCCAGATTGCCGTGGAAGTCGAAACCAAACTGGCCGAAGCGATCAACCCGCGGCATTACTCGGATGGCTTTCATTCGACCGCGACACTGGGCGTAATCGGCGCTGCCGCCGGCGCCGCCCGCCTGCTCGGCCTTGATGTCGAGCAGACCGCACAGGCGCTGAGCCTCGGTGCCAGCCAGGCCGCGGGGCTCCGGGAAAATTTCGGCACGATGACCAAACCCTTTCATCCGGGCCGCTCGGCGGAATCCGGCGTGATGGCGGCAGAGCTGATCCAACTCGGTTGGACCGCCGCGCCGAACGCACTCGAAGCGAAACGCGGTTTCCTCAACGCCGCTGGCGGCGGTTATGATGCCGCCGCAATCCACGGCAAGCTCGGCAAACCCTGGACCTTCGCGATGCCCGGCGTATCGATCAAACCACATCCCAGCGGTTCGCTGACGCATCCGGGAATGGGCGCAATGCTGGAGCTGATCCTTCAGCACGACATCCGCCCCTCGCAGGTGATCAAAGCGCGGATCGGTACCAACCGCCACATGCCCAACACGCTGATCCACCGCAATCCGAAAAACGAACTGCAGGCCAAGTTCAGCATGGAATTCTGCATGGCGATCCTGCTGCTGGAACGCCGCGCCGGCCTCGCGCAATTCACTGACGCCGTGGTCCACCGCGCCGATGTGCAGCGCATGATGAAAAAAATCGAATTCTGCGTGCATCCCGTTGCCGAAGCCGCCGGCTATGAAAAAATGACCACCATTATCGACATCGAACTGATCGATGGCCGTATCGTCAGCGGCCGCGCCGATTTCGGCAAAGGCAGTCCGGCCAATCCGATGAGCGATGACGAGGTCGCTGACAAATTTCGGGAATGTGCCGCATGGGGAGTCCTGCCCGCAGCCGATATCGAGAAAGTCATCGACACCGTGTTCCATCTGGAAAAACTGAAAAGCACGCGCGAACTGACGCGCCTGCTCGCCATCGCACCTGCCCGCAAAAAAGCAGCGAAAACAAAAAAATAGACTAGAATTCCGCCCCACTGGAGAACTCATGAACACACTACCCCGCATCGGATTCATGCTCGGCGACGTCACCGGGATCGGCCCGGAAATCGCCGCCAAACTGCTGGCCACCGGCAAACCCGCCGCCT
>CANHZX010000287.1 GCA_947465215.1 Betaproteobacteria bacterium | reverse complement strand
TGGCGCCTGCATGCCGGCCGAATTGCTGGCCCCCGCGCCGGCACCGCGCAATCCGCCGGTGGTACCGGTGGTGACGCCGGTGATCGCGCCGCCGCCCCCCCCGGTGGTGACGCCGGTCGCGACGGCTGACACGGTGACCATCGAAGGTGTGACATGGACGCAGCTGGGTGGCCGTCGCGGTTTGATGGTGGTGGCCAAGACGTCGAGCCCTGCAGCGCCGGTGCCGTCGTTGTTTGTCTCGGCCTTCAACAGTGTGAACACGGTACTGCCGCAAACCGCGATGACGCGGGTGACGGTACCGATCAATCTGCTGCAGGAAGCCAATGGCGTCGGTGATCGTCCGGTGGTGATCGGTACCGTCCAGTGCTCGGTGGCCAGCCCCTGCTGGCAGCTGCCGGTGACCCGTTTGCCGGGTGCTGGTGACCGGGTCAAGCCGACTTCGGTGGTGGTGCAGTCGAGCAAAGGAGGTCGTGCGACGCGGGTGGCGGCCAACGGCCCGGGTTTCTGATCGCCGGAACGATCGTGTCAGCGGACGGTGATCCCGTCCGCCTTCAAACACAACGGGGCTTCGCAGGAAGCCCCGTTGTGTTTTTAATTAGCAATATTGAATCGATGCGGGAATGGATGCGGGCGTCAGCTGCTGCTGGGACACCGCGCGCAAAGCAGAGGCACTGCTGCGGGCCGCAAGGCCCGGCAGTAGGTTGATACCGCCGGTCAGGCTGCCGCGAGTTGTGCAGTGCGCGATGCCGTACGCCGGGTAATTTTTGCGGGTGCAGGTGCCGGTGCGGCGATTTCCCGGGGGGCGCAGGGCGTCAGTTCGCGCTCAAACAGCACCCGGGGTTTCAGCTTGCCTTTGAGTTCAAGGCTGTAGGTGATCTGGCGGTTGCGATGGACCGAACCGATAAAGGCGTGAAGGATCACGCCGATTCCGTAACGCGTGCTGACAACATCGCCGGGCTGGAAGCTCGGTAGCTGGACTTTTCTGCGCGTCGATTTGGGCATCGCTCGATTTCCATTGCGTTGAAGTTTTGTTGCAGCGACCCCCGTTGAAGCGGATTGCGAGGCGCTGTAAACAAATATTCATATGATATTAATGAGAATTTCGATAAAATGCAAAGGGGTAATGGCGGCACACAAGGTCGCAAAAGGTCAGAAAAGCCTTCGTTTCCCTGGTAGCTTGTTCAACTTGCTGGGCGACTCGAGATGCGGTGAACGATGTCGTGCGATGCCCTTTTTCGCGGGCGGGCACTGAAAGCCGGATGGCTGATTTCTGTTGAGAATCAGAAAGCCATTTAAAAACAAGCGGTTGCTTTGATGCGCAGAATGAGTGCTGCCCGCTATCACCCAGGGTTACTCCCGTTCCCTGTGGTGATTGCGGGTAGTGCTCTGCCCGGCAGGTGCCGGTTAGCGCGAGGCCGGACTGAGATTTTGTGCAGCGAGATGCTGCAACAGGCGCTGGTGTTCAGCGGTGATGAGGGCCCAGGTCGTATCGAAGCCGGCCAGTTCGCCGTCGCGGGCGAGTTGTTCCAGTGTCATTACACTGTCACCCAAGGGGCGGGCACCGACCATGTAGGCAGCGCCTTTGAGGCGGTGCGCGCTGCGCTGAACGGCTGCGACATTGCGGTCACGCAGTTCGGATTCCAGTTGTTGCAGGTCGGTGGTCAGTGTGTCGAGGAACTGTTGCAGAACCTCCCGCCTTAATGCGTCGTCGTCTCCGAGATATTCCAGCAGCACGCTGTCGTCCATCGGGCCTGGCGCGGTTGACGGTTGCTGTGGTGGTTGTAATGGCTCGGACATCGGGTGGCTGTTGGGTTGCGGTGCAATTCTAAAATGCGGGAACGGCCTTGGGGCCGGGACTCAAAATCAGTGTTTCATTATATTTCATAAAGTTCGCCGCACGACATTCGTCAGCAGTAATATCCGTCCCCCGTTAAACGGGCAATCACAAACCCGAAATCCATGGCCCTGACCCAAAAAATAACCGGATTGAGCCGTCTGTCCCCTGCACGCACGGCATTGCTGATCGGCAGTATTTTTCTGGCGCTCATCCTGTTGCGCGGCGTGGTCCAGTTGAAAGTCACCTACGACCAGAACGCGGATCGCTGGCTGGGTACGGTCTCCAGTGATCTGGCCAAGCTGTCGGCTTATATGGAACAGAATTTCGACTCTTCGTTCCTGCTGGTCGACAGCGTGACCCAGTTGATCAAGGCGAAGGGGATTACGGATGCCCAGGGCTTACGCAAGGGCATGTCTGGGCCGGAACTGCACCAGATCCTCAAAGACCGCATGTCGGCGCTGCAGCATGTCGATGTGGTCACCGTCATTGCGGAGGATGGTGAAATCATCAATTCCACCCGCAGCTATCCGTCGCCGAAGCTCAATCTCGCAGACCGCGATTATTTCGTCGATGCCATTCAGCGCGGTGAGGCGGCGGGCAAACGCAGCATCAGTGTGCCGATTGCCAACCGCGTCAACGGCAGCTGGACTTTTTATATCAGCCAGCGGCTGAATGACCGCAACGGGCGGTTCATCGGCATGGTGGTGGTTGGCCTGCGCAGCAGTTATTTCTCGGAATTTTTCGAGCGTATCAGGATGCCTGCGGGCAGCACCGTGTCGTTGTATCGCGAGGACTATGTCTTGCTGTCACGGTGGCCGCGTCACGACAAGCTGCTGGGTGAATCCTCCCGTAGCGGTGCCATGCCGGCAATCCTGCGCGACAACCCGGAGGGTACGGGGGCGATCTTTTATGACGGCCCGCGCTTCTCGGATGAGAAGACGAAGGACAGACGCATTGTCGGGGTCAGCAAGCTGAAACGGTATCCGGCGCTGCTGACCATGACCGTGCCTGAGGCGGTTTACCTGGCGGAATGGCGGGTATTGAAGTGGACCATTATCGGAATCACGCTCCTTGGACTGGCGATTGCGGGTTTCTTTGGGTGGCTTTTTATCCGGCTGCTCCGGCGCCGCGAGGCCGATACGGTGAGAATGGATTTGCTGCGGCAGCGGGCGGAGGATGCCAGCAAGGCCAAATCAGAGTTCCTGGCCATGGTGAGTCACGAACTGCGCACGCCCCTCAACGGGCTGCTCGGTTTCTCGGAGTTGCTGAAAGGCTCGCCCCTGAACCCCGAGCAGCAGGAATTCGCTGACATGGTGCATGCCGGCAGTCTGCAGCTGCGAGACATCATCAACGACGTGCTCGACATGTCAACGATAGCAGCGGGTGAACTGGCGATACAGCAGTCGCCGTTTTCACCCCGCGACTTGGCGGCCGGTGTGGCTGCCCTTTATGCGCAGAACGCCCGTATCAAGAATTTAACCCTTGAATTCCAG
>CANHZX010000286.1 GCA_947465215.1 Betaproteobacteria bacterium | reverse complement strand
TCAAACTCCCCCTGGAACGGCCAGTACAAACTGACCGTCATCTGCCGCAGCATCGGAAAACCGGAAACCAGCAACCCGGTCATTGCGTCGTTCCAGGCTTGATGCTGCTTTCTTGAAACCGCGGCACGTTTCTCAAGCAGTTCCGCACGCATGGTTTTGCGCCATAGCTTGAGATCTTCCGGAGCACTCATCGCAATTCAAACTTTCCTGGTTTTAATACGCGCATGACGTATCACTGATCAGCAATTCAATTTATATCACGCAAGGACGTGAAATGCAGGCTAACAACGGCAACAGATCCTCTGTGCTACGCTTCAACGGCAACAATACGGGGTCTGTCATGCGCATAACCATAAACATATTCATGGCTTTAACGTTGGCAACGTCCATAACAACGGTATCCGCTGCGACGCCTGCCGAACAATACGAAAAATTCTGCACGATTTGCCATTTGCCCGGCTCTCATGGTGCACCGAAGGTGGGAGACCGTGACGCCTGGACGCAACGACTTCGCTCTGGATTGAACCCGGTCTATCGCAACGCCCTGGAGGGCATTCCCAATACCACGATGCTGGCCAAGGGCGGACAGGCCGGAATCCCAGACGGAGAGTTGCGCGCCATTGTCGATTTCATGATTGCCGCGACCGCACTGCCACCATCGGTAATCTCCGATGCCAGACGCTATGACCGCCTGGGATTGACCGACCGCGATTTCATCCGCCGCGATGTCAGCCGCGATGGTTACCTGTCCCGTCAGGAAGTCAGTACTGATCCGGTCTTGCTGAAGGGCTTTTCCCGATTTGACAGCAACCGCGACGGCCGGCTCAGCGAAACCGAGTACCGCAACGCGGAAGCAGCCCTGGAACGGGAACGTATCGCCGTCAATGCCGATGACGCCGAGCTCTACGTGTCCGTCGGCAAAGCCATAACCGCGGTAAATGGTCTAAAAACGGATGAGGTTAAAGTCGAAGTCACTGCAGGCGCACTGGTTCTGTCCGGCGTGGTCTCACACCCTGCTATTGCCATTCAGGTGCAGGATGCCGTAAGACGCGTACCCGGCCTGAAAAGCATCCAGAACCGGTTGGTTACCGGCGACCAGATGGGCTGGGATTAAGGGGCAGCGTCTTTCACCACCGGCAGCTCGAAATAAAACGTCGACCCCTGCCCCTCAGCCGAATCAAAATCAATCCTGCCGTTCATGTGCTCGATCAGCGCCTTGCTGATTGCCAGCCCCAAACCAGTTCCGCCCTTTCGGCGGGTATTTGAATTATCCGCGCGCTCAAAACGCTGGAAGATCTGGCTGCGGAAGTTGTCAGGAATGCCGGCGCCGTGATCACGCACATTCACCCTGACCTTGCCGTCGCTTTCAACAGCGCTGACTTCCACTTCGCCCCGGGGTGGAGAAAATTTTGCCGCGTTCGAAATCAGGTTGGTCAACACCTGCATCAGGCGGTCAGAGTCAGCCGAAACCTTGAAATCTGCACCCGGCAGCAGATTAAGCTTCACGTTATGAATATCGGCATAAGGCATGTTCATGCTTACAGCCTTTTCCAGTTGATCGCGCAGGCTGATCGTTCGCAGATTCATGGTCATCTGACCTGAACCGATCTTCTCGATATCCAGAACATCATTGATCAGTGCCGCAAGCCGGTCGCTGTTCTGCGAGGCCATATCAATAAATCCGGCCACTTCGGGATCAAGGTTCTCTGCAGTTTCCCGGATCAGACTGAGCGACCCGATGATGGCCGTCAGCGGCGTGCGCAGTTCGTGGCTGACTGTTGCGATAAACTCGTTTTTAACCCGCTCCACTTCCTTGCCCGCCGTGATATCCGCGTTGGTGCCGACAAGACGCAATGCATTGCCCTGCGCATCCCGCTCTGTCACCTTGGCACGGCTGAGAATCCAGCGCCATTCGCCTTGACGGTTTCGCACACGGTGTTGAACCTCATAAAACTTCACATGCCCCTTCAGCACTTTCTCCAGGTTATCCTGGAGGCGCGGCATGTCGTCGGGATGCACCAAATCATTCAGCGCCTGGATAGTGGTAACGGTCTCCACTTTCTCCCTGCCCATGATCAGGCCCCACTGCTGGCTCAGACGTACCTCGCCGGAAGATATATCCCAGTCGAACAAGGCCAGATTGGATCCTTCAAGCGCCAAACCCAGACGCTCACGACTCTTCATCAAGGTCTCGGTGAATTGCCGGCGTTCGGTCACATCCTCGGCAACGCCGACATAACCGGCGAAACGGCCATCCTCAAGTATCACAGCCGCCATAAAACTGACCCAGAGTTCGGTGCCGCCCGGATGAAGCAGGCGATAGGTCGCCGAAATCTCTGGTGATTGCCTTGCAATGGCGGTTTCCCAGGCGACCAGTGCCGAATTGCGGTCATCGGGATGCAGTGCATCGAGCCAGCCCTTGTCCAGCAGGGCTTCAACTGGCAATCCTGACAGTGCCTCAAATCGGGGGTTGGCATACACCATGCGGCCCTTTTCATCAGAGCGAAAAATACCCAGCGGCGATGCATCGCTGATTGCCTGCCACTCCGCCTCGCGCCGACGCACTTCACGCGTCATCTTTTCGGCAATACCGACAGCACGAGTCCGTGTGTTCCACAAGGACCAGAGCATCGCCAGCAGCAACAGATGCAGCGAGCTGCCGCCCACAAGAACCATGCGCGCCGCACTGTAGTCGACGTTATCCTCAAATTCGTTCGTCGAGACAACCCGCAGGTTGAAGGGCTGGCCGAGCACTGTCATGTCGGTTCCCCAACTGAATTGCGGCACATGCCCTTCAACTGGCACATTGGAATACAGCAGGCTTGAAGGATCGCCGGGGCGCCCGTCATACACCATCAGAGCGATTCCCTGCCACTGCCCAAGACCAAACAGCCGCCGCATGAGATCGCCGACCCGGAAATGGCCGAATACAAAACCGCTAATCGCACGTTCGCGCTGTACCGGGGTATCGATGGATAACCCTTTGCGATAAATCGGCGTATACATCACCAGACCAGGCTGCACGATTTCACCGATTTCCTGCGCCAACCTGACCTTGCCTGAAATGGCAGGGCTGCCCGACCTCATAGCCCGATCCAGCACCGAGCGCCGCACCGGGTCGCTATAGCCGTCAAAACCAAACGCCCTCAGATTGCGACCGGAGAACGGCTCGATGTACTTCACCAGCACATAATGATTGCGCTCTCCCGGCGGATTGATGACATAACCTGGATTACCCTCACTTCGAATCCGCGCAAGAAATGCCGGAAGCTCATCGTTGGCCACAAAAGCGGAATATCCGATGCCCTGGATCCCCGGATAATTAAGGTCCAGCTTGAGACTTTCGAAATAGGCACGCCAATCCTCACGCCC
>CANHZX010000285.1 GCA_947465215.1 Betaproteobacteria bacterium | reverse complement strand
ACTGCCCCTGCTTGTCAGCGGCGGCAGCCCGGACGGCAGCCGGATCAACGAAGCCGAACTGATGGCGCAAGTGCTCGAGCAGGCCTTCCGCGTGCCGGTGCGCTGGCGCGAAGGGCGTTCGGCCAATACGCTGGAAAATGCGCGACTGAGCCGGGAGACTCTCGCGCAGGAAAACATCCGTCGTATCTATCTGGTTACAAACGCCTGGCATATGCCGCGCTCGGTCCTGGTTTTTGAGCGCGCAGGATTTCAAGTCATTCCGGCACCGACGGCGCATGCCACTGGCGAGAGCGCGCAGTTGACCTTACTGGATTTCCTGCCGAATTTCACCGGTTTGCGTGACAGTTCGATTTTTTTCCACGAGGCCATCGGCATGGTCTGGTATCGTTTGCGCCTGCTCGCGCAAGCCTTACGGGGGATTTCATGAAAGCACGCATCAAGTGGGTTGAAAATGTTTCATTCATCGCTGAATCCGGCAGCGGCCATGCCTTTCTGATGGACGGCGCACCGGAAGGCGGCGGCCGCAACATGGGTCCGCGGCCGATGGAGGTAGTGCTGATGGGCACCGGCGGTTGCACCGCCTATGACGTGGTGCACATCCTGCGCAAATCACGCGCGCCGGTTACTGACTGCGTGGTCGAAATCGATGCCGAACGTGCCGAAGAAGACCCGAAGGTTTTCACCAAAATCCATTTTCATTTCGTCGTGACCGGCACCGGGTTGAAACCGGCGCAGGTTGAACGAGCAGTTCATTTAACGGCAGAAAAATACTGCTCGGCCTCAATCATGCTCGGCAAGACCGCCGCCATCACCCACGATTTCGAAATTCGCGAGCCCGGCGCTGTCTGATCCGGCAACGCCGTATCAGACGATGTAGGCCGCGCTGGTCATCACTTTCGATGAAACCTGCATTGCCGCCTTGACCGGCGCAGGAAGCTCGGCACCGCCATGATCCAGCGCAGTGGCCGCATGGCGCGCCTCGTCGTCGCGCATTTGTTCGACAATCGCGCGGCTTTTTTCGTCAGCAGCGGGCAAACGGGCAAGATGCCCCTCCAGATGACGCCCCACCTGGCGTTCGGTCTCAGCCAGAAAACCCAGGTTCCATTTGTCGCCGAGCAGGCCTGCCGCGGCACCGATGGCAAATGATCCGGCATACCAAAGCGGGTTGAGCAGGCTCTTTCGACCGCCCAGTTCATTGATGCGGCGTTCGGTCCACGCCAGATGCTCGGTTTCTTCCTGCGCCGCATGTTCCAGCGCCGCGCGCGCACCGCTGTCACGCGCCGTCATCGCCTGCCCCTGATACAGCGCCTGCGCACAGATTTCACCGCTATGATTGACACGCATCAGCGCGGCAGCCTGCGCGCGCTGGGCAGCATCCATATCGGCCTCGGGCAAAGCCTCACCGGGGACCGGTCGCACGCTCCGCGCCTGCGCAAACACCGTGCGCAGCCCCTTGTCGAATCCGATGATCAGATCGTCGATACGCAGCATTTGAGGCTACCTCTTTTCAGTTCATTTCCCGAACAACCGTTCGAGTTCAACACCAGGATCGGGCGCGCGCATGAACGCCTCACCGACCAGATAGCCATGCACCTGGTGGGCGCGCATCCGTGCCACGTCCTCGGGTTTCAGGATGCCGCTTTCGGTAATCACCAGACGGTCTTCGGGAACCCTGGACAGCAAACCGAGCGTGGTTTCGAGTGTCGTTTCGAAGGTGCGCAGGTTGCGGTTGTTGATGCCGATCAACGGCGACTTCAACTGCAGTGCGGTTTCCAGTTCAGCGCCATCATGCACTTCGACCAGCACCGACAAGCCGAGTTCGACCGCAACGGCTTCAAGTTCGTTCAGTTTTTCCGGGGTCAGCGCGGCAACAATCAGCAGGATGCAATCGGCACCGGCCGCCCGTGCTTCATAGATCTGATAAGGATCCATCATGAAGTCTTTGCGCAATACCGGCAGTTTACAGGCGCCGCGCGCCGACTTCAGATCATCGAGCTTGCCTTGGAAAAACTGGCTGTCCGTCAACACCGACAGGCAGGCTGCGCCGTGGCGCTCATAACTCGCGGCAATCGCTGCCGGATCAAATGACTCGCGTAGCACACCCTTGCTCGGACTGGCCTTCTTGACTTCGGCGATCACGGCGGAGCGGCCGGCAGTGATTCTGCTACGCATCGCGCCGGCAAAATCACGGGCTGGTGCTGCGGCACGGGCTGCCGCCTGCACTTGCGCGAGCGGCAGTTGTGCCTTTGCTGCGGCAACTTCCCCGGCCTTGACGGCCATGATCCGCTGCAGGATGTCAGCCATGACTTTTTGTGAAAGCGACGAACTGTTCGAGTTTCTGGCGCGCTGCACCGCTGGCCAGCACTGCGAGCGCCTGCTTCACGCCATCCACCAGCGTCGACGCCTTGCCGGCAATGTAAATACTGGCGCCGGCATTCAGCGCGACGATATCCCGCGCAGCGCCTTCCTTGTTATCGAGCGCAGCCAGCATCATGTCGCGCGACTGCTCGACGCCATCGACACGGATCGCCGCATTGTTGTGGGTCTTCAGGCCGACATCCGCCGGCGCCACCATGTATTCGCGCACCGCGCCGTCCTTCAGTTCGCCAACGGCCGTCGGCCCACTGATCGACAGTTCATCCAGTCCTTCAAGCCCGTGAACAATCATCACGCGGCGGCTGCCGAGGCGCTGCAGCACGCGCGCCTGGATACCGACGAGATCCGCATGAAACACGCCCATCACCTGCTGTTTGGCACCCGCAGGATTGGTCAAGGGGCCGAGGATGTTGAAAATCGTTTTGACCCCCAGTTCACGGCGCACCGGCGCGGCGTGTTTCATCGCGCTGTGGTGGTTGGGCGCGAACATGAAACCGATACCGGTTTCAGCAATCGACAGCGCCACCGCTTCGGGTTTCAGATTGATATTGGCCCCCAGCAGTTCCAGCACGTCAGCGCTACCGGATTTGCTCGAAACCGAACGTCCGCCGTGTTTGGCGATTTTTGCACCGGCCGCGGCAGCGACGAACATGGCTGTCGTCGATACGTTGAAGGTATGCGCAGAATCGCCGCCGGTGCCGCAGGTGTCGATGAGTTCCGGCACATCCGGAACCGGTACATGGGTCGCGAACTCGCGCATTACCGTCGCCGCGGCAGCAATTTCGCCGATGGTTTCCTTTTTGACACGCAACCCGGTCACCAGCGCCGCGATCAGCACCGGCGACACTTCACCGCTCATGATCTGCCGCATCAGCGACAGCATCTCGTCGTGGAAAATTTCGCGGTGTTCAATGATGCGCGTCAGCGCCTCCTGCGGCTTCATCGCGGAGCATCCTCCAGGAAATTTTTCAGCATCTGATGACCATGCTCGGTCAGGATCGATTCGGGGT
>CANHZX010000284.1 GCA_947465215.1 Betaproteobacteria bacterium | reverse complement strand
TGGCTCGACCCCGATCAACTCGCCAAGTACCGGCTGACCGTAACGGATGTCTCCAACGCTATCCGTGAACAGAACCAGAACTATCCCGTTGGTGAAATCGGCAACGCGCCGACGCCACGCGGCCAGGTATTGACCTTCCCGGTCCAGACCACCGGCACCTACAGCCAGCCCGAACAGTTCTCCAACATCATCGTTCGCGCCGCCGCCGACGGCTCCGTGGTCCGGGTGCGCGATGTGGCGCGCGTTGAACTCGGCGCCGAGGATTATCAGATCAGCCTCGGCATGAACGGCAAGCCGGGCACCGGCATCGGCATTTACCTGCGCGCCGGCGCCAATGCGCTGGACGTCGCCAAGTCGGTGCGCGCCAAGATGACCGAGTTGGCACCGACAATCCCGCACGGGATTGTCTGGGACGTGCCCTACGACACCACGGTATTCGTCAACGCGTCCATCGAACTGGTGCTGCACACCTTCATCGAAGCCTTCATCCTGGTGCTGCTGGTGGTTTACCTGTTCCTCGGCAGCGCCCGCGCCACCATCATCCCGATGATCGCCATCCCGGTATCGCTGGTCGGCACCCTTGCCGGCATGCTGCTGATGGGCTTCTCGATCAATATGCTGACGCTGTTCGCGATGGTGCTGGCCATCGGCATCGTCGTCGACGACGCCATCGTGGTGGTGGAATCCGTCGAAAAAATAATGCATGACGACAAGCTGCCACCGGCCGAGGCCGCGCGTAAGGCCATGGACGGCATCGGCGGCGCCATCATCGGCGTCACTGCGGTGATCTGCGCGGTGTTTGTACCCATCGCCTTCCTCAGCGGCGTCACCGGCACCCTCTACAAGCAGTTTGCCGTCACCATCACCGTTTCCACACTGCTGTCCGCCGTCACCGCCCTGACGCTGACGCCGGCGCTGTGCGCCCTGATCCTCAAACCCGGCGTGCACAAGCCAAAACCCATCCTCGCCTTCGACCGGTTTTTTGAAAAAGTCACCTCACGGTATGTCGGGATCGTCGGCGTGGTGATCAAGCGCGGCGTGCGCTCGATGCTGATCTATGCCGTGATCCTCGCCGGCGTCATCTTTCTATTCAAGATGATCCCGGGCGGATTTGTGCCGGAAGAAGACAAGGGCACCTTTTTCGTCGCGGTCGATCTCCCAGCCGGCGCATCACCGGAACGGGTTGCCGAGGTCATGAAGCGCAGTCAAGCCATAGTACGCACCGAGGACAGCGTCAAGGACATCATCAGCATTCCCGGATTCTCGATTTTCTACCGCTACGCCAACCAGGGTTTTCTCTACGTCACCCTCAAGCCTTGGGAAGAACGTGCCGATCCGCAGCAGCATGTCCGGCGCATCATCCAGCGTCTCAACACCAAGTTCTACCTCGGCATCCCTGAAGCGCGCGTCTTTGCGATCAACGAACCACCGATCTCTGGCATGGGCAACATCGCCGGCTTTGACTACCGGTTGCTCGCGCTGGACGGCGATCGGGAAAAACTCGACAAGACGGCACGGGAAGTCGTCGCTGCGGCCGCCAAGGACGAACGGCTCGCCGGCGCACGCAATGTGGCTTCACCCAGCGTGCAGACGCTGTTTGTCGATGTCGATCGAAACAAGGCCAAAACGCTGGGGGTGCCGCTCTCCGATGTTTACGCCACGATCGGCACCCTGCTCGGCTCGAGCTTCGTCAATCAGTTCAGCGCCTTCGGCACCAATCTGAAGGTGAAGATGCAGGCGGATGAAAAATTCCGTTCGGACCCGGCCTATCTGCAACGCTTCTATGTGCGCAATGCCGGCGGCAATATCGTACCGATCGCAACGCTGGCCTCGGTCGAGTACCGCTCGGCACCGATCGCACTGACCCGCTATAACGGCTATCCCGCCGTGCAATTCACCGGCAACTCGGCCCCGGGTCGCAGTTCCGGCGAGGCGCTGGCCGCAATGGAAGAAATCTCCGCTGCGACACTGCCTCAAGGCATCGGCTTCCAATGGTCCGGCCAGTCGCTGCAGGAAAAGATCTCCGGTGGCCAGGCCGGATTCATCTTCCTGCTGTCCTTTATCTTCGTGTTCCTGTTCCTTGCGGCACTATATGAGAGCTGGACGCTGCCGATCTCGGTATTCATGATCGTGCCCATCGGCATCCTCGGTGCGCTGGTTGCATTGTTCCTGCGCCATTCGCCCAATGACGTGTTTTTCCAGGTCAGTCTGATCACGCTCGTCGGCCTCGCCGGCAAAAACGGCATCCTGATCGTAGAATTTGCCAAACAGCGCTATGAAGAAGGACTGTCCGTACTCGATGCCGCTCTCGACGCCGCGCGATTGCGTCTGCGACCGATTGTGATGACTTCTCTGGCCTTCATCCTCGGCGTATTGCCGCTGGTGCGCGCTTCCGGCGCCGGCGCTGCCACCCAGCACTCGGTGGGCACCGGCATTCTCGGCGGCATGCTGGCCGCCACCCTAATCGGCGTATTCTTCACGCCGCTGTTTTACTTCATTGCCATGACCTATCTGGGTGGGGACAAACGCAAAAAATCGCCGGACAGCGAAACTGCGAAGGTGGAATCATGAAAACCTTCCGTCTCAATAAGCGTTCGAGCGCAATTTTTCTCGCGCTGTGCCTCACCGGTTGCATGACGCCGGAATTCAAACGACCTGCGATGGACATGCCCGCGGCATGGCGTACTGACAGCACCACGACCGAATCAATGGCCGACTACCCCTGGGGCGCGCTGTTCCGCACCGCCGAGCTGCAGGCGCTGATTAACACCGCGATTGCGGAGAACAGCGATCTGCGTATCGCCGCCGCAAGGGTTGAACTGGTACGCGCCCAATACGGCATCCAGCGCTCCGCCCTATTCCCTACCGTCGCTGCAGATGCCAGTTATGACCGCAACCGCCAGCCCTCTGCCGCCAGCGCCATTGAAAACCGGAGCAGCGAAGTGCACAGCTTCGGACTCGCCGTGCCGAGCTGGGAAATCGATCTCTGGGGCCGCGTGCGCTCGCTGAACGAAGCGGCTTATCGAAATTTCATGGCCAGCGAAGATAACCGCCGCGCCCTGCATATCAGTCTGATTGGCCAGGTCGCAGCAACCTATCTGGATCTGATGTCGCTCGACGCCCAACTGGAAACCGCCAGACAGACAGCCAAAACACGTGCCGATTCGCTGCGACTGGTCAAACTGCGCTTCAGCAACGGCGTAGTCTCCGCCGTCGATCTGCATCAGTCCGAGTCGCTTCTTGCCGGCGCCGAAAGCACCATTGCTGATCTCGAACGCCGCCTTGCCCAGACCGAGAACGCCCTTTCCGTGCTGATTGGCCGCAATCCCGGCGCCGTGATACGTCAGTCGCGCTTGAGTGATTTCTCCCTGCCGCCGCAACTGCCCGCCGGCCT
>CANHZX010000283.1 GCA_947465215.1 Betaproteobacteria bacterium | reverse complement strand
CGGCACATCTTACCAAAGCGGGTGGGATGAGACGGACTTTCGATTCGTCCGGCACATCTTACCAAAGCGGGTGGGATGAGACGGACTTTCGATTCGTCTCCGGGCCGCCTATCACCTTGATTCGTCCGTGTTTTGCATTGGGTCATTCAAATCGCTGCAAAAGACCGCACGGCAAGCGGTAAGCGTGGATCGCGCTGCGTGCTTATTTGCGTAACCTTTCCTCATCCACTTTAAGTGCTGCAGCCTTGGTGCCCGCGATCCAGAATTTGACCGCCCTACGAACCAGTTCAGCCATGGTTGCTCCGGACTCCGTATGGCGTCGCCTTAATTCTGCAAGCACGGCAGGGTCAAGCGTGATCACCAGCTTTTCCGGCTTATTGCCAAAGCCTAATGCCGGCTGGCCGCTGGGTTGTTTGTGTTTTTTCTTGGCCACGCTGGCGTTCCTGTAAAAATCTGGTCGGTATTCTGCAATGAATACGGGGGTCAGCGCTCAGTAAATGCGTAGGCTTTTGCCCGAAGAACCGGTTTCAATAGGTAGGACAATATGCTTTTGCGGCCGCTGACGATATCGACTGAAGCGCGCATGCCGGGAATGATCGGTAAGTTCAGGCCCAGTTGCGTATTGTCGGTCTGAACCCGGACCAGGTAATAGGCAATGCCTTCTTCCGTGGTGATGGCGTCGGGGCTGATGTTATTGACTACGGCATCGAGACCGCCGTAAACGGAGTAGTCGTAGGCGGTAAATTTCACGGTGGCGCGTTGTCCGGGGCGCAGGAAGGCGATGTCTTTGTGCGGCACCCTCGCTTCCAGTACGAGTGCTTCGTCTAGGGGGACAATTTCAATGAGGTCCTTGGCGGCAACGGCAACACCGCCAACCGTGTTGATCAGCAGTCGTTGCACGACGCCTTTGACCGGGGAGCGAACCAGCGATTTGTCGACACGGTCGGTCAGCGCGACTTCGCCTTCAGACATGCTGTTGAGTTTGCTCAGCGTTTCGGCCAGTTCCTTGCGGCTGTCGTTTTTGAAATTGAGTTCGGCTTCCTGGGTTTTGCGTTGTGACTCCAGGATGGCGGCCTGTACCCGGGCGATCTGGGCGCCGGCCTGATCCTGTTCGCCGCGAAAACGCGCAACTTCGCGCTCCAGGCGCAGTATGTCCACCTCGGAAACCGCGCCGGATTTCAGCAGGGGCTTGGTGACATCCAGTTCCTTGGCCGACAATTCCAGGCTGCGTTGTGCCTGCAACCTGCGCGCCTGCATTTCGACCAGTTCCTGCTGACGCTGTGCGACTTGCTGCCGGGAGATTCCGAGTACTGCTGAAAGTTCCGAGCGGCGATCCTCGAACAGGCGCTTCTCTTCCTGCACGACGCGGATTTCATCAGGCTGCGTGGCTTCCGGCGGGACGAAGTTGCTGCCCTCGGCCAAAGCTTTGAGACGTGCCACCTTGGTACGCAAGGAAAAAGTCTGTGCCTTGCTTTCCTTGACGTTGGAGGTCATCCGCGTTTGGTCCAGTTTGAGTAGCACCTGTCCTTTTTCGACGGTCTGGCCCTCGCGCACCAGGATTTCCGAGACGATACCGCCGTCCGCGGACTGCACGAGCTGCAGCTGGCGTGAAGGGATGACTTTGGCATCGGCGCGGGTGATTTCATCGACTTTGGTCAGCGCGCTCCAGATCAGTGCGACCACAAAAATCACCAGCAAGGTGCGGATCATTTTCCGGGATTTTAGTGTCGCTGCCTCTCGTGAAGTGCCTTCGACCAAGTCGGCAAGCTTGTCCGAATAAGACTGGTCCTCAAAGGGAATAGGCTGCGGCGGCGGGAAGATCGGCGCAATGATTTTTTCGATTCTGACCCGTACCCATTCAAGTCCCTGCTGTAGCTTGGAGGCGTAACGGGTCAGCTGTTCTTTTGAAAATCTCACGGTGTGGCCTTGGTGATTTTTCCGGAGGCGAGGGCGTTCATCACTGATTCACGGGGGCCGTCTGCAACAACGCGCCCCGCATCCATGACGATAATCCGGTCGCACATGGTGAGCAGGGTGCTACGATGTGTCGCGATCAGTAATGTCCTGCCGGCGCAGAATTTTGCGATGTTTGCGGCGACCGCTGTTTCGGTGCTGTAGTCCATTGCGCTGGTCGGTTCGTCCATCAGCAGAATGGGCGCGTGGTTCAGCACGGCACGTGCAATGCCCACGGCCTGGCGCTGTCCGCCCGAGAGCAGTTCGCCGCGTTCTCCGACCGACATCGCCAGTCCTTCCGGATGAGCATTGATAAAGTCGGTCAGGCCTGCGATGTTTGCTGCGGTGAGGATGGCTGCGTCATCAATATGCGGTTTGCCGAGCGCAATATTCTCCCGGAGTGTGCCGTAGAACAGCATGATGTCCTGTGACACAAAACCGGCGCTGCTGCGGGTGTCTGCAGGGTCGAGCTGGCGGATATCCACGCCGTCGATCAGCACCATCCCGCTGGACGGGGTATACAGGCTGGTGATCAGACGCTGCAATGTTGATTTGCCAGATCCAACGCGGCCGAGAATCGCCACGCGCTCACCGGGTTTAATCTTGAAACTGACGTTTTGCAGTACTTTTTCTTCGCGCCCCGGATAGGCGAAGGAGACGTCCCGGAATTCGATGCCGCCTTCAGTGATGCTGTGTTCCACGTAAGGCTTGGTCGGATCCCTGTCTCGGGATTTACTCATGAAGTTTTCCAGCGAGGCCAGCGCCGTGCGCGCGTTCTGGTACTGAAGCAGCAGGCCGACGATCTGGTTCGCGGGCGCCAATGCGCGATTAGTCAGCATGTAACAGCCGATCAGGCCGCCCAGGGTCAATTCTTTGTTGATGATGAGAATCACCCCGACCAGCAGCAGGATGACTGAGGACATTTGCTGAAGCCAGTGAGCGCCAGAAACGGCGAGGGTGGACAGTTCCCGCATCTGCATGCCGGATTTGGCGACATGGCGCGTGGTTTTTTCCCATCTTGACTGGAAAAGTCCCTCGGCTTGCTGCGACTTGATGGTGTCGAGGCCAATCAGGCTTTCGATCAGCACGGCGTTACGCATGCAGTTGCCCTGCAGTGTGGCTTCGGACAGGGTGTGCATGCGTGCCTGGATGACATAGCCGAATATCACGATGCAGCAGAACATAAAGAGCGCCGGGATGGCCATCCACGGGCTGATCCATGCCACGCAGACGATGAACAGGAACACGAAGGGCAGATCCACCAGCGCGACGACCGTGCTTGAGGCAATCAGGTCGCGGACCTGCTCAAAGGCGCGGATGTTGGATGCGAATGAACCGCTGGAAGGCGGGCGATCACCGTAGCGCAGTCCGAGCAACTGTTCCATCAGAGAGGCGGAAATTTCAATGTCGATCTGGGCGCTGGCGTAATCGACAAGCTTGCTGCGAAGGCGTCGCAAGGAAAGGACGGCGACGAGAAGG
>CANHZX010000282.1 GCA_947465215.1 Betaproteobacteria bacterium | reverse complement strand
CGCACCGTCACCACCGGCTGCGGCCAGGGCACGGTGTTCGGCGACCTGATGGAAGAAATCGACAGCATCCAACTGCGCAGCGACGTGCGCCTGTCCGAAGCCGGCCTGCACAGCCTGCTCGATGCCGTGCGCCGCCATGAAACGATTTACAAAAGTGCCGGCGCCGTCCACGGCTGTGCTCTCGCCGCCGTCAACGGCGACAACGCCGAAATCCTGCACTTCGTGGAAGACGTCGGACGCCACAATGCCGTCGACGCGATTGCCGGCCTGATGTGGCTAAACGACATCGACGGCTCGGACAAGGTGTTCTACACCACCGGCCGGCTGACTTCCGAAATGGTCATCAAGGCCGCGCAGATGCGCATCCCCTTCCTCGTCTCGCGATCAGGACTGACGCAGATGGGCCACGACGTTGCACAACGCACCGGCATCACCATGCTCGGCCGTGCGGTCAACAAACACTATCTGCTGTTCACCGGCCGCGAACGCTTCGTGAAGCCGATCAGCCGCACCCTAACCGCATGACCGACAAGATCACGGGAATCCTGCTGGCTGGCGGCCAGGGCCGACGCATGGGTGGCGTCGACAAGGGCCTGCAACTGCTGCGCGGCAAACCGATGGCGCAGCACGTCATCGAACGCTTCGCCCCACAGGTCGATGAACTGCTGATCAACGCCAACCAGAATATTGAACAATATCAAGGACTTGGATATCGCGTCATCCCTGACGCAATCGGCGGTTTTGTCGGTCCGCTGGCTGGCCTGCACCGAGGCCTGAGCGAAGCCACGCACCCCCTGGTCGTCACCGCCCCCTGCGACTCCCCTTTCCTGCCGCAGGATCTGGTGGCGAAGCTGCATGCCGCGCTGGAACAACAAAACGCCGAACTCGCGGTAGCCCGCACCGGCAATCAGCCGCATCCGGTGTTTTGTTTATGCAGGAAGTCCGTGTTGCCGAGCCTCACCGCGTTTCTGGAAAGCGGCGGACGCAAGATCGACTGGTGGTATGCGCAACTGAAAGTCGCGGATGTTGATTTTGTCGACGAGGCGGCGTTCCGGAATATCAATACGCGGGAAGAACTTGCAGCCAACGCTGAAGAACAATCGCCCTAAATTAATGTTCTTGTCGCAACACTCAAAGCACCTCGCAACCCCACCTTCGCATCCATCACCACCTTCACCGGTATCCCTGACAGCAGCGGCGTAAACGCACCGCGCCCGGTGAAGGCGCGCATGAACGCGCCCTCCTTCAAACGATTGATGATCTTCGGCGCAATACCGCCTGCGACATAAACGCCGCCACGCGCCAGCGCACCCAGCGCCATATTGCCGGCGAAAGCCCCGTAGGCCGCGACAAACAGATCGAGTGCGCGCACCGCCAGCGGATCGAGTTTACGCAGGCCGTATTCAGCGATGATTTCTGCTTGGTCAACACCCTGGTGTTTGGTTGCCTCCAGCAGTTGTTTGGAAGGCAGGCCCAGCCCGCTGTCCTGCAGGAAACTGAAAACCCGCATCAGTCCCGGCCCGGAGATCACCCGCTCCCAGGACACACGACCGAAGTTGCGGCGCAGATACAGCAGAAGCTTGTCCTGCAGTTCATCGGTGGGCGCGAAGTCGGCGTGTCCGGCTTCGGAGGGCACGACGCGGTATTGATTGCCGGATTTGACGATCATGCCCACACCCAGCCCGGTACCGGCGCCGACGATGATTGCCGGCGCCTCTTCATCCGCTTCCGCAGCCTGCAGGGAGGCGAAGCTGGCGGATGGCAAATAACTCACGCCAAGACCTGCCGCCTGAAAATCATTGATCAGAGTGACCTTGGGCAGCTTGAACTGCTCGGAGACGGCATCACCTTCCACCTGCCAGCCGAGATTTGTCAGCACGGCGGCGTTGCCCTTGACCGGGCCAGCCACCGCGAAACAGCAGGCGCCGATGCGATCACGCAAGGGTTTGAAGCTGGGGCGATCGAGGATCTGCTGCAGCAGCGGCGCGAAGTTCTGATAGTCGCGGCTGGCAAGGGAGTCTTCGGCGATGATGCGCGGGCCTTCGTTGGTGATTTCAGCGAGGGCGAAGGTGGCGTGGGTGCCGCCGATGTCGGCGGCGAGTACAAATTGAGAACCTGACATGAGCGATCCGGAGGTTGGTCGGGTTTTTAGATACTCGTCAGCGCATTATGCCTTGCGTACGGGTCCTGCCGGTAAAACGCCGAGAGCTGCGCGTAAACCGCAGGGTATTCATCGCGCAGCACATCGGGGCGCTCAAAAAACAGTTCGCTGAGCACAGCAAAAAATTCGGCAGGGTCTTCAGCGGCATAGGGATCGATCAGCGTTTCCTGATGCTGCTCGAGCTGCCGCTCGAAAGCTTCAAAAGCTTCGATGAAGGTCCGCGACCAGGCTTCGCGGTCCATGTCGGCATGCAGCGGCGGGAAGCCGTCAGCGGCGCCGTTGAGCATGTCGATCTTGTGGGCGAATTCGTGCATCACCACGTTGTAGCCATCGCCGCCGTCGGCCGCTTCGGCGTCGACCCAGGACAGGATCACCGGACCCTGCTCCCAGGCCTCCCCGGACAGCGGCGCACGCACGTGATGCACGACACCGTCTTCATCGGTGTATTCATGGTCAACGATGAATTCATCGGGATAGACGATGACTTCGACCCAGTCGCGGTAGTAGTCGAGATCGAGGTTCAGCACCAGCAGGCAAGCCTGGGCGGCGATCACCAGTTCGATGTCGCGGGTGATGGTTAAACCACCGGCACCCTGAAGAGATTTTTCATTCAGGAAAGCCGCGACGTGGTCGCGCAGGCGGGATTGTTCATCCGCGCTGAGGATCCGCAAAAAGGAAAAGCGCTGGATGACGGCGGACCACTCTTCCGCAGTCACCGGGCTGCGCTGTGCGGCGCGGCCCCGACGCCATCGGGCGAACCAACCCATGACTGCGATTAAACGCCGTCTCTTAACTTGAGGACTTTGGCCGCTTCGGCCTCGTCATCCAGTTCGACGCCTTCGATCTGCGCGAAACGCTGCGAAATCTTGCCGCTGGTGACCTGCACCTTTTCCACATCGTCGTAGGCCTGACGGATGTGTTTAGCGAGATCCTTCATGCGCTCGTCGAAACGACCGAATTCCACCGACAGACGCGCCAATGAATCCTTGATCACATGGATCTGTTTACGCGTCTCGACATCCTTCAGCACCGCACGCGCCGTGTTGAGCACCGCCATCAGCGTGGTCGGCGACACAATCCACACCCGCTTGGCGCTGGCGTATTCAACGGTCTCGGCATGGTGCGCGTGAATTTCGGCAAAAACCGCCTCGGCCGGCACAAACATCACCGCGCCGTCGGATGTCTCTCCGGGGATGATGTATTTGCGCGAAATGTCATCAACGTGTTTCTTGATGTCATTACGGAACTGCTTCTGCGCCAGCGCACGGTCAACATCGTTGACGCCGGTTTCGAACATGCGGTGGTAGTT
>CANHZX010000281.1 GCA_947465215.1 Betaproteobacteria bacterium | reverse complement strand
TGCTGATACCAGCGGTCTGATATTGAGCAGCCGGGCGGCGCGCTCCGCGGATTGCCTTGCTGCCGCATCGCTGGGATACGGCCCCGCATGTATTCTGAACAGCCCCGCATTTTCCCGGATCTGCAGCGGTTCGCCCTGCAATTCCTTCTGTTCCCGAATTTTCTGCAGATAGGCATCTGCATTTTCTTTGCTGCTGAAGGCGGCCAGTTGCACGAAGAAACCAGTGGTCAGCGGTTTGGCGGGCGCGACAGGCTGGACTGCTGCCGGCGCAATGTTTGGCGAAGCCCCTGACGTCTTTCCCGGCTCCGGGCTGCCGGGGATGATGAGTTCAACCTCGACCATTCCGCTCCCGGCTGTCGCCAATCCCAGCTTGTACGCGGCAGTGTAAGAGAGGTCGATCAAACGGTTGCCGATAAAGGGGCCGCGGTCATTGACGCGTACCACGACGGATTTCTTGTTGGCAAGATTGGTGACGCGGACATAACTCGGGATCGGCAGCACAGTGTGTGCTGCAGTCATTGCATACATGTCATACGCTTCACCGGAAGAAGTGGGTTTGCCGTGGTAGCGCCTGCCATACCAGGTAGCGATTCCCCGATCCTTGTACGGCTCCAGCCGGGTCATGGGGGAATAACCTTTGCCCAGCACCACGTAAGGTCGCATGGGCCCGGCAAGCAGGGGCTCCATTTTCGGTACCGCGTCGGGGATCTCTTCGAGATTGGAGGGGGCGAAAAGGCCGGGGCCATCATCTTTGTAAAAACCCCCGGTACCAGCCGACGCACCCGTTGGCTCCATCGCCGTAGGCGGGCTCTTGCTGAAAATGCCGCAACCGGTCATGGAAGCGATCATGGCCAGACCTGTGATGCATTTTAAAATATTCATTTTTCCGGTATTCATCTGTGGCGGAAAACTGTCACTCAGATATGCAAATCATGTTTGAACAAGCTTTTTATGCGTATTGATGCTCATAAGAATACCAAAGCCGAGGCAGATCGAGACTAACGATGTTCCGCCGTAGCTGATCAATGGCAGGGGCACTCCGACCACAGGCAGGATACCCGAGACCATGCCCATGTTGACAAAGGCATAGGTAAAGAATGTCATCGTGATGGCCCCTGCGAGCAGGCGCGTGAACAGTGTCGGCGCGTTGGCGGTGATGACCATCGCCCTAGCGATCAGGAACAGGAACAGCAGCAGCAGAATGGCATTGCCCAGCAGGCCGAACTCTTCAGCAAAAACCGCGAAAATGAAGTCGGTGGTGCGCTCGGGGATGAAGTCGAGATGTGTTTGCGTACCGTTCATCCAGCCTTTGCCCAGTATCCCGCCGGAGCCGACGGCGATGGTCGACTGGATGGTGTGGTAGCCGCTTCCCAGCGGATCGGTAGTCGGGTCGAGAAGCGTCAGTACGCGCTGGCGCTGGTAGTCATGCATCACCGACCAAAGGAAAGGCAGGCTGGTCAGCCCGGCCACACCGAGTGCAATGATGATGCGCCAGGGCAGGCCCGCTAGGAAAATCACGTAGCAGCCGCTGGCCATGATCAGGATGGCGGTGCCGAGGTCGGGCTGGCGGGCAATCAGAGCAACCGGCGCGACAAGCATCAGCGCGGCGATACCGTAGTTGCGTAGTTTCAGCGAGGCTTCATTCCGGTTGAAATACCAGGCGAGCATCAGCGGCAGCGCGATTTTCATCAATTCGGAAGGCTGGATGCGGGTGACGCCGATGTGCAGCCAGCGCCGCGCACCGTTGACGATTTCACCGAACAGCGCAACACCGATCAGCAGCGCGCAGCCGAGCGCGAATACCGGCAGCGCAAGCCGTTGCAGGTAATGCGGCGGGATATTGGCGAAAAGCCACATTACGCCGAGCGCCACCAGCATGTTGCCGAGCTGCCCCGAGGTACGCACAAAGTTGCCGTTGGAGGCGCTGAGCAACACCAGCAGTCCGGTGAACATCAGCAGCAGGATTGCCGACAGCAGCACGCCGTCGATGTGCCGTGTCACGAACAGTATCAGTCGCCGTAGTACGGGAGGCATCAGTTGTCGTCCGTTTCAGCCGGTTTCTGCGGCACCTTGCCCAGAAGATAGTAGTCGAGCACCTGGCGCGCGATCGGAGCCGCTGCGCGTGCCCCAAAGCCGGAGTTTTCGGCGATGACGGCGAGCGCGATGGTCGGTTTGTCGGCCGGGGCGTAGGCGATGAACAGTGCGTGGTCGCGATGGCGTTCGGCGACACGGCTTTCGACATATTTTTCGTTCTGCTTGATGGCAATGACCTGAGCCGTGCCGGTTTTCCCGCCGGAGACGTACGGGGCATCGGCAAACACGCGGGCCGAAGTGCCTTCTTTGTTGACGCCGATCAGCGAGTCCTTGATCACCTTGAGGTGCTCCGGCTTGAGTGCGAGGTCGCGCAGGGGCTTGGGCTCGATCAGCGATTTTTCGCGGGTGCGGATATCTTCGACGTAGTTGACGATATGTGGCCGGAACATTACGCCATCATTGGCCAGCGTTGCCGTCGCCGAGGCCAGTTGCAGCGGCGTGTAGCTGTTGTAACCCTGGCCGATGCCGACGCTGATGGTTTCGCCGGGATACCACTTCTGCTTGAAGCGGCGCATTTTCCATTCGGAAGAAGGCAGTATGCCCGCCGATTCGCCGCCAATATCGATGCCGGTACGGCTGCCGAATCCGAACATCGCCATGAAACGCGAGATCGGATCAATGCCCAGATCATTGGCGAGCACATAGTAATAAGTGTCGCAGGAAACGACGATGGATTTGTACATGTCGACCATGCCGTGGCCGCCGACCTTGTCGTCGCGGAAACGGTGGCCGCCGAACATGTAGAAGCCGGGATCGCTGATTGCCTGTTGCGGCGTGCGTTTGCCGTAAAAGAGCGCCGCAAGTGCCATGAACGGCTTGAAGGTCGAACCCGGCGGATAGGTGCCGGCCGCGGCGCGGTTGAGCAGCGGCTTGTCGATGGATCCATTCAGTTCCCCCCAGCTCTGCGGATCAATGCCGTCAACAAACAGGTTGGGGTCGAAGCCGGGCTTGCTGACAAAAGCCAGGACGCCGCCGGTGACCGGATCGATGGCGACCAGTGCACCGCGACGCTCACCGAAGGCGTTGTAGGCGATTTCCTGCAGCTTGGCGTCGAGGTTCAGTACCAGATTGTTGCCCGACACCGGCGGCGTGCGTGACAGCGTGCGTACTGCGCGGCCGCCGGAGTCGACTTCGACTTCCTCGACGCCGGTGGTGCCGTGCAGGAATTTTTCGTAACTCTGCTCAAGCCCCGTCTTGCCGATGTAGTCACTGCCGCGGTAATTGGCGAGTCGATCTTCCGACTCCAGTTGTTCGACTTCTTTTTGGTTGATACGCCCGATATGGCCGACGACATGCGAGAACATTTCGCCCTGAGGATACTGGCGGAACAGCCTTGCTTTGGCTTCGACACCGGGGAAGCGGTAGCGGTGAGCGGCAAAGCGCGAGATTTCCTCGTCCGAGAGCCGGGTG
>CANHZX010000280.1 GCA_947465215.1 Betaproteobacteria bacterium | reverse complement strand
GTTGCGGCCGCGGGTGAGCTCGCGGTATTCATTGAAAATCTGCCGCGGCGAATCAAAGGCGAACAGCGTCGAGGTGTGGCCGTGCAGGCGGCGTTCGAGTTCCAGCGCGAAGTCGCAGGCGATGCGCCAATCGGGCCGGGCCTCTTCCGGCGCGGCAACCGCCGGGCGTACGCGCGAGATGCGGCGTTCGGAATTGGTGACCGTGCCTTCCTTTTCGCCCCAGCCCGCAGCGGGCAAAAGTACATCAGCATAGGCTGCAGTTTCGGTGTCGTTGCAGGTTTCCTGCAGCACCACCAGTTCGGCGCGGGTCAGCGCTTCACGCACGGCGTTTTGATCGGGCATCGACTGCGCGGGGTTGGTGCAGGCGATCCATACCGCCTTGATGTCGCCGTGGCGGATGGCGTCGAACAGTTCGACGGCAGTTTTGCCGGGTCGACCGCTGATTGACGGCACACCCCAGAGTTTGGCGACTTCTGCACGGTCGCCGGCGTTCTGCAGATCGCGGTGTCCGATCAGCAGATTGGCCATCGAGCCGGTTTCGCGGCCGCCCATCGCGTTGGGCTGGCCGGTCAGCGAGAACGGTCCTGCGCCGGGGCGGCCGATGTGACCGGTGGCGAGATGCAGATTGATCAGCGCGGCATTTTTATCGGTGCCGCAGGAGGACTGGTTGAGGCCCATGCAATACAGCGACATCGCGGCCTTTGACTGGCCGAACCAGCGTGCTGCCGTGATCAGATCATCCTTGCTGATGCCACAGAGCTGTGCGGCGAGTTCGGGGGCGTAATCGCGGGTGGTTGCTTTCAGCGCATCAAAACCTTCGGTATGCGCTTCGATATAAGCCGGGTCGGTGAGGTTTTCCCAGAGCAGGGTATTGAGCATGCCGAGGAATAGCGCGACGTCGGTGCCCGGCTGAATCGCGAGATGCAGGTCGGCGAGTTCAGCGGTCGCGGTGCGGCGCGGATCAATGACGATGATTTTCAGGTCCGGGTTTTTCGCTTTGGCTTCTTCGATGCGGCGAAACAGGATGGGATGGGCCCAAGCGGTATTGGATCCGGCGATCAGGACGCAATCGGCAAGGTCAATGTCTTCATAACAGCCGGGCGGCGCATCCGCACCCAGCGTGGTCTTGTAACCAGCTACGGCTGACGACATGCACAGCCGCGAGTTGGAATCGATGTTGTTGGTGCCGACCAGCGCGCGGGCGAGCTTGTTGAAGGCGTAATAGTCTTCGGTCAGCAGTTGACCCGAGATGTAGAAGGCGACCGAATCGGGGCCGTAACGGCGGATGGTGTCGGCAAAACGGTCCGCCACATAGCCCAGCGTTTCGTCCCAGCAGGCGCGGGTGCGCGGTGCTTCCCGCGATTTGCGATATTCGGGATACAGCGCACGGCCATGACCGTAGACCGTTTCATGCAGGGCCTGCCCTTTGCTGCACAGCTTGCCGAAGTTCGCGGGATGATGCGGGTCGCCACGCACGCCGGTAATGCGGCCGTCGCGGCGGCTGATCAGCACACCGCAGCCGACGCCGCAATAGCAGCAAGTGGATTGAACTTCAGACATGGTGATTTAGCACCCGGCTGCGGTGTTCCCCATAAACCGCAAAGCGGTCGGCGTCGCGCAGCGACGCATGACCGCAACCAACCCCGCAGTAACAGCAGGTGGAGGCGATCTCAGGCATGAACAGGAACGGGCAAGGCCAGCAGCACGAAGCCGCCCTCGATTTTTACCGGAAAGGTTTTGGTGCTGCCTTCGTCGGGCGCGATGGCGCCGCCGGTTTCCAGCGCGATATTCCAGTTGTGCAGCGGGCAGGCGACTTTGTTGCCGCAGACAATACCCTGCGACAGCGCGCCGCCCTTGTGCGGGCAGCGGTCTTCCAGTGCGAACACCGTGTCTTCGGAAGTGCGGAAGATCGCGATGTCGCTCTGGCCTCCGCGCTGCACGACACGGGAGCCCAGTTGCGGAATGTCTTCCAGCGCGCAGATTTTCAGCCAGTGGTTCATGCCGTGACTCCCGCGGTGGCAGCCACCGGTTTGATCGATTCAAATTGCGCGCGGTCCGCGCCGGCGACCCGTTCCGCCCAGGGATCAGGTTCATCCTTTAGCGCAAACTGCAGGCGTTCATACAGTGCCTTGCGGTTTTCAGCATCTTCGAGGATTCGCTGTTTCACATAATCAAGGCCGACGCGGTTGATGTAGTGCACTGTGCGTTCCAGATACCAGCCCTCTTCGCGGTAGAGCTGCAGGAAGGCGCTGGAATATTCCATCACTTCCTCGGCGGTTTTGACCTTGACCAGGAACTGCGCGACTTCGGTCTTGATGCCGCCGTTGCCGGCGACATAGATTTCCCAGCCTGAATCGACGCCGATGACGCCGACGTCCTTGATGCCGGATTCGGCACAATTGCGCGGGCAGCCGGAGACAGCGAGCTTGACCTTGTGCGGGGCATACATGCGCCACAGGCCGCGCTCGAGGTCCTGGCCCATCTTCGTCGAGTCCTGTACGCCGAAGCGGCACCACTCGGCGCCGACGCAGGTCTTTACCGTACGCAGGGCTTTGGCATAGGCGTGGCCCGACGGCATGTCGAGGTCGCGCCAGACGGCAGGCAGGTCTTCCTTTTTCACGCCGAGCAGGTCGATGCGCTGGCCGCCGGTGACTTTGACCGTGGGAATCTTGTATTTGTCGACGACGTTGGCGATGCGCCGCAGTTCGTCAGCGGTGGTGACGCCGCCCCACATCCGCGGGATCACCGAATAGGTACTGTCCTTCTGGATGTTGGCGTGGGCGCGTTCGTTGATGTAACGCGACTGCGGATCGTCCTTGGCCCGGTGCGGCCAGGTCGACAGCAGGTAATAGTTGATCGCCGGGCGGCAGCTGGCACAGCCGTTGGGTGTGCGCCATTCGAGGAATTTCATCACCGCCGGAATCGTCAGCAGTTCATGATCGCGGATGGCCGCACGTGCTTCGGCATGCGTGTGGTCGGTGCAGCCGCACATCGGTTTGACTTTGGGTGAGGCCGAATAGTCGCCGCCGGCGGTAAACATCAGGATCTGTTCGACAAGCCCGGTGCAGGAGCCGCAGGAGCTCGAGGCCTTGGTGTGCTTGCGCACGTCGTCCAGCGTGAACAGGCCTTTTTCTTTGATCGCTTTGACGATGGTGCCTTTGCACACGCCGTTGCAGCCGCAGACTTCCATGTCATCCGACATTGCGGCGGCCTTGTTCTGGCCCTGATGTCCGGCGTCACCGAGGTTGGATTCGCCGAACATCAGCTTGTCGCGGATGTCGCTGACCTTGCGGCCTTCGCGCAGCAGCTTGAAGTAATAGGCGCCGTCGACGGTGTCGCCGTAAAGCACGCTGCCGATCAGCTTGTCGTCCTTGATGACCAGTCGCTTGTAGACGCCGCCGATCGGGTCGGACAGGGTGATGTCCTCCGTGCCGTCGCCGCCCTGGAAATTGCCGGCACTGAACAGGTCGATGCCGGTGACTTTGAGTTTGGTCGAGGTCAGCG
>CANHZX010000279.1 GCA_947465215.1 Betaproteobacteria bacterium | reverse complement strand
GATCCGGCACACCAATGTGCTGATCACTAAAGGCGCTGTGGGCAAGATAGAGGAGCTGCTGGCATGAGCGCATTCAGCACAGAACGTCTGGCGCAAATCCTGCTCGCCCCCGTGATCTCCGAAAAGAGCACGCTTGTCGGCGAAAAGAACAACCAGGTGGTGTTCCGCGTTGCCCGGGATGCGACCAAGCCCGAAATCAAGGCTGCCGTCGAAACGATGCTGAGCAAGAAGGACGAGAAGCTTGAAGTCCAGCAGGTCCGCATCGTCAATGTCCGCGGCAAGGAAAAGCGCTTCGGCAAGTTTGTCGGCCGGCGCAGCTCATGGAAAAAAGCCTACGTCTGCCTCAAGGCGGGCCAGGAAATCACCTTTGCTGAAGGGGAGGTGAAGTAATGTTAATTAAAGTCAAACCGACTTCTCCGGGCCGTCGTGGCCTGGTCAAGGTGGTCACCCCGGGTCTGCACAAAGGCAAGCCGGTTGCGAAGCTGGTCAAGAGCCAGTCGAAGAAAGCCGGACGTAACGCCCATGGCCGCGTCACCATGCGCCATCAGGGGGGCGGCCACAAGCAGCATTACCGCATGGTCGATTTCAAGCGCAACAAGGACGGTATTCCGGCCAAGGTTGAGCGCATTGAATACGATCCGAACCGCAGCGCCCATTTGGCATTGCTGTGTTACGCCGACGGCGAGCGCCGTTACGTGATCGCCACCCGTGGCGTCACTGCCGGCATGCAGCTGATTTCCGGTCCGGAAGCTCCGATCAAAACAGGCAACGCCCTGCCGCTGCGCAACATTCCTGTCGGCTCGACGATCTGCTGCGTGGAAATGCTGCCGGGTAAAGGTGCACAGTTGTCGCGTGCTGCAGGCACCTCGGTGCAACTGCTGGCCCGCGAAGGCGAATACGCCCAGCTGCGCCTGCGCTCCGGCGAAATCCGCAAAGTGCACGTGAACTGCCGCGCCACGATTGGCGAGGTCGGTAACGAAGAACATCAGCTGGAATCCATCGGCAAGGCCGGTCGTGTCCGTTGGCGCGGTATCCGCCCGACGGTCCGGGGTGTCGCAATGAACCCGATCGACCATCCGCACGGCGGTGGTGAAGGACGTACGGCAGCCGCACAGGCTCCGGTCAGTCCCTGGGGCGTCATGTGTAAGGGTTACAAGACGCGCAAGAACAAACGCACCAGCGGCATGATCATTCGTCGCCGCAATGCGAAAGCTACGGCGTAAGGGATAAACATGTCACGTTCCATTAAAAAAGGCCCGTTCGTCGATCATCACCTGATGCAGAAGGTGGAGACGGCCCGCGCCGGTTCTGACAAGCGTCCGATCAAGACCTGGTCACGGCGTTCCACGGTTCTGCCCGACTTCGTCGGTCTGACGATTGCGGTTCACAACGGCCGGCAGCATGTGCCGGTGTATGTCACCGAGAACATGGTCGGCCACAAGCTCGGCGAATTTGCCCACACCCGCACGTTCAAGGGCCATTCGAAGGCCGGCGGTTCATCGCCGGCTGACAAGAAATCGTCCCCGACACCGGCGGCGAAATAAGGGTTATCGAAATGGATACCACAGCTAAACTGTTCGGCGTCAGGCTTTCGCCGCAAAAAGGCCGACTTGTTGCGGATCTGATCCGCGGCAAAACGGTGGAAAACGCACTGAATATTCTGGGTTTTTCACCGAAGAAGGGTGCGGTAATCATCCGCAAGGTGCTGGAGTCGGCAATTGCCAACGCCGAGCACAATGACGGTGCCGATATCGACGAACTGAAGGTCACCCGGATTTACGTCGAAAAAGGACCGGTGATGAAGCGCTTCTCCGCGCGCGCCAAAGGCCGGGGCGTACAAATCTTGAAACCGACGTGCCATGTTTATGTCACTGTCGGCGACGGAAGGAAGTAAAGCATGGGCCAAAAAATTCACCCGATCGGGTTCCGTCTGGCGTTCAACCGTAACTGGGCTTCACGCTGGTATGCCAACAACAAGAACTTCGCGGGCATGCTCCTTGAGGACATCAAGGTCCGTGAATACCTGAAAGAGCGCCTGTCCCAGGCCGCTGTTTCCCGTGTTGTCATCGAGCGTCCGGCCAAGAATGCGCGTATCACCGTGTTCAGCGCCCGTCCCGGCATGGTCATCGGCAAGAAGGGCGAAGACATCGAGCGCCTGAAGGCCGATCTGCAGAAAATGCTCGGCGTGCCGGTGCACGTCAACATCGAGGAAGTGCGCAAGCCTGAACTTGATGCACAGCTGATCGCCGACTCGATCGTGCAGCAGCTGCAGAAGCGGATCATGTTCCGCCGCGCCATGAAGCGTGCAATTACCAATGCGATGCGTCTCGGCGCTCAGGGCATCAAGATCATGAGCGCAGGCCGGCTCAACGGGATCGAAATCGCCCGCACCGAGTGGTATCGCGAAGGCCGCGTGCCGCTGCATACGCTGCGCGCCGACATCGACTACGGTTTTTCGGAAGCCAAGACCAGTTATGGCGTCATCGGCGTCAAGGTCTGGGTATTCAAGGGTGAAGTGATCGGCAAGAACGATCATCCGGGACTGGCTCCCGCGGCCGCACCGGCCGAGGAACCCGCGCCGGCACCCGCGCGCAAGCCGAGAAGGACAACTGCAAAGACAGGAGCAAAACGTGCTACAGCCAGCCAGGCGTAAATACCGCAAGGAGCAGAAGGGCCGGAATACCGGCGTTGCGACTCGCGGCAACAAGGTCAGCTTCGGCGAATTCGGCCTGAAGGCGATCGGTCGCGGCCGCCTGACTGCCCGTCAGATCGAGGCCGCACGTCGTGCGATGACGCGTCATATCAAGCGCGGCGGCCGGATCTGGATCCGCATTTTCCCGGACAAGCCGATTTCGCGTAAACCGGCAGAGGTCCGGATGGGTAACGGCAAGGGAAATCCGGAGTACTGGGTCGCCGAGATCCAGCCGGGTAAGGTTCTGTATGAAATGGACGGCGTGAACGAGGTTATTGCCAAGGAGGCTTTCCGCCTTGCCGCGGCGAAGCTGCCGATCGCGACCACGTTCGTGCATCGTCTGGTCGGGGGTTGATATGAAGGCAAGCGAACTGCAGGCAAAAGGCGCCGAAGAACTGCGCAAGGAACTGGAATCGCTGCTGAAGGCGCAGTTCTCCCTGCGCATGCAGAAGGCGACGCAGCAATTGACCAACACCAGCCAACTGAGAAAGGTCCGACGCGATATCGCCCGTGTCCGTACCGTCCTCGCAGAGAAGGCAATCAGCAAATGAGCGAAGCAAAAAATACCAGAATGCTTACCGGGCGAGTTGTCAGTGACAAGATGGACAAGACGGTGACCGTTCTTGTCGAGCGCCGCGTGACGCATCCGCTGATAGGCAAGATTATTACCAGGTCGAAGAAGTACCATGCCCACGACGAGAAAAACGAGTATCGCGAAGGCGACCTCGTGGCCATTGAGGAAACTCGGCCGATTTCGAAGTCAAAGGCCTGGAAGGTATCTCGACTCATTGAGAAATCGCGGTCTATTTGAT
>CANHZX010000278.1 GCA_947465215.1 Betaproteobacteria bacterium | reverse complement strand
CCGGTCACCGCGGTATTGGTGTAGTTGTCGGGATCGTTGGTAAAGCGCGGGTCGGCGCTGCAATTGGGACTGTCCGCAGCGCAACCGAGACCCTGCTGCACGGTATGGCGCTGGGTCGGATCATTCATCCGCGCCATCATGCCGACTTCCGGATCGCCGAGGATGCCGTTGATGCGCAGATAACCCTCGTCGTGATTGATATAGGTCACCGCGCCGGTCACCACTTCCTGCCCCTTGTCGATCAGCATGTCGCCGGCAATGATGTTGCCGCCGTTGGTGCGGTTGGCGGAAATACTGGCGTAGGCGCCGGTGCCGGTGGTGTTGCAGCGGTCGGTGCTGGTCAACCCGGTTTCGCCGAGCGCCTTGCACGCCGCCGAGGCCTGGTCGAACAACTGCCACAGCGTCAGCCGGTTGGCCGGCAGATCAATCAGCAGGTTGCGCGGAATGGTCACGTACTGACCGCTGATCACCATGGTACCGGCCGACCAGTAATCGCCCGGCGTGCTCAGGGTGATGCGCGAAATCTCGCCGCTGATCTGTACGGACGTGGCGGCCTGCGCCGCGACCGGGTTCAGCGCAAAACCCGTGGCCATCAACAGGCTGAGGGCTGCCGCGGTGTTGCGCACAATACGCAGGCATACGATTGATTTGGAAAACATGGCGTTTCCTTGCTCGACATTGAAGTTCAGGGCAGCGTTGTGTGAATGATTCATGGCGCCCCCGGTCAGAACGATTGATTGTTGGTGGGCAGCGCCGTCGCAGTACCACCCTTGCTCGACTGCACCACCACTGAGCTTGGCTTGACATTGCGCGGCAACCGTCTCAGCGGCAGTTGCCAGCAGGGATCCGCTACCGAGCACTGCACAGAACCGACGTCGGTGGCGAGGGGCACGTCCGATCGAATCATCTGGGTCTGCGGCAGCAGCACATTGGCGCCGTCAAATGCGGTGACAAACAGATTGGGAACCGGTCCGGCAGGCTGCGAGGATTTGGCAATCACCCGCAGGCCGCGCAGGCCGCCAATCGGCACCCACATCACACGCGCGATGGTCACGGTATCCACGGTCGGCGTAGGGAGAGTTACCGGCGGTGTAACGGGCGGCGTCACGGGCGGAGTGACCGGCGGCGTCACCGGTGCGGTGAAGGACGGCGGTGCCGGCGGCGCTTCGGCGGCCACAGTGATCGGCGCCTGCACGCAGGAACCGTTCTGCAACACCAGCGGCGCGACGCACACCGGCGGCGACACCGGCTGCATGCAGCTGGTATTGCCCGCGGCAGCGCCTTTCGCGCAGTAAGCGATCTGCGGCGTGACGCGGATCGGCAACACGTCCGGATCGGCCGGCGGCCAGGCCAGCACGCTGGCATCGCCGTTAAAGTCATACACCGCGGGCTCTGCGGTACCGATGCGCGTCATATACGACAGGATGCGGTTACGCACATCGCTCAACGGTGCTGCGGTGAATTTCGGATCGTTGTAGGTGCCGACCGGAATATTCTGCGCCTGGGTGCGCGGATCGAGACCTTCGAAAGGATAAGGGTCGAGCGGCTGCGGCGTGGTCTCACAACCATCCTTGCAACCACCGGGGCTCAGACGACGGTCGAGGGTCCACGGCATCGACGTAAAGAAAAACGGCATCGTGGTCTTGGTCAGGTCGATCTCGACCATCTCCGGCATGCCGATACCACCGAGGCCGCCCATGCCGAGAATGCCGTTGGCAATCGGGAACAGATATTCGCCGTTGGTCGCCTTGTTGCCGCGGATGTCCACGGTCACCGGCTCGTAGCCGGCAGCACGCGCGGCGAGCAGATGCCCGGTGCGCATGATGATTTCGCGCGGCAGCGGGCTCAGAACACCGAAGATGTCGTTCAGCGACACCGCCAGCGCGCTCTGGTTGTTCGGGCAGAAGCCGTTACCGAGGCGCGCATCGGCACGCAGATGGATGCAGGGATTTTCGCGTTCACGCGCGCCGGTCAGGAAATCGAGGTTGTAACGCAGCTTCCAGATGTTGTTGCCGACACCGGCGACCAGACCGTTGGCGATACCGCAATCGTTGCCGATCTTGGTCACCATATCGCAGCCCTTGGTCGTGCCCAGCGGTTTTTCATGGGGCTGGTTCTGCTCGGGGTCGTAGTGCACGGTCCAGAACAGCACATCGGGTGGCAGCGTCGAATAGCCGATGAACAGGCCGCGGATACGCAGGTTGTTGAATCCCGGCGCATCGAGTTCGACTTCATCGGGCGCGAGATAATCGGGTTGGGTCAGTGCGGTCTTGGTCGCCATCGCCACCGAGGTGGTCGAAGTGTGGAAGGACAGGAAACGCGCGCCATTCACGACCTCGTAGTTGCCCTCCAGATTGATATGGTCGCCGACCTTGATCGGCGCCATGCGCCGTGAATCCTCGACCGGGGTATTAGGCAGGGCCGGGCGGTTGGTGTGGGGGCACAGCGCATCATTCAGCCCGGTGGCCGTAGAGCGGGTGACGCCACCGGCAACCGCCAGCGACGCATCCGCCCCTGTGCCCTGTGCCGGCAAACCGGCCCAGCTACGGGGCAGCGTGCTGGGGATGCACATCGGATAACCGGTGACTGCCATGTTGGTGTAGTTATCCGAATCGAGGGCGAAACGCGGATCGGGGCTGCAGTTTTCAGATCCGGTCGCGCAGCCGAGGCCCTGTTGCACGGTATGGCGTGAAGACGGATCGTTCATCCGCGCCAGCAGGCCGGTGCCGGGATCGGCGCCATTGACCGACGGCGTACCGTTGATGCGCAGATAACCGTCGGTGTGATTGATATAGGTGACCACACCCGACAGGCTTTCGCGGCCCTTTTCCAGGAACAGGTCGCCGGCGATGACATTGCCGTTGCGCGTGCGGTTGGCGGCGACGAAGGCAAAACCGCCCTTGCCGCTGGTGTTGCAGGTATCGGATTTGGCCAGACCGGTCTGCCCCAGCGCCTTGCAGGCGGCGGGCGCCTGATCCACCAACTGCCACAAGGTCAGCCGGTTCGCCGGCAGATCGACCAGCAGATTGCGCGGAATGATGATCGACTGGTTGCCGACGACGATGGTGCCGCCCGACCAGTAATCCCCGGGAGTGGTCAGCGACAAGTGCTGGATCTCACCGGAGATCGGTGCGGCGGTAGCGGCGGCCTCTGCGGCAACCGGAGCCAGACCGCCAGCCAGGCTCAGCGCCAGCAGCAACGGTCGCAGGAGCTTCTGCAGCCAAACCTCAGCGGAAACAGCTGTGGTGCAGCGGTTGGCGGTTGCAGGCCGGTTCGTCAGGACAAGCACGATCGGTTTCGGGGCGGACAGCAGAGGCAGCGGATTCATCGACAGCCTTCCTTACAATAATTGTTAAAACGATAAATAGGGTAAAAATGGTGTTAACCCAATAACGACCCGAAAGTTATCGTTTTTTTCATTTATTTAATAATGATGTTTGATAATCCTTTTCATTATGTTTTTATATAAGTCTCCATACCATCCCTAACGCGACACCATGAAAAAAGGGCCCCCAAGGCCCTTTT
>CANHZX010000277.1 GCA_947465215.1 Betaproteobacteria bacterium | reverse complement strand
CTGCTTGAGCGTGCGCCCGAGGAAAAGCGGGGCGGTAACAGTGCTTTCACCGGTGGTGGTTTCCGCATGGTGCATAACGGCGCAGAGACCGTTCGATCCGTAGTTCCGGATCTGTCGGAGGGCGAGATCGCCAATACGGATTTTGGCGAATACACGGCAGAGCAGTATCTGGATGACCTCGGCCGCGTCACCCAATACTACTGTGATCCCGATCTGGCGGAGACGGTCGTTCTTAACAGTACCGATACGGTCCAATGGCTGCATGGGCGGGGCGTCCGCTTTGTTCCGCGGTTCGGCCGGTATGCCTTCAAGCACGAAGGTAAATTCAAGTTTTTCGGCGGTACGGTCGTTGAGGCTACCGGCGGCGGTCGTGGCCTTGTTGAAGCTGAGTACAAGGCGGCAGTCAAATTCGGGGTGGATATCCGCTACGGCGTTCGCGCCACAGGTCTGCTACGCGGCCCCTCGGGCATCTGCGGTGTACGCGTGGAAACCAAGGGCGTTGAAGAGGAAATCCATGCCAAAGCAGTTGTGATCGCTGCGGGTGGTTTCGAGGCGAACCGTGAGTGGCGCACGCGTTATCTTGGCGCCGGCTGGGAAATGGCCAAAGTCAGGGGAACCCGCTTTAACACGGGCGACGGTATCCGGATGGCGCTGGATGCCGGTGCGCAGGCTTACGGGCAATGGTCCGGCTGCCATTCAGTATCCTGGGAACGCTATGCGCCCGACTTTGGCGAACTGGATCGTCCGATCACGGCAAGCCGCAACGGTTATCCCTTCAGTCTCATGATCAATGCCAATGGCGAGCGTTTTGTCGATGAGGGCGCTGATTTCCGCAATTACACCTACGCCAAATACGGCCGTATCGTGCTGGAGCAGCCGGGCAGTTTTGCCTGGCATGTGTTCGATTCACAGGTTGATCATCTGCTGCATGACGAATATCGCTCCAAGGGAACCACAAAAGTCCAGGCGAATACTATTGAGGAACTCGTGGCGAAGATGGAGGACGTCCACGCACCGACTTTCCTGAAGACCGTGCGCGAATTCAATGCGGCGGTTAAAAGGGATGCTTCCTTCAATCCCAACATCAAGGACGGGAAGTGCACCGAAGGACTTGCAATCAACAAGTCAAACTGGGCGAATCCGATTGAAAAGCCGCCCTACAGTGCATATGCCGTCACTTGCGGCATTACCTTTACCTTCGGCGGCATCAAGATTTCGACGACCACCCAAGTGCTTGATATCGAGGATGCGCCGTTGCCCGGACTTTACGCGGCCGGTGAGCTGGTTGGCGGGCTGTTTTACTTCAACTATCCCGGAAGCTCGGGGCTGATGGCTGGTGCGGTGTTCGGTCGCATTGCGGGCCGCGAGGCAGCGTTGCAATCACTTTCCGGTTCGAACAAGGCTGCTTGATGATGGATCAGATCAGGAAAACCACCCGGTTGAAGCAGCTCATTCAACGGCAGGGCAAAGTGCTGGTGGTATTGCATCCGCCGTCAGCCACGCATGCGCGGATCATGGCGCAGGCCGGTTGCGAAGTCGGTTTCGTCGGTACCAGTGGCGTAGTGGGGTCGTATACCGGGTTGGCAGACGTGGGCACGGCGAGCATGATGGAATGCATTCAAATCGGCGGCTGGATTGCCCAGAGTGCTGATTTCCCGATCATTCTCGATGGCGATACCGGCCACGGCGGGATCATGGCTGTGCGGCGGCTGGTTCGTGAGTCGATCCGTGCCGGAATAGCGGGCATACGGATTGATGACCAGCCCATAGAAGGCAAGCGACGCACGCAAAGCGCGGGCGTTGAGGTTGTGCCTATTGAGCAGGCCGTTGCCCGTTACAGAGCCGCAGTCGACATGAAAAACGAAATCGATCCTGATTTTGTGATCATGTCGCAATGCTACGCCCGCGATGCTGTGAACAGCAGCTTTGAGGATGCGGTTGTACGAATGAAAGCGTATCGCGAGGAAGCGGGCGTGGACTGGGTTCAGCTGGAGTCCCCCCACTCGGAGGACGAGATCCGCCAGGCACGCAAGGCATTGCAGGGGCCGTTCTCGTTCATGAAGGGTAAGTTGCCCCGTTATCTCGGACTGGACGAGCATCTGTCGCTGGGTGTCAACATTGCCTGGTATCCGGGCTTTACGCACCAGGTGATGTGGGCGGCGTTGCATGATTTCATGCAGGATTTCCAGCGTCGGGGTATTACCGCCTGGGAAGAGTTCGAGCTGAGCCGCAAGGATCGCCCTTATCCGCGTCCCTTTGGTGGACCTGACGGTGAGGGCGCAGAGCGGCAGCAGGAGCTCGAAGCCCGTTATCTCGGCAGCGCAGCAAAAAGCAAATACAGCTGATCAGGTGGTGGAGGGGATAATGAATAAATTAAGCCTGTTGGCTTGTGGTGATGTCGGGCCGATTCATGAGCCGATTGAACGGTATTCGGAATTGGTAAAGCCGGTATTGCAGCAGGCGGATCTCCGGTTCGCACAGGTCGAGCGTGTCTATTCAACCCGCGGAGAATTCCAGCTGCACTCCAATGGAGCGCATAGCCGTGTTTCGCCGCAAATGATTTCCGTATTTTCGGATTGCGGTTTTGATGTCGTTTCGCTTGCCAGTAACCATGCCATGGACTGGGGTGCCGATGCACTGATGGATACAGTGGATTTGCTGCGGGGCAGGGGCATCAAGGTTGTTGGTGCGGGCAGAAATCTCGCGGAGGCCCGCGCTCCGGAAATTATTGAAAAAAACGGTGTCAAGGTGGCGTTTCTCGCCTACTGTTCCATTCTGCAGAATGGTTATGCGGCAGGACCGGATCGTCCCGGTGTGGCACCGCTGAGGGTGCATACCTATTACGAGGCCTTCGACTACCAGCCGGGTGTGCCGCCCAGGGTGGTGACCGTTCCTTATGCCGAAGATCTTGCTGGTCTCGTCGAAGACATCAAGAACGCAAAATCCAGAGCGGATGCTGTGGTGGTCTCGCTGCATTGGGGCGTTCACTATATTCCGAAGCTGATTGCCGATTATCAGGTTGCCGTTGCTGAGGCGGCTGTCGCCGCCGGGGCAGACCTTCTGCTGGGGCATCACGCACATACCCCAAAGGCGATTGGAGTTCATCAGGGCGCAGCATGTTTCTACAGTCTGTCGAATTTCATTATGTCATCGACGGCAAAATCCCCGGAAAAGGCGGCAGCATTTGAGAAAAAATACGGCGTTGTTCTTGATCCGGATTATCCCCATCTGTCCTATGGATCGGACGCCAAGCGCAGCCTGATCGCAAAGGCCATCATCGGGAAGCAGGGCGTCGATCAAGTATCGTTTCTTCCGGTATTGATTGATAAAAAACTGCGCCCGGAAGTTTTGCGCAATGGAGACGCTCGGTTTCAGGAAGCCTTGCAATTCATGGATTGGGTATCCGGGGATTTTGATCACCGGTTCCGGGTTGAAGGGGACGAAGTCATCGTCACTGGCGCTGAATGAGTAAAGGGGGTGGCATGAATATTGTTAAAGGATTGCTGTTCGTTTTGGCGGTGCTCTGCG
>CANHZX010000276.1 GCA_947465215.1 Betaproteobacteria bacterium | reverse complement strand
CAGCACGCAGCAGCGCACGCACCGCTTCCCGGTGCCCTTGGATCGTCGCCATCATCAACGGCGTATTGACGTAGACCAGCCGGTTGACGGCATCGGCGTCCAGCTTTGCACCACGTTCGATCAGGAAACGCATCGCACGCTGGCGGTCGCTATAAGCGGCATAGGCCAGCGCGGTGTAGTTATAGGGATTCTCAAGATTAGCGCCAGCGTCCAGCAGCACACGCACGACTTCGTCGTGGCGTTCGGCCGATGACACTCCCTCTTCGCGGAAATAAGCCGCCAGCATCAGCGGCGTTTCGTTGACGGATGTGAGCGCGTTGACATCGGCTCCGGCAGCAATCAGATAACGCAATGTGCGGATTGATCCGGAGCGGGCAGCCAGCGCGATGAGAGGGGCGCCGTTGGAATAACCGGGCGCCTGGATACTCTGATTGACATTGAGCCCTCGTGCCACTGCCGCCTGGATGTAGGAAACATCATCCAGGGTGATCGCATTGTTCATGTCTTCGACTTCGAGACCGGCGCGATGACTCCCGCCGCCCCCGGCGCAACCGGCAACGAACAGGATCACGGCAATTGCGAAAAACCTTTGAAGCAGGGACTGTGCAAGCATATTCCGCCTCCTTGCGTGGGCTTCACTGAATATTTATAAGTATAGTCTTGTGAATTTACGATTACAAAAAAGTATTTACCTTGACTGGTCATTCGCCCGGGGCAAAAGCAACGCCTATCATCGCAATTCATTCATATCCCTAAAGACCTGGTTACTGCAATGAAATTCGTCATGCTCATCGCTTTGCTTCCATTGGCGGCATTGCCCTTCGGCGCCTCCTCAACAGAGCCGGCAACCTGTCACGACGGGGAACGTTACCGGGTGATCGCAAAGCCAGCCGAATCGGCAGGACAACACTTTATTGCAAGAAAGAAGGTCCCGGGCGATGACGGAAAACCCTGCCTGTACTCTGCGGAACCCGGTGATTTCGAAATACACAACAAGAACGCAGAGCATTTTCTGGCGCTGGAGGGCTCCCTGCTGATTCTTGACAGCGGGACAGCCCCGGAGCCCCGTGGTCTTATTCTGTGGGATGTTGAAAACCGCATGAAAGTATACTCGGGCACCTACTCGGGACCCTACAGAATCGAGAGTAAAGGCATGTATTTCTGGCTCCAAAGCGGCGAGGCCACCGATGCCAACTGCGCGCAGGCAGTCCGCTGGCGGGAACAGGGCCTTGGCGCTGCCATTGAAACGGAGGTGTGGCTTGGATTTGCGGATTACCGGATCGTCCGCGGTACGGCGACACGCTGCACGGCTCGTCAATAAAATTACCGGGGATATCCGGGTCCGGACTCTCAGGATGAATACAACGATCACCAGTTAACACGATATCCATACCTGATGCCTGCAACACATAAGCCACTTCTTGTAATCCTGCTTTTTCTGGTCCCGCTGCAATTACACGCGGTGTGCAACAGAGTCCAACCCGGCTGGCTTTGGAATTACGAAGGCGAGATCGCGCACAAATACCGTATCCGGATGACGCTGATTTTCGGCGAGCAGGACATTACCGGCGTGTATTTTTACGCTTCGCAACTCAAGGACATCCCGCTTAAAGGCAGAATGCTTGACGGGAACCGTCTTGTGCTTGAGGAATTTGATTCCACCGGTACCGCAATCGCGCGCTTCGAAGCCGAGTTTCCGGAAAAAGACCCCAAAAGCAAATTCGGGGACAGTAGCCTTCAATGCGAGGTGATACGTGGCATCTGGAGTAAACCGGACGGGAGCATGATTCCGGTCTTCCTTGAGCAGGAAAGCGGTACTTCAGGATCCCTCAAAAGCCGCTACGGCATAATCGGCGTGAGCAATCCGGAAAAACTCCATCACAACTCACAGGCTTTCTGGCTGGCGGTAAAAAATGATGACCGGAAAACCGCTGCCTCCCTGATCCGCTATCCGATCCGCGTCGATACCGGGGCGGGACGCAAGCGCTATACCACCGCTTCAGAGTTGCTGACTGACTACGAGCTGATCTTCACACCAAGATTCCGCGAGGAAATCAGCAAAGGTCTGCCGCGCAACATGTTTGTACGCGGCGAGGGAGCAATGCTGGGTAACGGACAGGTCTGGTTCGGTTCAGACGGCAGGGTGAAAGCGCTCAACAACTACCACTGAAGGTTTTAAATCAGATGCGCCACCCCCACTGCTTCCAGTACAAGATTGCACTGCTCACGCTGGCTTGTCTTATGGCGGCCTGCAGCCAGCAGCCTGATCAATCACCTGCACCGGCAGACGCTGCAAAAACCGATGCACGCGCGCCCGCTTCAAAGGAAATACCTCCCGGCAAGACGGGGACGCCCGATCCGGCAACTCCAACGACTGCAGCGGATCAAGCAGATCGCCCCGTTACCGAAGATCCGCCCGCGCTAAAAGCGCTTCGTGAGGGAATGCCGCCCGATGTCAGCGAGTTCATCCGGCGTGCCGTGATATGCAATCACTGGGCGGGCGAGGAACCCTACGACGATGATCGCCGGGAGCAGATCAATCGCGCTGTAAAACATATGGGGTGCCTCGAACTCGACGCCGACCAGAAAGCCCTGCGCGCGCAATATGCGAGCCAAGGCGAAGTGCTGAAGCGCATCAGCCAGTCCAGAAAAACACCGTTATGAAAATTCTCGCGTTCAGTTTGCTGCTGGCGGTGCTCTGCGCCTGTACAGACCCGGATCAAAACATGTCGGGCGCTGACGGGTCTGCTGCAGGCAAAAGCGTGGCCGCGTTCCTGCAGGCTTATCAGGCGCAACATTTCCGTGGCCTTCCCGACACCAGCCAGGCTCGGGCGCTGGCGCTCCACATGAGCCCGCGGCTTAACGGGTTGCTCGAGGATGCACTGCGCGGACAGCAGAAATACAAGGTCCGATTCCCGTCGGACAAGCCGCCGATGGTTGACGGCGATATTTTCTCGAGCCTTTTCGAGGGCGCAACGAGGGGCGAAGTCGAAGCCGTGACCGTATCCGCCGATACCGCGACAGTGCGCATCAAATACATCTACGCCGATCCGGCGACAGACAAAACAATTCACTCCTGGAATGACCGTTTTCTACTGATCCGTTCCGGGAAAAACTGGCTGATCGACGATGTGGAATACCAAGGCAGCTGGGATTTTGCGGTGCGCGGCAGGCTGTCGGCCGCACTGATCGAGACGGCCTCACTGGGCCAATGAAATCATCGCCCTCCGGCTAGCGGTTCTCGCCGGCAAAGACGTAACAGCGGCCGCCATTTCGTTTGGCGACATACATGGCCTCATCCGCAGCCCTGAGCAACGCATCTGCATCCTGGAAAACCTGACCGGCGAGCGCGATACCCACGCTGGCGCCGACCTGCACGCTGACTCCATCCCTGACCGTGATTTCAGGTTGAAAGGCCTGGATGCAGCGTCGCGCCAGCGCAGTTGCATCCTCGGGACCCGCGACACCACCGGCAAGAATGACGAATTCATCCCCGCCGAACCTTGCCACGGAATCCTCCGCCCGGGCGCATCGCCGAATGCGGCCGGCAGACT
>CANHZX010000275.1 GCA_947465215.1 Betaproteobacteria bacterium | reverse complement strand
GGGTTCAAAGGGACTCCATCAACGTTGGATTAAGCCGGTGTAACAGACGGCAATACAGTGATTTTACCGCTAGGGCAGGGGAATGAATTCGCTTTCTCCGGGAACGGCCTGAAAACGCTGTTCACGCCAGCGTGTACGCGCCTCGTCGATACGTTCGCGGCTGCTGGCGACAAAATTCCATGAAATATGAAGTTCGCCGCCGAGCGGCGCACCGCCGAAGGCCATGATACGTGCGGCGCCAGCGGTATTGATGATGACCGGGGCACCCGGCGCGAACAACGCGACGGTTCTTGGTGCAACAGTGTTGTCGTCCGCGCTGACGTCACCGTCAACCACGTAAATCGCCCGCTCGGCATATTCCGCCGGCAGCACAAACCGCGTGGCACCGGCGGCTTCGATCGCGGCATAAAACATCGGTGAAAACGTCTTCACCGGCGCTTGAAGGCCCCAGCCGCTGCCTGCAATCAGCCGCAGTTCGGCTGAAGGCAGCGTGAGCCGCGGCAGCGAAGCTTTCGGGTGATGGGTGAAGGCCGGCTCGGTTTGCTCATCTGCCTCTGGTAATGCAATCCACACCTGGATGCCGTGCAGGCCGCGTGCAATGGTGCGTTCATCGTCGGGACTTCGCTCGGAATGGACGATGCCGTGGCCGGCGGTCATCCAGTTCACGTCACCCGGGGTAATGCGCTGCACGAAACCCAGACTGTCGCGATGTATCAGCGCGCCTTCGAACAGATAGGTTACGGTGGCCAGTCCGATATGCGGGTGCGGCCGTACATCGATCGCTTGGCCCGGATTGAAACGCACGGGGCCCATGTGATCAAAAAAAATGAACGGGCCGACGTTGCGCCGCGCTGCGGCCGGTAACAGTCGCCGCACCTCGAAACCGTCGCCGAGGTCTTTGGTGTGGGCCTGCAGGGTCTGGATCATCATGATGGCGTCAGCCGCAGTGCCTGGGGGTGTTCCCGTGTTTCCGATTATAGACGTCAGCCTGCTGTCTATAATGGATGCACCTGTTCACCGGAGGAAATCCATGGCCCGTTTGCAACCCTTACCGATCGATGCTGTTCCCGAACTTGCGGATTCGTGGAAGGTATATCTCAAGGCACTGGGTTTTGTGCCCAACAGTGTGCTGATCCTGCAGCGAAAACCCAAGCTGGTGAAGGCGCTGGCTGCGATGGCAGCTGCGGTCTGGGATCCGGAAGGCGAAGTTCCATTCAGCCTCAAGCGCCTGATCGCGCATATCGCCAGCAAGGCGCACGGCTGCAGTTATTGAATGGCGCACACTGCCGGGGCGGCGCTCCGGCTGGGCGTGGATGAGCAGAAAATGGAAGCGGTGTGGGAATACCGCAGCAGCCCCTTGTTCAGCGAAGCCGAGCGCGTCGCGCTCGATCTGGCGCTGGCCGCGGCCTCACAACCCAACGATGTGACTGACGAGCTGATGGATCGCGCCCTCAAACACTGGAGCGAAAACCAGATCGTCGAAATCGTTGGCTGCGTAGCGATGTTCGGTTTCCTCAACCGCTGGAATGATTCAATGGCGACGCCGCTGGAGGAAGAACCCGTCGAGGTTGGCGAGAAACATCTCGCCAAACTCGGCTGGAATATCGGGAAGCACGGCGACGAGAATCACGGCAGTTAGCCGGTCTCAGCGTTTATCGGTTTTTTCGAGCAGCCGGATGATCGTGGTGTAACCGTGCCGGCGCGCATGTGCCAGCGGCGTCACGCCGTCACGGTCGGCTATCCCGGGGTCGGCACCGTGTGCCAGCAGCAGGCGCACGATCTCGGTGTGCCGAGCGCCGCCGTCGCCGAGGATCACCGCCTCGATCAGCGCAGTCCAGCCGAGGCGATTGACGTGATTGACGTTGACTTTCGTCTTCAGCAATTCGCGCACTACCTCGACATGACCGTAGTGCGATGCCGGAATCAGCGCGGTGCCGCCATACTGGTTGAGTGTGTGCACATCGGCACCGTGCTTCAAGGTCAGGTGCAGCAGTTCAAGATCGCCGTAAACCGCAGCGACCATAAAGGCGGTGCGGCCCACAGTGTCACGAACATCGGGGCTGGCGCCGGCTTCCAGTAGAACGCGTGCGGTGTCGACATGGTTGCCGTAAGCGGCGGCCACCAGCGCGGTACGACCCGCGCCATCGCGTGCCAGCAGCGAGGCGCCGTCTTTCAGCAATTGCTGAACGGCGGTGGTGTCGCCACGGCCGGCGGACACAATCAGCGCCTGATCGCGTTCCGGCGATTGCGCCCAAGCCGAAGCGGCGCTCAGCAGCAGGGCGACGAGCATCGCGCGGCGCTTCATTTGCCGCGCTCCCGCAGGAACTCCCCGAGAATGCGCGCCGTGTGCGAGGACGCAGCTTTTTTGACAACCTCCGCCGGCGGTCCTTCGGCAACGATGCGGCCGCCGTCGTCGCCGCCCTCGGGGCCGAGGTCGATGATCCAGTCGGCTTCGGCCATGACGTCGAGGTTGTGTTCAATCACAACCACCGAATTGCCGGCGTCGACCAGCCGGTGCAGTACGTGGATCAGTTTCTCGACATCAGCCATGTGCAGGCCCACCGTCGGTTCATCAAGCACATACAACGTGTGGCGTTGTGCGCCGGCGCGACCCGGGCGGGCTGCCGCATCGTCGCTGCTGTTCGTGCGCACCTTGGCCAGTTCGGTGACCAGCTTGATGCGCTGCGCTTCGCCTCCGGACAGCGTCGGGCTCTGTTGGCCCAGTGTCAGGTAGCCGAGGCCGACATCCTGCAGCAGGCGCAGCGAGTGATGGATCTGCGGATGCGCAGCGAAGAAATCCACGGCTTCGTCGATGCTCAGTGCGAGGATGTCGCCGATGGATTTGTCCTTGAATTTCACCGACAGGGTTTCCGCATCAAAACGTTTGCCGCCGCAGACATCGCAGGGCACTTTGACGTCCGGCAGGAAACTCATCTCGATTTTCTGCACGCCCTGGCCTTCGCAGGCTTCGCAGCGGCCGCCCTTGGTGTTGAAGGAGAAACGGCTCGCGGTGTAACCGCGCATGCGCGCTTCTGGCGCTTCGGCATAGAGGCGGCGGATGGTGTCCCAGAACCCGACGTAGGTCGCTGGGCAGGAGCGCGGCGTTTTGCCGATGGGCGTCTGGTCGACTTCGAGCACGCGGCCCACCGCATCCCAGCCCGCAATCTCCTTGCAGCCGGTTGTTTTAATTGCAGATTTTGTCTTGTTGTTGACCAGGCGCTGGAGATTGGCATGCAGTACATCTCGCGCCAGAGTCGATTTCCCCGAACCCGACACACCCGTCACCACGGTCAGCCGGCCCAGCGGCACGCGCGCGTTGACGCGCTGCAGATTGTGCAGTTGCGCGTCGTGCACGTACAGCGACGGCGTTTTGGCATCGACCTTGCGTGGCGAATAAAGCGGATGCTGCAGCGGTTTCGCCAGCAGACGGCCGGTCACCGATTGCGGATTGGCCTGCAGTTCAGCAGCCGTGCCGGCCGCCACGACATAACCGCCCAGCCGTCCGGCGCCGGGTCCGAGATCAATCACATGATCGGCGCGGCGGATGGTGTCTTCATC
>CANHZX010000274.1 GCA_947465215.1 Betaproteobacteria bacterium | reverse complement strand
TATTTTCATCAATTCAAACAAGGGCTTCATGGCCGGCAACTGTTCCAGTGTCCACAGCTGTTTCAGCAGCGCATCAATCTGCTGCGGTTTCAGCACGCTGGCAGCCAGCGGACGGAATTTTTCTTCGATCTCGGCGTCGGTCATCGGGTTTTTCGGGTGACCGCGGTGATATTCCACACGGATCGCTTCGCGCTGTCCGTTCTTCAGCACAATGTCCATGTCACAGAGCATCGCTTCAGGCTCGCGGCTGTTGGCTTCTTCAGACACCGTGCATCGGATTTTGCTGACCAGGTCGAGCAGCGCGGGATCGTGCAGATAGGGATCATCGAAATACGGAATATCGACCGAGCCGTATTTAAGTGCGACACCCGCGGTGTACGGCATGCTGTGATCAGCGGTCTCGCGATTGGCGGGTTTCCACTTGTCGGGGTCGCCGGCCATCATTTCAATCGCAGTGTGCAGCGTGCGTACGTGGATTTCGGCGATGTCATCGACGTTCTTCACCTTCGTGCGGGCTTCCAGCGCGGCATGCACCACCGACTGCGAATACTGGCCCAGCGGGTAGCGCTTGATCAGGCAGTCCATGATCCTGAACGAGGGGTTGCCCTTGCCGCCGAAGGGCGCGAGCTCAAACGGCTGGCGGGTCACCGCAACAAAATAACCGCCACGACCTTCGAACACCGGATCGGGACCGGTCATGCCGCGTTTCGCCATCTGCGCAAAAAAGATCGCGTTGCGGCTGGCGTTGGCGTATGCACAGCCCTTCCACATCGACACATTGCCGATGCGCGTCTGATACAGAGCGACGTTGGCGGCCACCGTGATGCTCAGAGCGGTGGCAATCTGCTCGCGGTCGAGTTTCATCAGCCGCGCGGCGCCGAGCACGCTGGCCATCGCACCGATCGTGGTGTGATCAAAACCCATGGGCTTGAAGTTCACGATGTCGCACATGCGGCAGAACATTTCGTAGGCGATGACCGTGGCGACGATCAGCTCGCGGCCATCGGCCTTGCCGATCTCGGCGGCGGACAGCAGCGCGGCAATGCTGTCGCTGGGATGCCCGGCTTCGCGGCCGATGTAACCGTTATTGAAATCGAGGTAGCGGATCATCACGCCGTTGGCGAACACCGCAAGATCAGGACTCGTCTGCTGTCCGGTGCACAGAATGGTCGCCGGCTCCGTGCTGGTGACGGTGGCGGCCTGCGCCAGCGCGATGCGCGTCGGTTCACTGTCATAACCGCCGAGCGCGCAGCCCAGCGTGTCGACAATCATGCGCTTGGCCTGGTGCACGACTTCGGGCGGCAGGTCTTCGTAACGGAGGTCGGCCGCCCATTGGCCGAGGCGTTGTGCGAGGGTGGTCATTTGCTATGGAAAGTTCAGAGAAAGAATTCGCGTTGAATGGCCATCATTGTAAGCCATGCCCCTGCGCGCAACCCCCTTGCAGTCCGCACACCGGACAAAACGATGCACGACAAATGCAGCGACCGGCGCGGACTTGGTGTATAAAATCCCCATCCCGATTACCCCATCGACAGCGAGACCTCTTGACCACTGAATCCCCGAAATCCGCCACCAAGGCGCAGCTCGATGCGCTGTTGCTCAAACTCCCCGGCGTCAGCGCGCGCACGATCAACGGTCTCGACGCCTACTTCGTCAGCGACAAGATGTTCGCCTGCATCAGTGGCAGCGGCGTCGGTCTGCGGCTGCCGGCGGCGACAGCCACCGAACTGCATTTTTCGCGCGACCATGTCAGCGCCTTCCAGCCCGGCGGCATTGCGGCGACGCGCGAATGGATCCAGATCACCCGCGCCGATGCCACGGATTATGTGAAAGACATGGAACTGTTCCAGGCGGCGCTGGATTTTGTGAAGGCTGCGCGATCGCGCTAGCCGGTCTCAGGCCGCAGAAGCGGCCAGCGTCTGCTTGTAGGTTTCCTGGATGATCCACGCGTCAAAGCTGGCGCGGTGACGGTGGTGTTCAACCCCGGCGAGGATGCGGTCCTTGGTTTCGTGCCATAGCGCCATCTGGTCTTCGGACAGAATCATCTCCAGCGGACTGACACTGAACTTCATCTCCATCTTCGCTTCGTAGAACAACGTACTCAGCCAGGGCTTGTCGACCACCCAGGCATCGGTGTACAGCGTCTTGCCTTCGAGCAGCTGGTTGAGATGGTTAGCGACTTCGCGCAAGGGCTTGCCGTAGGTTTGGAGGATGTCGCGGGCGATGCGGTGCACTTTCTCGGCCTCGTCATCCCAGTGCTCCCAATCCGGCGCGGGATGGATCAGCGAGCAGAACTTGGTGCCGTCATCGAGCGCGATGCCGACTTCGATCGGATAACTGCCGTTACCGAAGCCGGAGGCCTCGATGTCGATGATGATCGGTGTTTTTCTGCGGCTCATGTCTGGCTGCCCCTGTAGCTCCGGCCGGTATGCGTTGCAGTTTACTTCGGAACCGCACTTCAGTGATCATATGGCTGTAATAACCATTATTCATCCTTGATGCACCACTATCGGGCATCGACACTTTACGGAACGCCCTCTCATGAATACCACCATCGTTGAAGGCATACAGGCCGCAGTGGCCCCCGTGTTCATGCTGACCGCGGTCGCCGCGATGATCGGCGCGCTGGCGACAAGGCTGTCGCGGATCATCGACCGCGCGCGCTGGATCGAGGAGCGCCTCGATACGCAGCGCATCAAGAATGAAGACGCCGCCTACTGGGAACTGCGCCGGCTCGGCCTGCGCGGCAGCGTCGTCAACTGGTCGATCGGGTTTCTGGTGTTCTGCGCGCTGTTCATCGGCGCCACCGTCGCCGGGCTGTTCCTCGACGTCACAACGAACTCGGCGACCGACAGTTTCGTGCGCTGGAGTTTTCTCGGCGGCATCATCTGTTTTGCCTGCGCGCTGATCTGCTTTCTCGCGGAAACCCTGCTGGCCACCCACACGCTGCGTTTTTCCAAGCAATCCAGCGAAAAACGGTTGCCCCTGGAATACCCCAAGGAATCAAAATAAGTATTTGTTTTTATTGTATTATTTTAAATATCGCTGTTCCAGGTGGCGGCGGAAGTATTGCGGATTGAGCGCTTCTCCACTGGCCCGCCGCACCAGCTCCGGCGTCGGCAACAAACTGGCCTGTGACCAGATGTTCTTGCCCATCCAGTCGAATACCGGCTGGAGATCGCCCCGCGCGATGCGTGCATCCAGATCCGGGGTCTCGCGACGGATTGTCGCAAACCACTGCGCGGCATACATCGCCCCCAGCGTGTAGCTGGGGAAGTAACCGAAGGCACCTTCGGTCCAGTGCACGTCCTGCAGGCAGCCGTCCTTGTAATTGCCACGGGTATCGAGGCCGAGCAGCTGCTGCATTTTTTCATCCCACAACGCCGGAATGTCGTCGGGCTCGATGTCGCCTTCGACCAGCGCCCGTTCGATTTCGTAGCGCAGGATCACGTGCGCCGGATAGGTCACCTCATCGGCATCAACGCGGATGAGTCCGCGCTTCACGCGAGTCCACAGCCGGTAGAGATTGTCCGGATCGAAGGCCGGCTGATCACCGAAGTGTTTGACCAGCAGCGGCGCCAGCACGCCGGCAAAGGCGCGGCTGCGCGCAAGCTG
>CANHZX010000273.1 GCA_947465215.1 Betaproteobacteria bacterium | reverse complement strand
GCGGGAGTTTTGATCAGTGTGATATTTGCCCGGAAACTTAGGGGAGTTGTCGTATTGCTGACATAAATCCATGCCTAAAGTGTAGCCTGTAAATATGGCTTTGAGGTGTGATCATGGAAATGGAAGAACTGGCTGTTGACTATGATTGGGATGATGATATTGAAGAATGTCTGATTGATGATGATTTTGATGCCGAGGCTGAATTTGAAGTGGACTTCCGGCTGAGCCGCCACTCTTAAGCATCGCTGGTTTCCTCCCGGATGAAGGTCACCCGGAAATCCCGGGGTTTGAGGCTGACTTAGTCGAGGATCTGAACTCGGTCGCATGGCATAATAGGGCGGACTTTTTTTCGACCGTCAGCCTCCGGCCCCCATGGATTTCTGGCATCACTGTGGTTATCACTTGCTTGAGCGGGCAACCGACGGGCATCTGATCGTCACCGACGATTACCTACGACTTTATTTCTCCAGGCCCGAGATCGCGCCCGTGGCGGAGTCCTGTGCGGCCGAATGCAGCTTGCACCAGTCCTTGCTTGATGCCCCTAGGCTTCCGGTATCCGCAAACGATCTCGAGCAACTGGCCGACCCTGATGCCCGGGAAAACTACCGGGTCATGCTGCGATTTCGAGAGCAGCTGCTGGCAGCCGGCACGCTGGAGCGTTTTTATGCCCGGCTTTTCCAGTCCGATGTGGCAGTACCCCCCGATTTCATCCATCACACAGCCGAAGTTATCCTGCGCGGCCTGCTTGACGGCGACAGCCATGGCCTGAGAGCGCGTGCCGCCGAGGTTTTTTTTCGTACCCAGCGGGTCACGGTCAAGGACGGCGCGGTGATGCTGGCCGATGCCGAAACCGTCAATCTGCATGCCGAAGACGGCGGTCTGGGCAACCTCGGGCGCATGCTGATGCAGGTCAATGCACCTTTGCGGTCGGCAGAATTCGATGTCCTCGACGAGGACTCCCACGAAGAATATTTCCGCCGCGACGGCCGGCGCGACACCGTGCTGCAGATCAATCCCGGCTTGCCGGGTTCCCTGGCCCTTTGCGCCATGTTCGAACGCTGGGTCGGTCATTTCCACGGCCTCAAGGTGCGTGTGCAGCCGATCCGCGAAATTCCCGATGAGGAATGGCTGTGGCATGTCGGGCTCGATATTGAGGCCAGCGCGATGCTCAACGAAATCTATGCCGGTACTGAAGTTGATGAAAACCGCATGCGTCGCGTGATCGGCCTGTTCCGCATGGATTTCGACGACCCGAATGCCCTGCGTCCGGAAATGCAGGGTGCGCCGGTTTTTATGGGCCTGGCGATGACTACGGACGGCATGCTCCGGATGAAGCCGCAGAACCTGCTGGTGAATCTGCCGCTGGCGAGGCGGGCATGAATAACGTTGGCGGAGACGGTTTTTCGCCCGAAGCGCGCGCCGCGCAGGAGTGGCGGCGCATCGCCGGGATGCGCGACGAGGATGTCTCTCTGGCCGAAGGCGCGTTGTGGATTGCCGCGAGCGAATATCCCGGTCTCGCCATCGACGACTATCTGGCGCGGCTGCACGAGATGGCGGCAAAGCTGCGCGGACGACTGCGCGCCGACATTGCCACCGCAGAAAAACTGATGGCGCTGAACCATTTCCTGTTTGATGAACTGGGTTTCAGCGGCAACAGCGATGATTTTTACGACCCGCGAAACAGTTTTCTCAATGAAGTCATCGAGCGGCGTGTCGGCATCCCGATTTCGCTGGGTGTGATCTATATTGAAATCGGCCGGCGCATCGGTCTTGGTCTGCACGGCGTATCTTTCCCGGGGCATTTTCTCGTCAAATGTGCGCTGCGCGACGGTGTGGTGGTGCTCGATCCCTACAGCGGTGGCGTGTCGCTCGATGCGGAAGAACTGCAACAGCGGCTGCGCGTCGCCGGCAGTCCCGTCGAAGTCGATGACGCGATCCTTGCGCATCTGCTCAGTGCGGCGAGTAACAAAGAAGTGCTCGGTCGTATGCTGCGCAACCTCAAAGGCATTTATGTCGACCGCTCGGACTGGCTGCGTGCACTGTCGGCAAGCGAGCGTGTCATCGCGCTGACGCCGGAGGATGCGGGCGAGGAATATCGCGACCGCGGCAGCATTTATCTCAAACTGGAGTGCATTCGTGCAGCAATGGGTGATTTCAATACCTATCTGCGCCAGCGCCCCGGTGCTGCCGATGCTGATGCCGTTGCTGCGCAGATTGCCGAACTGGCACCGCGTGTGGCGAGACTGAACTGAATTGAACTGAGGACACCATGGCCGCTTCGTCGCGATGCATTGTGCGCAAATCGGCCAAAGGCCGCAGTCGCGCACCATTGTTGTTTGTGCATGGTGCGTTCATCGGCGCATGGTGCTGGGAAGAACACTTTCTGCAATATTTCGCCGATCTGGGTTATGACGCCTGGGCGGTGGACCTGCGCGGTCATGGTGATGACGAAGAGACCGCTGACCTGGCATCCATCGACGACTATGTCGCCGATGTGCTGATTGCTGTCGAAGAGATCGGCGCGGCGCCGGTGCTGATCGGGCATTCGATGGGCGCCATCGTTGTCCAGCGCGCCTTGCGCCGTTCGCAGGCGCTGGCGGTGTCGCTGATGGCGCCGGTGCCGCCGCACGGACTGCTCGGCAGCAGTTTCATGCTGGCCGCCAGAAATCCTGAAATATTCAATGAAATCAATAGAATGCAGGTGTTCGATGGGATGACCGGTTCGCCGGATCAGCTGCGTCGGGCAATTTTTTCGCAACAACTGCCGGTGGCCGACGTCAAACGCTATCTGCGGCGCATGCGCCATGAGTCGCAGCGCGCCTTGTTTGATTTGTCCTGGCCCCAGCACTTCTGGATTGAACGTACCGACATTCCCGTTCAGGTCATCGGCGCTGCAGACGATCTGTTTTTTCCGCCCTCGCTGGTCGAGGAAACCGCAGAACTGCACGGCGTTGCCGCCGAAATCCTGCCGGACATGGCGCATGCGGTGATGCTGGATGTGAACTGGGCGCAGGCGGCAAAGCGCCTCGCTGAATGGCTGGAGAAACGCGCCCTGCAGTGATGTTGCGGCACCGGGGTACTAGGCAGGCCGCCTTACGGCTGAGGCGTGGAGACCCAGACGCGAAAGGTCGGTTGCGACGCTGTTTCGCCGCTTGACTGCTGCTTCAGCAGCTGTTCTTCCTCAGCCGGCGTCGGCTGGCCGCTGACGATAATGCTCGACACTTCACCGGATTCCGCAGATTTGCGCGGGTTCACGCCGCGCGCAGCGGGCTGGCCGGCATCGGCGCCATCATCTTTTTCCCGCGGCGGATTGCCGTCATAAACCAGGTTGCGGCGGCGCTGCAGGTAGGCGTCACGCAGGAATTCGTATTCATCGATGGAGGCGACTTCCAGCACCTTGCTGGCGCTGAGCAGTTCAGCGCGGCGGGTGACCAGACGGAAGCCCTGCACGGCGTTACGGTCGCGATTGGGGTCGATATAGCTGGTGGGGTCGGTTTCCCAGTCGACAACCAGGCCTGCGGTGTCGCGGACGGTGCGCGGGCCGAGGAAGGGCAGAACCAGGTAGGGGCCGTCGCCAACGCCCCAGTAACCGAGGGTCTGGCCGAAGTCTTCGTCGTTTTTCTCGATGCCGAGATCG
>CANHZX010000272.1 GCA_947465215.1 Betaproteobacteria bacterium | reverse complement strand
GTTTACAAGTATCTGTTTTTATTGATTTTTTAGTTTCGCCACCATCAGCACTACCGCGCCGACAGCAAGCACGCCCAATCCCACCAGCGCATGGGTCTGGTGATAGGTCAGGCTGGAATACAGCAGGTAGCCGCACATCAACACAAAGATCGCGGGCACCACCGGATAAAAAGGCACCTTGAACGGCCGCGGCGCATCCGGCTCTTTTGCACGCAGTACAAACAGCGCAATGCCCGTGAGCAGGAAAAAGCCCCAGAACACCGGCAGCGAATATTCGACCAGACCCTTGAAGCCAGTGTTCTGGATGGCGCCGAAGCCTACCAGCGCCAGCGCTATGGCACCCTGTACCAGCATCGCATTGCGCGGCGAACCGCTGGCCTCATGCCACTTCCCGAGATATCCCAGCATCGGCCAGTCGCGGCCCAGTGCATAGTTCGAACGCGCACCGACAATCATCGAGCCGTTGACCGAAGTCAGTGCGGCAATGGCGATCATGATCGCGATCACCTTCTCCCCTGTCGGCCCCCAGACCGCCTTGAGCAGATCAGCGGCCACTGCATTGGAGCGCGCCATCTGGTCGTAACCCAGCCCCTTCAGATAGGCAAAGTTGACCAGCACATACAGTAATGCCACCACGCTGATGGCGATCAGCAGCGCGCGCGCCATATTACGTTCGCGGTCACGCACTTCCGCGGAAATATAGGCCGCATCATTCCAGCCGCCATAGGTGAACAGCACGAAAATCATCGCCGAGCCGAGACCGGCACCCATGTACCAGGGCTGATCGGCGCCGGCCACTGCAGGCACTGCCGCAGCCGGCGGCGCGGCAAAAAACAATCCGGCAACAATGATCAGCACCAGTCCGCCGACTTCCAGCACCGTGAACAGGTTCTGCGTCGCCTTGCCTTCGCGGATGCCGCGGTAATTGACCAGGGTCAGCACCACGACCACCAGCGCCGCCCAGATCGCCGAAGAATGTGCGCCGAGATTGATCACCCGCGACAGATAATCACCGAACAGATAGGCGAACACCGCAATGGAGCCGGCGACAATCACCGTCATCCGTGCCCAGCCGTAGAGAAAGGCCAGCGAGCGGCCGAAAGCGCGCTGCAGGAAATGGTATTCACCGCCGGCCGAAGGAAAGGCGGTCGCCAGTTCGGCGTAACACAAGGCACCGATGATCGAAAAAATGCCGCCGGCGATCCACACCGCATAAAGCATGGAGGAATCACCCACAGCGCCGGCAACAATCGAAGGCGTACCGAAAATGCCGGCACCGACAATCAGGCCGACGATCATCGCGCAGGCGTCGGTGACGGACAGGGTCTGGCGCGGTGCGGCCGCGTTCTGTTCAGTGCTCATGCAATCTCCCCCGCCGCGGCGTCACGGCCGCGGCTATACGTGATGACAACAGCTTCGGATTATTTTTCGGCTTCGGGTTCGTCGGATGCACGCTTCAGCTCGCCGCGCAGCACCTGCTTGGCGGTCCACGGCATCTGCTTGCGTGCAGCACCTTCACCGATGGCCAGCGTACCGGTGATGACGCCGCCGCTGACCTGGCCGTTGAACTCGTGACGGGCGATGCCGTTGCGGCCGCCGGCGACGAAGCGGATCATTTCGCCGTTCATACGGCCACGCAGATCGGCGCTGCGGTCGCGGATATCGACCTTGCCTTCGAGCTCCTGGAACTCCTGCCGTAGCGTGAATTCCATCGGCGTCTCACGGCCGTCGATGTTCATCAGTGACTGCCATTTGCCCGGAACGCGCGCCGGAACCACATAGAAAAAGACGTAGCTCACGCCCTCTTTACCGACTTTCTTCTCGGGCACGATCAGCTCGCGCTGCTCATCCGGATCCCATTCACCGAAATGATAGTCATGCGCCACCAGACGCGTGCCCGGTTTCAGTGACATTACCTTCGAACGCAGCCGCAGGTTCATCTGCGGCAGCAGATACGAAGTAATCACAGTTGCTTTTGAAAGGTCGGTCAGAAACAGGTTCTGCTCGACAAAGTGCACCTTATCGGTGACACCGGCCTTTTGCGCATTCTGGTTGGCCATTTTCAGCAGCACGGTATCAAGATCGACGCCGAAGCCCTGCGCACCGCGTTTGCTCGCAGCGGTAATAATGATGCGGCCGTCACCGGAACCGAGATCGATGACAAAGTCGTTGGGACCGACCTTGGCCATCTCCAGCATGGTGTCGACCACGATCTGCGGCGTCGGCACATAAACCACGTCACCGCGCCCACTCTGCGCCGCTACCGGCAAAGCCAGCATCAAACACATCGCCGCGATACCGCCCGATACGATTTTGCTCAATGTGATCCCATTCAACGTTTTCACCAGTTTCATCACCGCTCCTTGGTCAATTACCGACCGCGACAGGCGTACCACCCGTCCCGATATCCATTTTGCCTGCTTTAATGCGTGTTGCCATCCAGTTCACCCCGGGGCCATCGCCGCGCAGCACCTGCCCGCTCAGCGTATTGCCGCTCAACTCAGCACTGAAACGCTGCAGTCCGGCGGGACCGTTGACGGCAAAACTCAGGGTATTGCCGCGGACCCGTGCCTCGCTAACCGCCAGACGCAACCCTTCGCTGATCAGCAGTAGCGAAGGCACCTGGAAGCGCTGCTCAATCCTCGCCTCATAACGAACATCACCGCCTGCCGGACCGGGCGCCGTCCATTGCCAGACACCGCTGAAGTCCGCCGGCACCACCCACAGCATGATATCGCTGCGCGGCGAGCCGTACGGCTTGTCGGGGACATCCACCGTGAGCTTGCGGTCCGGCAACCAGTCGCCGAAATCAAAGTCGTGGGTCAGTATTCTTGAACCGGGCTTCAACTGCTCAAAAAGCTGCGGCCGCAGGCGCAGATTCAGCGACGGCAGCAGGTAAGCGGTAATCACCGTCGCGCGGCCCAGATCAGTGCCGAACAGATCACGGGTTTCAAAAGTCACCTTGTCCGACACGCCCTGCTTACGCGCCTCATCCCGCGCCGCCTGCACCAGATGCGGTTCAATCTCCACGCCAAAACCGCGGGTGCCGAAACGGCGGGCGGCACGGATCGAAATGCGGCCGTCGCCGGAACCCAGATCCACCAGAAAATCGCCGGGGCCGACGCTGCCCAGTTCGAGAATCGCATCCACCACATTCATCGACGTCGGGACGTAATGCACATCCGAAGCAGAAGCCTGCACACACAGCGCAAACGCCAGCAGGCCGCAGGCCGTCGCGCGCAGGCCCGACTGCAAAATCACTTGGCGGTCGCGCGCACGGCACGCCAGTTATGCACGGTCTGGGCGTTGCCGGTTCCGCGGCGCACGCGACCTTCGATAGCGTCGCCGTTGACGCGCCCCTCGAAATAAAGCGCCGCCTCGTTTTCACGGTCGCGATCATCAACCATGACAAAACTCAGCTGATCGCCGTTGAGACGTGCTTCCCAGATCTGCGCATGGCGACTGCCGAATTTTCCGTGTCCGTCGACCTCTTGGTACTGCTGGCGCAATTCCAGTTCAATCTCCTGTTTTTCGCCCGGCAGTTCGGCATTGATCCGCCACGGACCTGCCACTTTGGCGGGCACAATCCACAGAAAGGTGTTTTTGCGGATCTGCGTGGTGACATCGGGTTTCCAGTCGCCAAGACGGAAG
>CANHZX010000271.1 GCA_947465215.1 Betaproteobacteria bacterium | reverse complement strand
GTCTGGATCGGCGGCGCGCATCAGGGTTTTCTCTCGGCTTTGCCGCAATGGTCCGGCATGAAGCTGGGCGAAATGTCCCACCGCTAAACCGCAACCAAGGTGTTCAAGCTCAAAAGTGTCGAACTGGCACCCGGGGCTGCACTGCATTTCGGGAAAAAACTGTTACTGGCCGACCTGACCACACGCAAACATCATCCCGGCAGGCATGCTGTCGAAGTACTGCTCAATGGGCGCGCAGTTGCCTTGGGTACCTTCGACCTCGTCAAAGCGCGGCTCTGAGCACAACACTCAGCGGGTCTGCGCATCGACCGGTTTGCGCCGGCGCCACCACCACGCGACCATGCGACCGAACGCCCAGGTCAACACCACAGACGGAATCAATGCCAGCAGCATCGATGACGGTCCCCAGATGCGGAAATTCACCGGCGTGATATTCGTACCGTCGGTGAGATAGGTCGAATAGAGCACGTAATCGTCATCGGTCATCGTTACCGCGACGCGCAGACGGCCGTCCGCTTCTGCGGCACTGCTGAACTCGACCACAGGCTCAAAGCCCTTGACCGCCGGCAGGGTAAACAGACCCGCCGCTTCCGGCAGCTTGAAGCGCGGCGCCGGCGTGAGGTTGCGCAGCGCAACCCAGCGCAGCAACTGGTATTTCGCCGTCGCTTCGTCGCCCGGCTGCGGCACGGCGACCAGCGGAAACAGCCGATTGGGCTCGCCGACGCCCGCATATCGCTCGGCCGTGACAAAGGTGGTCGCCTTTGACAACACGACCATCAGCACAGAAAAAGTGGCCAGTTGCAGCAGTATCCGGCCGCTACGATTCAGAAATGACATGAAACCCCACTCTGGTTGAACAACGTCCTAATGTAATGCTTCCCGGTCCGCAACAACACCACCGGCAACAAGTTGCCATTGCGCGTACACTGCAGAAACGCGGTTCACCCCGCTGTCCCTGCTGCCAATTCCGGCGGCCCCGACTTCACCGAGAGCGCCCTGTGCCTGGTTACGAAGTCGAGACCGTTATCCATCGCATCGGCGGCAGCGACTTCCGTATCCGCTCGCTGCTCAACCGCCAGCAGTTTTCCGATCCCGACGGCACCGCGGAACGCGCCGGCGTTTCACCGGCCTCGTGGCCGCTGTTCGGCGTGGTGTGGCCGGCAGGCCGGGCACTGGCGGAAGCGATGAGTCAATTTCCGATTGCCGGCAAAAGCATTCTTGAGCTCGGTTGCGGCATTGCATTGACCAGCCTCGTGCTCGCCCGGCGCGGTGCCGACATCACCGCCTGCGATCACCATCCACTAGCGGAAGCCTTTTTGCAACATAACGTCGCATTGAACGCATTGCCGGCGCTGGTTTTCCGCACCGCGCCGTGGCTGGGACCCAACCCGTTGCTTGGCCGTTTTGACCTCATCGTCGGCAGCGACCTGCTCTATGAACGCGACCATGCCGAACTGCTCGCCGGTTTTATCGCCCTGCATGCGCATCCCGCCTCGCAGGTGCTGATCGCCGATCCCGGACGCGGCTACGTCAGTCCGTTCAGCACACGGATGAACGGTCTGGGCTTTGAGCGCAGCACAAAATCGATGCCGATGGCGAATTCCCTTGGCATACCCGACTCCCGTGGTCAGCTGTTCAGTTTCTTACGCACGGTCTCCTGAACCCGCTCATCAAGGGTTTACTTAGCCGCCGGCCACCAGTGCATCGGGAATTTCGAAGCGCTCCTCTTTGCCCAGACTCACTGCGGTGACATCACCCTCGCGGGTATAAGTCATTGCCTCGCGTGAATCGGACGCCATGGGCTGCAACTTCACGAACAACAGATTGCGCTTGAAGCCGCCGGGCCAGACCACTTCAACCGTGCCGGTTCCGCCCTGCCCGCGGCGGATGACGTTGGCATCACAGCGCACCGGCAGTGCTTCGCCGCGCTGGCAGCTGATGGTGGCTGTCGCGTGGTAGGGCGTGCCGCGAACCAACGCATCCTTGGTCGGCGACAACGGCAGCAGCGCTTTGCCGTCCAGCGCAATGTTCAGCTCATAGTCGCTGTGTTCGTTGCGACGCGCTGCGGCACGCATCAGGTACAGACGGATGGTGTAGACACCGTCGGCGGCAAGTATGCGCCGGGCCTGACGGCCCGAGGTGCTGCCGATGAACAGTGCCTCGTTCGCGCCCGGCGCCATAATGTTGAAATAATTCATGGCATTACCGCGTTTCAGCGTCACGCCAAGGCGCTGCCCCGCCCCGGCGGCAATCTGGAAATCGATGTACTCGCGGCCGCGCAGCGTGCCCTGGAAGCTACGCGAAATCTCCCCCTTGTCCAAAGTCACCACTTCGACGCGACGATCCGGATCAGGCGGCGCTTCCGTTGCTGCCGCGGCAACCATCACCGTACACAACAGGCACAAGGCGCAGGCCCACTGACGCCACCACGGACTTGAGGAAATCAATATCGGATTCATGGAAGGCATGATATCGCGTCAGGCTCACGTCGCGGCAGCGCCCGGCGCCGACCTATAATGAGCGTCAATAACAAATCGCTCCATGGGAGGAGTCATGACACGCCTGTTCCTGCTGGCCGCAGCCTTGGTCGCCAGCGCCACTGCATTCGCGCAGAACTTTCCGACACGACCGATCCGCATCGTTGTCCCCTTCGCCGCCGGCGGCCCGGCAGACATCACCGCGCGCAATGTCGGCCCGCGGATGACCGAACTGCTCGGTCAGCCCATCGTTGTCGATAACCGCGGCGGCGCCAACGGCATCATCGGCGCGGAAACCATGATCCGCGCCCCGGCCGACGGTTACACGCTGATGATGACCACCGCCAGCGTGACCTCGATCAATATGGTCACCTACGGCAAGCCGCCCTACGACACGCTGCGCGACATGCTGCCGCTGTCGCCGGTAATGACCACAGCCAGCCTGATCGTCGTTCACCCTTCACTCCCGACGAAAAACCTCAAGGAATTCGTCGCGCTCGCCAAATCACGGCCCAACCAGATCGCTTTCGGTTCCGCCGGCACCGGCGGCACGCTGCACCTCGGCCTCGAAATGCTGATGGCCGAAGCCAATATCAAGATCACCCACGTCGTTTACAAAGGCGCCGGCCCGGCCACCATCGATGTGGTCTCCGGCCAGATCCAGGGCATGTTCGTCGATCTGCCGGTGATCTCGCCCTACGTCAAAGCCGGCCGCGTCAAAGCCATCGCAGTGGCTGCGTCCCAGCGCTCACCGCATTTCCCCGACATCCCTTCGACCAAGGAACAGGGTTTCGCCAATGTCGAGATGCTCAACTACTACGGCCTGCTGACCCAGGCCAAAGTGCCGCGCGACATCGCGCTCAAGCTGCATGACGCGATCATCAAAACGGTCAACACGCCATCCGTACGCGACCGCCTGCTGTCAGTCGGCGCCGATCCGCTGACCCTGAGTATCGATGAGTTCACCGACTACATCCGCAAGGACATCGAGAAGTGGCGCAAGGTGGTCAAAGCCGCCAACATCCAGATCGACCGCTGAACACCGCCAAAAGGAAAACAACCATGTCTGACCACTCTAACCTGCCCATCGCCCGGGTCCATGCCGCCATGCAGGCGATGACCGACAAGGCGCTGCAAACCCCCGACGACGTGGTCGCCATCGCCATTGTCCACAGCACCGGCAACCTGCTCGCCTACACGCAGAC
>CANHZX010000270.1 GCA_947465215.1 Betaproteobacteria bacterium | reverse complement strand
GCTTCGAGGATCGGCACCGCATGGATGGCAAACCACAGGCCGCCGGGCAGCAGCAGAGCTTGCGCTTCAGGGGCGGCGGCGAGGGCGGCGCGTCCCAGTTCCAGCGCAAGTTCATGGTCGGCGAGCGGGCTTGAGACCTTGTTCTGATCGAGATTGCGGCCCAAGGCGCGTAACGAAACGACTTCGATGCCGGCTTCTTTCAGGTAACTCGACAGCGCGGTATTGACGGTTTCCGGCCAGCGCGTGGCCAGCGCCAGTTTGGTTACGCCGAAGCGCTGCAGCGTGGCGATATGCGCTTCAAGATCGGTGTCGCAGGCGATACCGGTGCGCTGCGCACCTTCATCGAGTATTTCACGCATTTTTTTTCGACCCAGCACCGAGGCGACGGGTACCCCGCTCAGCGAGATACGGTCGACGTTTTTCTTTTTGAGCATGTCGAAGGCGCGCCATAAAGCTGGCAGTTCGGTTTCGACGGCGGCGAGGCTGTATTCCTTGAGGTTCAGGCCCGTGGTCACCAGCATCATGCCGTCCGGCGCCACGCGGTAGAACTGGTAGGCGTCCATGTCAGTATAGAGGTGCGGGATGACATAACCGAGGGTAAGCCAGGGGCTGACAATGCTCATAGGGGTGCGTCCGTTGGTCCGAAAAGCCGTCATTATCCATGACTTGCAGTTCCGTCACCGGAAGCCCCCTGTTTTCGGCTATCCTCGCGCTTTCCTTTTTTGATCCTTTTCCCGGAACTCCGCACCATGGCTCAGTACGTATTCACGATGAACCGGGTGGGCAAGATGGTGCCCCCCAAACGCCAAATTCTCAAAAATATCTCGCTATCGTTTTTCCCCGGCGCAAAGATCGGCGTGCTCGGCGTCAACGGCTCTGGCAAATCCAGCCTGCTCAAGATCATGGCCGGTGTGGACAAGGAATATGACGGCGAAGCGACGCCGATGCCGAACCTGAATATCGGCTTCCTGCAGCAGGAGCCGCAGTTGAATCCCGAGCAGACCGTGCGCGAAGCGGTGGAAGAAGGTCTGGGCGAAGTGTTCAACGCGCAGAAAAAGCTCGACGAGATTTATGCCGCGTATGCTGAACCGGATGCGGATTTTGACAAGCTCGCTGCCGAACAGGCCAAGTACGAGGCGTTGCTGTCGAATGCCGGTTCCGATACCGAGCATCAGTTGGAGATTGCCGCCGATGCGCTGCGCCTGCCGCCCTGGGACGCGAAGATCGACAAGCTGTCGGGCGGTGAGAAGCGCCGCGTCGCGCTGTGCCGTCTGCTGCTGTCCAAACCCGACATGCTGCTGCTCGACGAACCGACCAACCATCTGGATGCAGAAAGCGTCGACTGGCTGGAACAGTTTTTGCACCGCTTCCCCGGCACTGTGGTTGCAGTGACCCACGATCGCTACTTCCTCGACAACGCTGCGGAATGGATCCTGGAACTGGATCGCGGCTCGGGTATTCCGTGGAAAGGCAACTACAGTTCCTGGCTGGAGCAGAAGGAAGACCGTCTGCAGAAGGAAGAAGCGACCGAGTCTGCACGGCAGAAGGCGCTGAAAAAGGAACTGGAGTGGGTGCGCCAGAACGCCAAGGGCCGTCAGGCGAAATCGAAGGCGCGGATTGCGCGTTTCGAGGAGCTGTCATCGTTCGATTACCAGCAGCGCAACGAGACCCAGGAAATTTTCATTCCGGTGGCTGAGCGCCTTGGCGAGCAGGTCATCGAATTCAAGGATGTGTCCAAGGGTTTCGGAGACCGGTTGTTGATCGACAAGCTGTCGTTCTCGATTCCGCCGGGCGCCATCGTTGGTTTGATTGGCCCCAACGGCGCCGGCAAATCGACGCTGTTCAAAATGATTACCGGCAAGGACAAGCCGGATTCCGGCGAGGTGGTGATCGGTTCAACGGTGAAGCTGGCGGTGGTTGACCAGTCGCGCGATGCTCTGCCCGATGACAAGACCGCATGGGAAGCGATTTCCGGAGGACTCGACATCATCAATGTCGGCAAGTTTGAGATGCCGTCACGCGCCTATCTAGGCCGCTTCAACTTCAAGGGCCAGGATCAGCAGAAAAAAGTCGGTACGCTGTCCGGCGGTGAGCGCGGCCGTCTGCATCTGGCGCAGACGCTGCTCACCGGCGCCAACGTATTGCTGCTCGACGAACCGTCCAATGACCTCGACGTCGAGACCTTGCGGGCGCTGGAAGATGCGTTGTTGGAATTCGCCGGTTGCGTGCTGGTGATCTCGCACGACCGCTGGTTCCTTGACCGTATCGCCACGCACATCCTCGCGGCGGAAGGCGATTCGCAGTGGACCTTCTTCGCCGGCAACTATCAGGAATACGAAGCCGACAAGCGCAAACGTCTGGGTGAAGAAGGCGCCAAGCCGAAACGCCTGCGTTACAAGCCGCTGAAAGCGTGATTTCGTAAGTATTTGTTTTAAATAATAAAAATGGCGCCCTCGGGCGCTATTTTTATTGCTGCAATGATTTCGCTAAATCAGCCGCGTCCGGCATAGGGCATGTCGGTGGCCATCACCATCAGGTGGTAGATGTTGACGTTGAGTGGCTGGTTGGCCATGAACAGCACCGACTTCGCAACGTCGGTGACGTCGATCATCGATTCCGGCTTGATCGTGCCGTCCGCCTGTTTGACGCCTTTGGCCATGCGCGAGGCGAGTCCGGTCATTGCGTTACCGACATCGACCTGGCAGCAGGCGATGTTGTATTTGCGGCCGTCGAGCGAGATCGTGCGGGTCAGTCCCGAGATCGCGTGTTTGGTTGCGGTATAGGGTGCGGAGTCGGGGCGCGGCGCATGCGCCGAGATCGAACCGTTGTTGATGATGCGTCCGCCCTGCGGGTCCTGTGCCTTCATCATGCGGAAGGCGGCCTGTGCGCAGAGGAAGGAGCCGTTGAGGTTGGCGTCGACCACGGATTTCCATTTGTCGTAAGGCAGGTCTTCGAAGGGCACGCCCGGTGCGTTCTGTCCGGCGTTGTTGAACAGCATATCGAGGCGGCCGAAGCGCTTCTGCACCTTCTCGAACAATGCGCTGACTGCCTGCGGATCGCCGACATCGGTGGCTACTGCGATGCCGCGCGATGAGTCACTGCCAGCTTCGGCGAGTGCGGAATCCAGTGCGTCCTGACGGCGGCCGGCGAAGGCCACGCTCCAGCCGTCTTTCAGCAGGGCGTGCGCAGTGGCTTTGCCGATACCGCTGCCGGCGCCGGTGATGACAGCGACTTTTGATGTGCTGCTCATGTTCTTCCTCCCTGGTTGATTGAATCGCCGGCCCGCCCGGAATTTCAGGTCAGACGTCTGTAGCAATACTGTAACGGTTTCGTCTGCCGGACTTGGTCTTGTACTGCAGCCGTACGGAAGTGGCGGCCACGCGGTGTTCCTATTTGGCCCAGGAATCGCGCAGCGTGACCGCGCGATTGAATACCGGTTTTCCCGGCGAAGAGTCGGCAGTATCCACGACGAAATAGCCGTGACGCTCAAACTGGAATCGCGTGCCGGGTTCGGCGGCAGCCAGTGCGGGTTCCAGCTGTGCGGTGATAGTTTTGACTGAATCCGGATTCAGATCGAGCAGGAAATCACGGCCGCCGGCGCCGGGGTGGGCTTCCTTGAACAGCCGGTCGTAGAGACGGACTTCAGTGGCCTGAGAATGCGCGGCGCTGAGCCAGTGGATATTGCCTTTGACCTTGACGGTCTCGGCGCCGGGC
>CANHZX010000269.1 GCA_947465215.1 Betaproteobacteria bacterium | reverse complement strand
GGCCAGACGTCTTTCAAATAAACCGGTTTTCCGTCTTTATCGTTACCCAGCGGATCTTTGGTCAGATCCGTGCGCACGGTGCCGGCAATGGCATACGCCACCACCAGCGCGGGGCTGGCGAGGTAGTTGGCACGCAGGTTGGGATGCACACGGGCTTCGAAGTTGCGGTTACCCGAGAGCACGGCACAGGTGACGAGATCCTGCGAAACCACGGCTTCCTCAATCTTCGCGTCGAGGGGGCCGGAGGCGCCCATGCAGGTGGTGCAGCCGTAAGCGACGACGCTGAAGCCCAGCTTTTCCAGCGAGGGCAGCAGACCGGCATCGCGCAGGTAAGCGGTGACGACTTTGGAGCCCGGTGCCAGGGAGGTTTTGATGCGCGGGCTGACCGTCAGGCCTTTTTCGGCGGCCTTCTTGGCCAGCAGGCCTGCGGCGAGCAGCAGCGCAGGGTTGGAGGTGTTGGTGCAGGAAGTGATCGAGGCAATCAACACGTCGCCATGGCCAACATCAAATTCCGGATGACCGGAGGGCACGCGGCGGTTCAGATCATCGGCCGGACGGGCGTAGCCGTTTTTGTCGGTCGGCGCCGAGAACAGCGCATCAAAGCCGCGACCGAGTTCGGGCAGATTGACGCGATCCTGCGGACGCTTCGGACCCGACAGACTGGGAACGATAGTGTCGAGGTCGAGTTCGATGACTTCGGTGTAATCGATGTCGCCATTTTTCGGCATGCCGAACATGTTCTGGGCTTTGTAATAAGCCTCGATGGCTGAAACCAGTTCCGGCTCACGACCCGTGGTGCGGAAGTAGTCGACGGTTTTTTCATCGACCGGGAAGTAGCCCATGGTGGCGCCGTATTCCGGCGCCATGTTGGCAACCGTGCAACGGTCAGCAGCGGTCAGGTTGCTGGCGCCTTCGCCGAAGAATTCGACGAATTTGCCGACGACCTTGGCTTTGCGCATCAGTTCGGTGACGGTCAGTGCGAGGTCGGTTGCGGTAACGCCTTCACGCAGTTTGCCGGTGAGGTGGCAGCCGACGACGTCGGGGGTCAGGAAAGCATTGGGCTGGCCGAGCATGCCGGCTTCCGCTTCAATACCGCCGACGCCCCAGGCCACGATGCCGATGCCGTTGACCATGGTGGTGTGCGAGTCAGTACCGAACACGGTATCGGGGAACCACACGCCGTCTTTTTCCCAGACGCCGCGCGACAGGTGTTCCATGTTGATCTGGTGGATGATGCCGTTGCCGGGAGGAACAACACGCACGGTTTCGAAGGCACCCTGTGCCCATTTGACGAAACGATAGCGCTCGGCATTGCGTTTGAATTCGATTTCCTGGTTGACCTGAACCGCGTCAGGCCGGTTGTAGACGTCGATTTCAACCGAGTGGTCGACGACGACGTCGACCGGCACCAGCGGCTCAATCTTGCCCGGCGCCATGCCCTGACGTTGCGCGGCAGCGCGCATCGCCGAGAGGTCATTCAGTGCGCCGAAGCCGATCAGATCCTGCAGCACGATACGCACGACCACAAACGGGATCTCCGTGGTGCGCGCGCCTTTGGCTTGCCAGGCGGCGAGTGCTTTGACGTGTTCTTCGCTGACGCGTTTGCCGTCGCAGTGACGGACCAGTGCTTCGAGCACGACGCGGATCGAGCGCGGCAGGCGGGAGATCTTGCCGAGGCCTGCGGCTTCGAGTACGGCGAGGTTGTGGTATTTGGCGGTCTTGCCGGGGGAAGGAGTGAATTCCTTCAGGGTCTTGAACGTATCGTTTGCCATTTGGATTTTCCTAAGGTGGGACGAATACTCAAACGGCGCATTAAGCGCCGTTTGAGTTGTTTCTTCTTTAGTTAAGCAGCTGCCATCAGTTCGCGCAGAACAAACGGCAGGATGCCGCCGTGCTTGAGGTATTCCACCTCAATCGGCGAATCGACGCGCAGCGTGACGGTCACGTTTTGCGTGCTGCCGTCTTTGCGGTGGATCACCAGCGTCACGTCCTGCATCGGTTTGACGTTGCCGCCTTCGACGCCGATCAGGTCATAGGTCTCTTCGCCGGTGATGCCCAGCGACTGCACGCTGTCGTTGCCTTTGAACTGGCAGGGCAGCACACCCATGCCGACGAGGTTGGAGCGGTGAATCCGCTCGTAGCCGCGGGCGACGATGACCTTGATGCCGAGCATCTGGGTGCCTTTGGCCGCCCAGTCACGCGAGGAGCCCGTGCCGTATTCTTCGCCGCCGAACACGAACAGGGGGGTCTTGTCTTTCTGGTAGCGCATGGCGGCATCAAAAATCTGCATCTTGTCGCCGCTCGGCTGGAAGTGCGTCACACCGCCTTCGGAACCGGGAACCATCAGGTTCTTGATCCGCGGATTGGCGAAGGCACCACGCACCATGACTTCGTGGTTGGTGCGGCGCGAACCGAAGCTCGACAGGTCAGTGCTGCCCGCAGCGACCAGCCAGTCACCGGCCAGCGTGCCTTTGCGGATCGGGGCCACCGGGCTGATGTGGTCGGTAGTCAGCTTGTTGCCGAAGATGCCGAGTGCACGACCGCCTTTGACGTCGGTGATTTTCGGCAGTTCTTTTTTGAAGCCTTCGAACAGCGGCGGCTCGAGCAGGTAGGTCGACTTGTTGTCCCACTGGAACAGCGCGCCCTTGGCTTCCGGGATCGCGTCCCACAGGTCTTTCGCACCGTCGAGGTTGCTGTATTCGCGTTTGAAGTTTTCGGGGTTGGTCGCAAACTTCATGACCGCATCCACTTCAGCGCCGGTGGGCCACAGGTCTTTCAGGAATACCGGCTTGCCGTCCTTGTCGTTGCCCAGCGGATCGGTTTCGACGTTTTTCAGGATCGTGCCGGCAAGCGCGAAAGCCACCACCAGCGGCGGGCTCATCAGGAAGTTGGCCTTCAGGCTCTGGTGAACGCGGGCTTCGAAGTTACGGTTGCCCGAGAGCACGGCCGCGGAGATGACGTCGTTCTTGACGATCGAATCTTCGAGGTCCTTGTCCAGCGGGCCGGCCAGACCCATACAGGTGGTGCAGCCGTAGGCGACGACGTAGAAGCCCAGTTGCTCGAGGTAAGGCAGCAGGCCGGAGTCTTTCAGATAGGCAGTAACCACCTTGGAGCCAGGCGCCAGCGAGGTTTTCACTCGCGGGTGAATCTTCATGCCTTTTTCAACGGCCTTTTTCGCGAGCAGGCCGGCAGCCAGCAGCACCCACGGGTTCGAGGTGTTGGTGCAGGAAGTGATCGCGGCAATGCCGATGTCACCATGGCCTACATCACCGATGGCCGAATTGGCAACCGGGAAACGCTTGGCCATATCCGCTGCGGGCTTGTTGTAGCCGCTTTCAGCAACCGGCTTCGAGAACAGCTCCGTGAAGCGCGCCTTGATACCTTCCAGGTTGATGCGGTCTTCCGGCTGTTTCGGGCCGGAGACGCTGGGGCGAACCGACGACAGGTCGAGTTCGACGACTTGCGAGTAATCGATGTCGCCTTTTTTCGGAATGCCGTACATGCCCTGCGCTTTGAGGTAGGACTCGATGGCATCGCAATGTTCTTCACGGCCGGTCATGCGGTAGTAGGCCAGAGCCGTGTCGTCGATCGCGAAGAAGCCGCAGGTCGCGCCGTAGTCGGGCGACATGTTGGCGACGGTGGCGCGGTCGGTTGCCGACAGCGACGCGGCGCCTTCACCGAAGTATTCAACGAATTTGCCGACGACCTTGGTCTTGC
>CANHZX010000268.1 GCA_947465215.1 Betaproteobacteria bacterium | reverse complement strand
GATTTACAGTGGGCTGTGGTTCACCGTACGGTCAGGGATAAATGCCGCTATTACGCAGTTTTAGTTTGAAACGCGTTGAGTAGCTTGTTTCGCGGCTTCAGCAAATCTGCAAGCGTGTGGCCGTCGATTTCGTTGAAAAATGCCTGCATGGCCCGCCCCAGCACTCCCTCCAGCACGCAGACCGACTCAATTGGGCATGGCGGGCCGTTTTTCTGAAAACAGGCGACGATCGCCAGATCTTCCTCCGTGCCGCGCACGATATCTCCGAGGTTGATCTGCTCCGGCGCGAGCGCAAGTTTCATGCCCCCGCCTTTTCCCCGCGTTGTTTCGATAAAACCCTGTTTTCCCAGATGATGAACGATTTTCATCAGATGGTTTTCCGAGATTCCGTAAGCGGTCGCGATATCGCCTATGGTAACGAGGCGATCCTCATTCTGGTGTAAGCCCAGATAAATCAGTGCGCGCAGGGTGTAATCGGTGAAGTTAGTTAGACGCATGGTGGCTCGACCCCGGCAATGTGGGGCACTTTCCGGGAGTTGCCGTGTTATGAATTGATTCTAATTCTAAGCTAAGGCGCCCCCCATAAAGATGGATTATAAATACATCTTTCGTTGACGCAGATCAAACTGGAGCATGACCTGCACCATTAATTTGTCACCAGGACATCTTAGGGGAGCAGAAGATGGCATCTCAGCAATACAAGCAATGGTCGGTAGTGATCGCGAGCACAACGGCTTTTACAGTCTGTTTCATGGTGTGGATGATGTTCGCCGTGATCGGCATCCCCATCAAGAAGAATCTGGACCTGAACGAAACGCAGTTTGGCATATTGGTGGCGTTGCCGGTGCTCACCGGCTCGCTGATCCGCCTGCCGCTGGGCATGTGGACCGATCGCTTCGGCGGGCGCATCGTCTTTTTTATCCTGATGCTGTCGACTATCGTGCCGATCTGGATGATTTCCCGCGCCACCGAATTCTGGCATTTCCTGGTCACCGGCCTGTTCGTCGGTGTCGCCGGCGGGTCATTTACTGTCGGCATCGCTTACTGTGCGCGCTGGTTTACGCGGGAGCGTCAGGGCTTTGCGATGGGCATATTCGGCATGGGCAATACTGGTGCCGCCGTAACCAAGCTGGTGGCACCGACCATCGTTGTCGCTTATGGCTGGGCCATGGTGCCGCAGGTTTATGCGGTCGTCATGATAGTCACCGCAATCCTATTCTGGTTTTTCACCTTTACCGACGAGCAACACGCTACCGGTGCTGCCACGGTGACGGTCAAGGAACAACTGCAGGTGCTGAAAGACTCGACTGTCTGGCGCTACAGCCAGTACTACTCCATTGTTTTCGGAGGTTATGTCGCGTTGTCGCTGTGGATGACCAAGTACTACATCTCCGAATACGGTTTCGATATCCAGCTGGCGGCGCTGCTGGCCGCCGGCTTCAGTATCCCCGGCGGCGTGCTGCGCGCTATCGGCGGCTGGTTCTCCGACAAGTACGGCGCGCACTTCATCACCTGGTGGGTGCTGTGGATTTCACTGGTCTGCCTGTTCTTCCTGTCCTATCCGCAGACCGAGTTCACCATCCTCACGGTGTCCGGCCCCAAGACATTCCATATCGGGCTGGGACCGACGTTGTTCACCATCATCATGTTCACCATGGGCATCGCCTTCGCCATCGGCAAGGCTTCGGTTTTCAAGTACATCTCCGATGACTATCCCCACAACATCGGCGTTGTTTCCGGCGTGGTCGGCCTAGCCGGTGGCATGGGCGGCTTCATTCTGCCCATCATGTTCGGTGCGTTGGTCGATCTGACTGGGGTGCGGTCTTCCGCTTTCATGCTGATGTTCGGCATCGTCTGGGTTTCGCTGATGTGGATGTATCTCACCGAGGTCCGGCCTCTGAGCATAGCGGAAGGCAAGAAACACCCTGAACCAGCACACTTCTCCTGACACTGGAATCACAATGAACCCACAAGCAAAAGCAGGCAGTCCTGACATCGCCGATTGGCGCCCTGAAGATGAAGCGTTCTGGGAAGCGGATGGCAAACGTATCGCCTACCGTAACCTGTGGATCTCGGTGCCTGCACTATTGTGCGGTTTCGCCGTCTGGGGCATGTGGGGCATCATCACTGTACAGATGCTCAACCTCGGGTTTCCGTTCACCCAGGCCGAGCTGTTTACCCTGACTGCAATCGCCGGTATCTCGGGCGCGACAATGCGCATCCCGGCCTCATTCCTTATCCGGCTCGCGGGCGGTCGCAACACCATTTTTCTGACCACTGCTATGCTTCTCGCTCCTGCCCTAGGCACCGGCATAGTGTTGCAGCACAAGGACTGGCCTCTCTGGGCATTCCAGTTGATGGCGCTGTGGTGCGGCGTCGGCGGCGGTAATTTCGCCAGTTCGATGTCCAACATCAGTACTTTCTTCCCGAAGCGGCTGCAGGGTACCGCTCTGGGCCTCAATGCCGGGCTCGGCAACTTCGGTGTAACGACGATGCAGGTCGTGATCCCGCTGGTGATGACGGTAGGGGTTTTCGGCAGCTTCGGTGGCGAGTCGATGACGCTGCTGAAGGACAGTGGCTGGATTTTCGGCAAGATTCCGGCAGGAACAGAAACCTGGATCCAGAACGCCGGCTTTGCCTGGCTGTTGTCGCTGGTCCCGTTGTCCATCCTGTGCTGGTTCGGCATGAGCAACCTGAAGACGGTTTCACCGGCAATCGGTAATCCGCTTGTCGCGTTCGCCAAGATCACCTACCTGTACACACTGGCTTTCGTTCCTTCCATCCTCGGCCTCTACCTCTATCTTCCGAAGCCGACCGGTATCGGGCTTATCAGCATGTGGGTGGCGATTCCGCTCGACATCGTAAGCGCTCTGCTGGTGATGAAGGTGGCGGCCTTCGGGCCGATGAGGGAGGGCGTGCGCAAGCAGTTCGAGATTTTCAGTAACAAGCATACTTGGTCGATGACGGCGCTGTACATCGTGACCTTCGGCTCGTTCATCGGTTTTTCGATGGCGCTGCCGTTGTCGATGAAGGTAATTTTTGGCGTCAGCCACGTGCCTGATGTCAACGGCGTGATGCAACACACGCTGAATAATCCGAATGCGCCGAGTGTCCTCGCTTACGCGTGGATCGGCCCCTTCGTGGGTGCAGCGGTGCGGCCGCTCGGCGGCTGGATTTCCGACAGGGTCGGCGGTTCCATCGTCACGCAGATCATATCGGCAGTCATGGTGGCCGCCTCGGTCGCGGTGGGCTACGTGATGATGCAGGCCTATAGCTCGGCGACCCCCGAGACCCATTTCCCCCTGTTCCTGGGCCTGTTCATGCTGCTTTTCTTTGCCACCGGCATTGGCAACGGCTCCACCTTCCGCACCATCGGCGTGATCTTCGACCGCCAGCAGGCGGGTCCGGTCCTGGGCTGGACATCGGCGATCGCCGCCTACGGAGCATTTGTCGCGCCGATTGTGATCGGCAATCAGATCAAGGCCGGAACACCGCAGTTCGCAATGTATGGCTTCGCTGTTTTCTACGCGCTTTGTCTGGTTCTCAACTGGTGGTTCTACCTGCGCGCTAATGCGTACGTAAAGAACCCGTGATCCTCGTCTTGTTCATGTTCCAACGCAAAATTTCTGGGAAAAAAGCATGAGCCATTTTCTTGACCGACTGACGTATTTTTCGCAACCGCGGGAATCTTTCGCTGATGGTCACGGCGTGACCAACGGCGAAGACCGCACCTGGGAAGATGCCTACCGCAACCGCT
>CANHZX010000267.1 GCA_947465215.1 Betaproteobacteria bacterium | reverse complement strand
GTGTTGTCGGTTACAAACCGGGCTTCGGTCTGATCAATCGCGCGGGCATGAAGTTTCTGGCGGAATCCCTCGACACCATCGGCATTCTGTCGCGCAGCGTGACGGATGCCGGCATGCTCGCGGCGCTGCTGTCGGGGCTTCCCGCAGGGCTGCAATCTTTCAAAGGCGGCAAGGCACCGCGCATCGGCCTGTGCCGCACGCCGTGGTGGAGCGAAGCCTCACCGTCGGTGCAGCAGTCGCTGCTGCAATGTGCCGAACGCTTCCGCAAAGCGGGTGCAACGGTCACTGAAATCGAACTCCCGCCCGAATTCGCTGAATTGAATGAAGTGCAGATCCGTCTCAGCGCTTATGAGTTTTTCCGGGCGCTGAGCCACGAACGCATCCGTCATCCCGAACTGATCTCCGCCAGCCTGACCCAGCGCATCGCCGCCGGCGGCCGCGTCACGCGCCAGCAATACGAATCCGCCGTGGCCTTGATGAAGCGCTGCCAACGCTGGATGGAAGACACAATGTCCGGTTATGAACTGCTGATGGCGCCGAGTACGCCCAGCGAAGCACCGGACATTGCCGGCACCGGTGAACCGACCTTCGGACTGATGTGGACGCTGTTGCAGATGCCCTGCATGTCGCTGCCCTGCGGTAGCGGGCAGGCCGGCCTGCCGGTGGGTGTGCAGCTGGTTGCCGCCTGCGGCAACGACATCGGGCTTTATCGCGATGCGGCCTGGGCCGAGGCCGTGTTGTCCGCGCGCTGAGCGTTCAGCGATTCCCGATCAAAGCGGCTGAATCAAAAACAACTTAATCAAAGCAACTTAATCAAAGCGGAACACCAGCGACGGCTGCTCCATGCGGTCGCGCGGCTTGCGCATCCGCGCGGCCATTGCCAGCGCGTGCGGCGCGTTTTCCATCAGGATCATCATCTGCCGCTCGTCAAGCTTGAGGCCTGCTTGCAGCGCCATCTGCTCGACATGCGACTGCATCGCCGCACTGAGTGTGGAGGGCTTGGGTTCATTACCCTGCAGATCCGGCGCGGGCAGGGCTTCGCCATCAGTGAGCGGCGCACGGCGCCGATGCCAGTCGGTGGCCTGCTGGAAAGCATGGCCCGCCTGCAACACGCGCGCATCGTCACCCGGACGGCCGATCAGCTGCATGCCCAGCGGCAGACCGCTGCCGGTGTAACCGCAGGGCAGCGCCAGCGCCGGCGTGCGTCCGGTGTTGGCGGGCGTGCAGACATTGCTCTTGAGCCAGAAATTCTCCGAGCGGTAATCCTCGAAGCGCGGCGCCGGACCGAAACCGCTGGCGAGCAGCACATCAAATTGCTCGAACACCGGACGCATGTCCGCGAGATAGCGCCGGTGCTCACGCAGCGCCTGCACGTAATCGGATGACTGGAACAGGCAGGCGGGCAACGCGCGGCCGAGGAAATCGCGACCGAATTTCTCCGGGCTGCGAATCAGGTTTTCCTGGTGAATCGAAAAAATCTCGCTCTCGGCGATCACCACTTTGATATCAAAGCCGTCCTGCACCGGGCGGATGCGGCAGGGGCTCACCGTCGCACCCAGCGACTCAAACACCTTCACCGCTTCTTCGAGTGCCCGCGCATGTTCCGGAACCGCCGGGATGTCCTCTTCCCAGTAATGACGCAACACACCGACGCGCAGGCCGCGCACCGGCTGGTTCAGCGCGGCACTGAAATCCACCGCCGGGTAGCGGATGCTGCCGTGATCGGCGGCGTCGTAGCCGGCCACCGCCTGCAACAGGATCGCGCAGTCTTCGGCGCTGCGTGCCATCGGCCCGCAATGATCGAAGGTGAAGGAATTGGGGATCACGCCGGCACGACTGACCAGCCCGTAGGTCGGCATCAGCCCGGTGATGCCGCAGAACGATGCCGGCCCGCGAATCGAACCGCCGGTATCAGAACCCATGGCCGCCGGCATGAAGCCCGCCGCCAGCGCCGCACCGGAGCCGCTCGATGAACCGCCGGTAAAGCGCGACAGATCCCAGGGGTTGCGCGACGGTGGCCACGGCAGATCAAACGACGGCCCGCCGTGTGCGAACTCATGCGTCTGCAACTTGCCGAGCAGAATGGCGCCGGCTTCCAGCAGCTTGCGCGTGGCGGTGGCGTCTTCGGTCGGCACATTGTCAGCAGCCACCGCTGAACCGCCCGATGTGAGCAGGCCCGCCGTGTTGTAGATGTCTTTCAGGCCGAAGGGAATGCCATGCAGCGGGCCACGATACCGGCCGCTTTTAATCTCTGTTTCCGCGCTGCGTGCTGCGGCGAGAGCGCGATCGGTGGTCAGCGTGATGAAGGACTGCACCCGGTGATCGAGCTGGCCGATGCGCGACAGCAGCGCCTGCGTCAGCTCCACCGGTGAGAGTTTGCCGGAGCGGATCAGTCGCGCGGCTTCAGCAATTGAGAGGTAGTGCAGGTCGGAGTGACTCATATCGCCAAGTCTTTGAATAAATTATTATTTTGTCGTGTGCGGGATGACCTGCCCGCCGCAATTCACAAAACACTGCTGGTATTCGGATTCGCAGCGGTAGGTGTTCTCCGACGCATAACAGCTCGGGCGATGGCATTTGCCGGGATCGGTTTTGTTCGACGCTGCGGTGGCGAGGCAGGCGCGGTAGCCGGATTCGGCGTTGCGCTCGCAGAAAGCCTTGTCGCTTTGTGCGCGCTGCATCTCATTGCCGCGGCACTGCTCGCGGATGCCTGCGCATTGCGTGACACACAGCTTGCCCGACTCGGAGGCGGGCACGACGAATTCATAGGTGGTGGTTGTGCAGGCGGCGAGGAGGGTGACCAGCGATGCGCTCATCAAGAGCGATTTTTTCATTAAGAGCCTCTTTTGCCATTCAAAATTCGCAGACAGCTAATCAATCTGTGGAGACTATCCTTGCGGGTTGAGGGGTTCTGGACGTTTGGCGGCGTCATCTCCATGTAGCATTTTTATCAACCAAGTATGCACTGCTTGTGCTGCGTAGGCTTTTGCACCATTGTCAATCGATTGATCGGCATCCTGTGCGTCCCGCAGAAACTGACGATATTGTGGAGTATGCATTGTTGAGTCACTCATCGAGGGCTTTCGAAGAATTTTGTGCGGCTGATATTTACACCGCCAGCGCGGGCTAGTTCTTCGGCGCAGGACAGGGTTTCCAGGCATTGCCGCGCCATTGCAGGCGGTCGTCAAACAGCAGCGCTTCCTTGCCCGGCGTGCCGATCAGGAAAGCCACTATAAAACCTTTCGGCGGTTTCTCCTTCCCGAACCAGGAGTAGGCCGTCGGCCCGGAATAGGTTTTTTTGCCGTGCTTCAGCTCCACATCTCCGGCGGTGATGGTGTATTCAACGCGATCCTTGCCGCGGCAGTAACTGCCCGACGGCGGCGCTTCGCGCACAGTCTGTGCCTGCGCAACAGCGCAAATACCCATCAATAAAAACGGTAACCAGCGTTTCATGACCATGCCCTCTGATGATTTAACTCGTATTCCGCTTCAATAAACGCCACGGGCCGTGCAAATGCGGGGATTGACCCGCGCGAAGTGGTGTTCATGCCCACCGCCGGAACAGCGGGCGCAGCGGCAGGAACAGGCGGTAAGCCCGTTCGAGCAGCCATCCGATGCCCGGCCATTGCGCGATGCGCCCGAACCACGGCCAGGGTGCGGGCAGTTCCATCCACAACATGGCAAAGGCGCGTGCGCCACTCTCCATGCGGCCCCCGGCAGTGCGCACATGAAAGCGCGCCAGCAGATCGGCCTGACAGTAACCGTCCGGGC
>CANHZX010000266.1 GCA_947465215.1 Betaproteobacteria bacterium | reverse complement strand
CGCGCCAGCCAGATGATCGAAGAAGCCAAGGCTTCCGCCAAGGTCGAAGGCGACCGTCTGGTGGCCGGCGCCAAGGCTGAAATCGAACAGGAAGTCGCCCGTGCGCGCGAGACGCTGCGGACCCAAGTTGCGGCGCTTGCCGTGGCCGGTGCCGAACAGATCCTCAAACGCGAAGTCGACGCCAAGGCTCACGCCGACCTGATTGCCGCCGTGCAGAAACAGCTCTGATTCCGATATGGCCGAACCCGTCACCATCGCCCGACCCTACGCTGAAGCGGCATTCAAGCTCGCCCGCGAGCAGAATGCGCTGCCAGCATGGTCCGATGCGCTTGAACTGATCAACGCCGTCGTTGCAGACGCACAGATTGCCGCACTGATTGACGCTCCGAATGTCGGGGCCGCTCAGCTGGAGGGCGTGATCATCGGTGCTGTCGGTAATAACCTCTCCGGCGAAGCGCGTAACTTCGTGCAGGTGCTGGTGCAGAACCGCCGCCTCAGCCTGATCGTGCAGATCCGCGACATGTATGAATCGCTGCGCCGTTACCATGAAGGCGCGATGGAAGCGACCGTGGTGTCGGCCCTGCCGCTGGCAGACGGTCAGCTGCAGTCGCTGGTGGCGACGCTGGAAAAGAAGTACGGCCGCAAGATTACGGCCAAAGTCGAACTCGATCCGAAACTCATCGGCGGCCTGAAGATCATGGTCGGCGACAAAGTCATTGATGCAACGGTGCGCGGCAAGCTGGATGCGATGGCCGCCGCGCTTACCCACTAAGGTATTAGGAGCAACACATGCAACTCAATCCTTCCGAGATCAGCGAACTCATCAAAAGCCGGATTCAGAATCTGGCGGGGACCACCGAAGCGCGCACCCAAGGTACGGTGATTTCGGTGACCGACGGTATCTGCCGCATCCACGGTCTGGCTGACGTGATGCAGGGCGAGATGCTGGAATTCCCGAAAAACACCTTCGGCCTCGCACTGAACCTCGAGCGTGACTCGGTCGGCGCGGTGATTCTGGGTGAATACGAACACATCTCCGAAGGCGACGTGGTCAAGACCACGGGTCGCATTCTCGAAGTGCCGGTCGGCCCCGAGCTGATCGGCCGTGTCGTCAATTCGCTGGGCCAGCCGATCGACGGCAAAGGTCCGGTCAACGCGAAAATGACGGACGTGATCGAGAAGGTTGCGCCGGGCGTGATCGCGCGTAAATCGGTGTCGCAGCCGGTGCAGACCGGTCTGAAGTCGATTGACGCGATGGTACCCGTCGGCCGCGGCCAGCGTGAGCTGATCATCGGCGACCGCCAGACCGGCAAGACCGCGGTGGCCCTTGACACCATCATCAACCAGAAGGGCAAGGACCTGATCTGTATTTATGTCGCGATCGGTCAGAAAGCCTCTTCGATCAAAAACGTGGTGCGCAAGCTCGAAGAACACGGCGCGATGGAATACACCATCGTCGTCGCCTCCTCGGCTTCTGAATCGGCCGCGATGCAGTTCATCGCCCCCTACTCCGGCTGCACGATGGGCGAATACTTCCGCGACCGCGGCCAGGACGCGCTGATTATTTATGACGATCTGACCAAACAGGCCTGGGCCTACCGTCAGGTTTCTCTGTTGCTGCGCCGCCCGCCGGGCCGCGAAGCCTACCCCGGCGACGTGTTCTATCTGCACTCGCGTCTGCTCGAGCGTGCTGCACGGGTGAACGAGGATTATGTTGAAGCCTTCACCAAGGGCGCCGTTAAAGGCAAGACCGGTTCATTGACCGCACTGCCGGTCATTGAAACCCAGGCCGGCGACGTGACGGCTTTTGTGCCGACAAACGTGATTTCGATTACAGACGGCCAGATCTTCCTTGAAACCGATCTGTTCAACGCCGGTATCCGTCCCGCGATCAACGCCGGTATTTCGGTGTCGCGCGTCGGCGGTGCTGCGCAAACCAAGATCATCAAGAAGCTCGGCGGCGGTGTGCGTCTCGCGCTGGCCCAGTATCGCGAACTCGCGGCTTTCGCGCAGTTTGCATCCGACCTCGACGAAGCCACCCGTAAGCAGTTGGAGCGCGGCCGTCTCGTCACCGAACTGATGAAGCAGCCGCAGTACCGTCCCCTGCAGGTCTGGGAAATGGCGCTGACGCTGTTCGCGGTCAACGGCGGTTACTTTGACGATGTCGATGTCAAAAAAGCGCTGGCTGCTGAAAACTCGATGCGCGACTACATCCAGTCCAAGTTCGGTGATCTGGTGAAACGCATTGAGGACACCAAGGATCTCAGCAAGGACGACGAAGAAAAGCTGAACGCCGCGATCAAGGACTGGAAGCAGAACGGTTCCTACTAAGCAGCGCGACGAACTAGACAATTAACCGTTTAAAAACAGATACTTAAGACATGGCTGGCTCGAAGGAAATCCGCACCAAGATCAAGAGCGTGCAAAACACGCGCAAGATCACCAAGGCGATGGAAATGGTCGCGGCCTCGAAAATGCGGCGCGCCCAGGAACGCATGCGCGCGACGCGGCCGTACGTCGAAAAGATCCGCAACATCGCAGCCAACATCAGCCACGCCAACCCCGAGTACCGTCACCCCTTCCTGGTGTCGCGTGATTCGGTGAAGCGTGTCGGCATCATTGTTGTCACCACCGACAAGGGTCTTTGCGGCGGCCTCAACACCAATGCCCTGCGTCTTGCGTTGAACAAGATCAAGGAACTGGAAACGCAGGGCGAGGAAATCGAAGTCTGCACGATCGGCAACAAAGGTCTGGGTTTCATGCAGCGCCTCGGCGCCAAGATCGTGTCGCAGGTGACCGGCCTCGGCGACAAGCCGCACATGGACAACCTGATCGGCGCCGTCAAGGTGATGCTCGACGGTTATACCAATGACCGCTTCGACCGCCTGTTGATCATCTATACCAAGTTCATCAACACGATGAAGCAGGAAGCGGTGGTTGAACAGGTGCTGCCGCTCGCCGGCGACGCGCTGGGTGCACCCGCCGGTACCTGGGACTACATCTATGAGCCGGACGCCCAGGGTGTGCTGGATCAGGTGCTGACCCGCTACATCGAAGCACTGATTTACCAGTCGGTGGCCGAGAACATGGCTTCCGAGCAGTCGGCACGAATGGTCGCGATGAAAGCGGCTTCGGACAATGCCGGCAGCGTGATCGACGAATTGACACTGATTTACAACAAGACGCGGCAAGCTTCCATTACCAAGGAGCTGTCGGAGATTGTCGGCGGCGCAGCAGCTGTTTGACGCCAAAGCACAATCTGATTGTTTGACGACATTTTGATTTAGGGATTGACCATGAGCCAGGGAAAAATCGTTCAATGTATCGGCGCGGTGATCGACGTCGAATTTGCGCGCGACCAGATGCCGCATATCTACGACGCGCTCACCATGGATGGCACGGAACTGACGCTTGAAGTCCAGCAGCAGCTGGGTGACGGCATCGTTCGCACCATCGCACTGGGTTCTTCCGACGGCCTGCGCCGCGGCATGATGGTGACCAACACCAACGCGCCGATCATGGTGCCGGTTGGTCCGAAGACCCTGGGTCGCATCATGGATGTGCTGGGCCGTCCGATTGATGAAGTGGGCCCCATCGGTGCCGACAAAGCCATGTCGATCCATCGCAAGGCACCGACTTATGAAGAGCTGTCGCCCTCGACCGACCTGCTGGAAACAGGCATCAAGGTTATCGATCTGGTCTGCCCGTTCGCCAAGGGCGGCAAGGTCGGCCTGTTCGGCGGCGCCGGTGTCGGTAAAACCGTGAACATGATGGAACT
>CANHZX010000265.1 GCA_947465215.1 Betaproteobacteria bacterium | reverse complement strand
GATCCGGCAGAAGGACGTGGTCATCAAGGGCCACGCCATTGAATGCCGCATCAATGCCGAAGACCCGCACAAATTCACGCCCTCTCCGGGCCGCATCACTTCTCTGCACATGCCCGGTGGACCGGGCGTGCGCGTCGATTCGCATGCCTATAGCGGTTATTTCGTGCCGCCGAATTACGATTCGCTGCTCGGCAAGATCATCACCTACGGCGATACGCGCGAACAGGCGATTGCGAAGATGCATATCGCCCTGTCGGAAACCGTCATCGAGGGCATCAAGACCAATCTGCCGCTGCACCAGGAACTGATGAGCGACACGGCGTTTCGCCGTGGCGGCACCAGCATCCATTACCTCGAAGAACGCCTTGCCAAGCTGACCCGCGCGGAATAGCAGCGGGGCCGGAAAGGATCAACAATGCCCTGGCTTTGCGCGATCATCGAAACGACCGAGGAATCGGTCGAAATCCTCAGCGATGCGCTGATGGAAGTCGGTGCATTGGCGGTGGATGTGCAGGACGCCGCTGCCGGAACCGCCGACGAGCGGCCCATCTTCGCCGAACCCGGCGAGGCACCGGCGACCGGTTGGCGCAGCAATCGCGTGGGTGCGCTTTTTGCGATTGATGCCGATCTTTATGAACTAGTGCCCGAGGCGTTGGCTGCTGCCGGACTTGCCGCTACAGAGGCGTTCCGCATCGAACGCGTTGAAGATGCCGACTGGGTGCGGCTGACGCAGAGCCAGTTCAATCCGATACCGATTACCCCGCGACTGTGGATCGTGCCGAGCTGGCATAACCCGCCCGATCCCGAAGCCATCAATATCGCGCTGGATCCTGGCGTGGCTTTCGGCACCGGTGCGCATCCGACCACGCGACTTTGCCTGCGCTGGCTCACCGAAACGGTCACACCCGATGCCGATGTGCTGGATTACGGTTGCGGCTCCGGCATTCTGGCGATCGCCGCGATGAAACTCGGCGCCGCGCGGGCCTGCGGTATCGACATCGATCCGCAGGCAGTGCAGGCAGCGCAGCAGAACGCGCAACAGAACAGCGTTGAAATCACCTGGGCTACGGCGGAGCAGGATGTTGCCGGCCCGGCACAGATTGTCGTGGCCAATATTCTCGCCAATCCACTGACAGTGCTGGCACCGCTGCTGGCGCGACTGACCCTCTCCGGCGGCCAGATCGCCCTTTCGGGCATTCTTGTCGAGCAGGCGGATGCGGTGCTGGAAGCTTATGCGGCGGATTTCACCATGAAGCGTGCCGCCACCGATGAGGGCTGGGTATTGCTGACCGGCCGCCGCCGTTAGTCGCGACTTTTGCTGCTGCAGCGTCTACACCGACGCTGCCTTGGGTATCATTGGGCGCATACAAGCTTTGACGGCCGGATTCCGCCCTATTTCTATCTGATGACTTCTTCGTCCCTGACCACACGCTGCGCGCATTGCCAGACGGTATTCCGTGTGACTACCGCGCAATTGCAGGCCCATGCCGGGCAGGTGCGTTGCGGCCGTTGCATGCAGATTTTTGATGCGCTGGCGGCACTTGCACCGGAACCCGCGCCGGCGCCGCTTGAAGCGGCAACTGCAGTGTTGTATGAACAGCCGGCGGTCATGGAACCGGCATCTGCACCCGAACCGGAGATCAAACCCGATCCGGGTCCGGCTGCGCCGGAACCCGCCGCTGAATTGCCGTCGGCGTCACCGGAGGCATTGCCCGCCAATGATCCGGGGTTTGAAACTTTCGCTGAGCAACGTTCCGAGCAGGCAGCGTCAGTCGAACAACCGGCTGCGGATGTGGAGATGTCTCCGCCCGTTCAAGTCGCGCCTGAATTGGCGGAATCGGCGGTGGTGCCGGATGCCGACAATCCGTTTACCCATGCACCGGCGGCCAGTACCGTCCTGCCGCAGCGCCGTTTGCGGTTGGCAGCCGTGTTGCTGGGATTGCTGCTGGCGGCGCAGGCGACATTTTTTTACCGTAGTGAAGTGGCTGCACGCTTTCCGCTGGCCAAACAGGGGCTGGGTTGGTTGTGCGAGAAAGCCGGTTGCGCGGTGACACTGCCCCAGCGCCCGCAGTCGATCCTGATCGAAGCCTCGGATCTGCAGGTGATTGATCCCGCGAATCCCAACCGCATCCAGCTGACAGCGACGCTGCGCAATCATGCCGGGCATGATGTCGCCTATCCGGCGCTGGATCTGGTGTTGACCAATGTCAACGATCATACCTTGGCGAGGAGGATTTTCCTGCCCGCGGAATATCTCGGCGCCGGCCGCGATATCGGTACGGGTATTGCGGCCAACGCGGAAATGACCGTGCGGCTTGCGCTGGAAACGGGCAATCTGGGCGCGGCGGGTTTCCGTCTTGCGGTGCTGGCGGCCCCCCTGCGCTGAGAAGCGGTTGCCGGGCAGAATGAATCTGATACTGGAGAAGCAATGAGTACACCGGAGCATCTGAAATACAGTGCCACGCATCAATGGGCGCGAAGCGAAAGCGACGGACTCGTATCTGTCGGCATTACAGACCATGCGCAGGTGCAGCTGGGTGATGTCGTTTTTGTTGATCCGCCTGCCATCGGACGCAAACTGAAGCAGGGCGAAGCCTGCGGGGTGGTCGAGTCAGTGAAGGCGGCTTCTGATATTTATTCGCCGGTTTCCGGTGAAGTGGTTGCAATCAACGAAGCGTTGTCCGACACGCCGGAGAAGGTCAATGAAGAGCCCTACGCGGCATGGATGTTTCGCCTCAAGCCGGATGATGCAGCGGAAATGCAGGGACTGCTGGATGCGGCGGCTTATCAGAAAATTGCAGATGCTGAAGCCTGAGTCGGCTGTGTCCGACATTGCCATGGACACCGCTAATGGATAACGACGCAACCCCGCCGGCGGAAAGTCCGCACAAGGGCAAGACCGGAATCCTGCGTGTGTGCAATGCGTTCTTTTATTCGATGGAAGGTTTGCGCGCGGCCTTCCGCCATGAAGATGCTTTTCGCCAGGAGGTGTTTCTGGCGGTACTGCTGATTCCCACGGTGTTTTTTACCCCGGCGAGCGGGGGCGGCAAAGCACTGATGATTTTCTCAGTGTTGCTGGTGCTGATCGTGGAGTTGCTGAACTCCGCGGTGGAGGCCGCAGTCGACCGCATTTCCCTGGAAAATCATGCCTTGGCCAAACGCGCCAAGGATATCGGCAGTGCTGCCGTGCTGCTGGCGCTGATCGGCGTGCCGGTGGTGTGGGGGCTGGTTTTGTTCGGCTGAGCCAGCGGCTCGATAAAAAATCCAATAAAAACATATGTCTATTGAATTCTTTCGGTGCCGCAACCGGCGACACCGAAAGATGACGTCCGCTACTTCTTCAGCGAATCGCGGATTTCACGCAGCAGCAGCACATCTTCCGGCGTCGGTGCGGGTGCCGCGGGTACTTCAGCTTCTTTCTGCTTCAGCCGGTTGATGGCACGGATCAGCATGAACACTGCAAAGGCGACGATGATGAAACTGATGCAGGTGTTGATGAACACGCCATAGTTGAAAGTCACTGCGCCGGCTTTTTGTGCGGCGTCTACGCTGAGGTAAGGGCCGGGGTTGCTGCCTTCGCGCAGTACGACAAACAGATTGGCAAAGTCGACTTTGCCGAGCAGCATGCCGATCGGCGGCATGATCAGATCCTTGACCAGCGACTCGACGATCTTACCGAAAGCAGCGCCGATGATGATGCCGACAGCCATGTCGACGACATTACCGCGCATCGCGAATTGTTTGAATTCCTGGAGCATGGTGCTGTTCCTCGCTTAAAGTTGTTTTATGGCG
>CANHZX010000264.1 GCA_947465215.1 Betaproteobacteria bacterium | reverse complement strand
TTGGGTATGCGAGCTGTTTTCTTTTTAAGTTATTGATTTTATTAAATAAAAATATCATTGCCCGGTAAGGTTACTTGGGGTGCCTTCTCCGGCGGTAAAGACGGCAACTAATTATTGCAGATCATTGTATTTAATGATATTTTCGCTTTTCGCGAATCGCGAATAACGAAACGCTGCAAGGATCAGCCATGCGCCGCTCGGTCAATCGACAGCCCGCTTTGAAACCGCAGGATTTGTATCTGCTGCTGGCATTGCTTGCGCGCGGGAACGAGCTGGTGACGTATCCCGAGCTGGCGGCGTTTGCCGGGGTGTCGGTCTCCGAAGTCCATGGCGCATTGCGCCGCGCCGAGATCGCGCGTCTGCTGTCCTTCGTCGATGGCAGGCCCGGCCTGATCAAGCCGGCGTTCAGGGAGTTTCTGTTTCATGGCGCGCGCTATGCATTTCCGGCCGCGCGTGGCGGCATGGTTGGCGGCGTGCCTACGGCGTATGCGGTTGCGCCGCTGAACGGGTTGATTGCGCCTTCATCTGATCCGCCGCCGGTGTGGCCGCATGCGGAAGGCAATGCGCGTGGTCTTGCCTTGGTGCCTTTGTATCCGAGCGCCCCTGCTGCGGCGTTGCGCAATCCTGCCTTGTACGAAAACCTCGCGCTGTTTGATGCCTTGCGCATGGGCAGCGCGCGTGAGCGCAGTCTGGCTGAAGAATTGTTCGAGAAACGGCTTTGAATCCACTTGATCCCAACGTGCAGTCGGTGGAGGCGGTCGCACAGGCGCTGGGCGATTTGTGTGATGAGGTCGTGCTGGTTGGCGGGTGTGCCGCCGGGCTGCTGTGCACCTCACCCAGTGCGATGCCGCCACGGGTGACGTTTGATGTGGATGTGGTGGCGGAGGTTGCGGCGCTGGCCGATTATTACGCGCTGGAAAAGCGTTTTGAACAGCGGGGCTTCAAACGTGATGTGTCGCAGGATGCGCCGATATGCCGATGGCGCCTGCGGGACCTGTGCGTTGACCTGATGCCGAGCGATGAAAAAATTCTCGGTTTCTCCAATCGCTGGTATCCACACGCCATCGCGGGGGCGTTGCGTGTCGCGTTGCCCGGCGGCCGGCTGATACGCTTGATTTCACCGCCGGCGTTTCTGGCAACCAAGCTTGAAGCGTTTGCCACGCGTGGCCGGGGCGATCTGCTATCAAGTCATGATTTCGAGGACATCATCAACGTGCTGGATGGGCGGCCCGGCATCGAGGACGAGGTCGCTGCTGCTGCCGCCGATCTTGTGCAGTACCTGTCCGCCCGTTTTGGAGAGAATGTGCAGTATGCAGATTTCGCCAATACGCTGCCGGGCCTGGTGAGTTATGACGAGATTCACGAAGATCGGGTTCGCCGTGTTCGTGTGCGCATTGAGGCAATTGCGGCTTTGGCTGGACGGTCGTGAATGTCGCACACAGTGAATTAATCAATATTTATTAGTGGAGAGCCGTCGTGCTGAAAATCGGAATCCTGCTCGGGGACGACATCGGGCTTGAAGTGGTGCCGGAAGCCGTCAAGGTAATGAAGGCCGCGGCCGCACAATGCGGCTTATCGATTGCATGGAGTGAACACCCGATCGGGCGGCTGGGCCATGAGAGGCACGGCCACACCATGCCGGAGGAAACGGTGCGCGCCTTGCAGGGAACCGATGGATTCCTCTGCGGGCCCATCGGTCACGGGGCCTACCCGCGCAATGATCCGACCTGGATCATGCCGCCGCTGCGCAAACGCCTGGATCTCTTCGCCAGCATCAAGCCGGTGAAGTCCTATCCGAACATTCCTTCGGTGCACAAGGACGTGGACATCGTCTTCCTGCGCGAAGTCACCGAAGGCCTGCAGTCGAGTGACACCGTGGTCGCCGGCAACGGCGAGTTCATGCCCAATGACGAGATCGCCGTGGGCACGCGCGTGGTCACGCGCACGGGTGCGAACCGCGTCGCGCGCGAGGCCTTCGAGATCGCACGCACGCGTCCGCGCAAAAAAGTCACCGCGCTGCACAAGGAGCCGGTGTATCGCCTGGTGTGCGGGCTGTTCGCGCAGGAATGCCGAAAGGTGGCGAAGGATTATCCGGATGTGGCCTTCGAGGAAGTGCTGATCGACGGCTTCACGATGAAGGTGGTGATGAAGCCGCAGATCTATGACGTGGTGGTCACCACCAATCAGTTCGGCGACATCGTCACCGATCTCGGGGCAGGTCTGGTCGGCGGCCTCGGTCTCGCGCCGGGCCTGTGCGTCGGCACGCGTCAGGCAATGGCGCAGGCCACCCATGGCTCAGCGCCGGATATCGCCGGCAAAAACATCGCCAATCCTTATGCGCTGATCATGTCGGGGCAGATGTTGCTGGAGTGGCTGGGGCGTAATCGCAATGAGCCCAAAGCAACGGCGGCTGCGGCCTTGATCGATGCGGCGATGGAGAAGGTGATTGCGGAGAAGCGTGATCTGACGCCGGATCTGGGTGGTCAGGCCAGCACCAGCGGGATGGGGGATGCGGTGGTGGCGGCGTTGTAGGCTGCTGCCGGCCTCGGTAAGACTCAGTAGGACGTCAGTCCGCCATCCAGCACCAACGTCTGCCCGGTCATGAACTTGGCTTCGGGGCTGGCGAGGTAAACCGCAGCCGCGGCGACTTCATCCATGGTGCCGAAGCGGCCCAGCGGCACGCGGCCCAGCATCATTTCGCGGAACTTCGGATCTTTCAGCGTCAGCGCGCGTGACGGCGTTTCAATGGTGCCCGGTGCGATCGCGTTGAGCGTGATGTTGTGCTTCGCCCATTCGATGGCGAGCATGCGCGTCATGTGGATGATCCCGGCCTTGGCGATGCCGTAGGTGGAGCGGTCGGCCAGCGCCACCATGCCGTGGGTCGAGGCCATGCTGATGATGCTGCCGGCGGTGCCGCGTTGAATCATGCCTTTGGCAACTTGCTGTGTGAGGAAGAAAGTGCCTTTCAGATTGGGATTCATGATCGAGTCCCATTGCTCCGGTGTCAGATCGAGCGCGGCCTTGTGCAGCGGTGCGGCAGCGCTGTTGACCAGCACGTCGATGTGGCCGAAGGCGTCGAAGACCTGCGCGGCGGCGGACTCAATACTTTTAATGTCAGTCAGTTCCAGCGGCACGGCGAGCGCGCGGCCACCGGCTGTTTTGATGGCAGCGAGTGTGGCGGCGAGGCCATCGACCAGTTGCGGCCGTTCGGTGATGGCGACGTCGTAGCCTTTTTGCGCGAGGGCAACGGCAATCGCCGCGCCGAGTCCGGCAGTGCCGCCGGTGACGAGGGCGGTGCGGCGGGGTGTGCTTGTTGCAGTGGTCATTATTGCGGCGTTCCGTTTATTCAGCCTTGATATTGGCCATCTTCACCACCGCGCCCCATTTCTGCAGCTCGGATTTCATGTAGGCGGTGAAATCGTCGGGGGAGAGTGGCATCGGCACCGTACCTTGCGACAGCATCGCGTCGATGACATCTTTCTGCGCCAGCGTGGCGGTGATTTCCTTGTTCAGCCGCGCGACGATGTCTTTCGACATATTCGCCGGGCCGACCATGCCGCCCCAGGCATAACCCTCATAACCCGGCAGGCCGGATTCGGCGAGGGTCGGGAATTCCGGCAGCGCGGTGAGGCGTTCCTTGTTGCCGATGCCCAGCGCGCGCACGCGGCCGCTGCGCACATAAGGCAGGATCGTCGGGATGCTGCTCCAGGTGAGCTGCGCTTCGCCTGAGAGCACGGCGACCACGGCGGGTGCGGTGCCCTTGTAGGGGATGTGCACCGTTTTCACCTTGGCCATGTAATCAAACAGCT
>CANHZX010000263.1 GCA_947465215.1 Betaproteobacteria bacterium | reverse complement strand
CGGGACTCGAAAGTGATTTCGCCAGGCCGGTGTGGTCATCGATCAAGGCCACGGCCTGGCATGCGCAGCGCGTGTTGACGGCGCGCGCCGCTGCCTGAATAAAAAAGGAGGGGTAGCGATGTACAAACTGAAAGGGATGGCGGGGGTACTGATGGCAGTCCTGTCTTGCGCAGCGGCGGCACAGAATTTTCCGGCGAAGCCGGTGCGCATTGTGGTGCCGTTTCCACCGGGCGGCGGCGTTGATATTGTTGCCCGGGTGATCGGACCGAAACTCTCGGCGCAATACGGCCAGCAGGTCATCGTCGAGAACCGTGCGGGTGCGGCCGGCATCATCGGCACCGAGTTTGCCGCCCGTTCGGCGCCCGATGGATATACCTGGGCGCTGGCGACTTTGGGTAATCTGGCGGCGAACAAACATCTCTACGCGAAGATGGCGGTTGATCCGCTGAAGGATCTTGCTCCGGTGACGCAGGTGGTGGATGTGCATTTCGTGATGGTCGCGCATCCGTCGCTACCGGTGCGCAATGTAAAGCAGTTGATCGCACTCGCCAAGTCGCGGCCCGGCGATATCGTTTATTCCTCGTCGGGTGCGGGCGGTGCGCCGCATCTGGGCGGTGAACTGTTCAACCGGCTCGCGGGCGTCAACATCCGCCATGTGCCGTACAAGGGCAGCGGTCCGAGTTTTGCCGATCTGCTCGGCGGTCATGTGCAACTGACTTACGACAGCATGCTGCAGTCGCTGCCGTACATCCGCGACAAAAAACTGGTGCCGCTGGGCCTGCTAGGTCCGCAGCGGATCAATGCGCTGCCCGATCTGCCGACCATTGCCGAGCAGGGTGTACCCGGTTACGCGCTGACCAACTGGTTCGGCATGGTGGTGCCGGCGGCAACGCCGAAAGACCTGATCACGCGTATCCACGGCGATGTCACACGCACGCTGCAGGACAAGGAGATCCGCGACAAGATCGTTGGCATGGGCGCCGATGTTGTCGGCAATACGCCGGAGCAGTTCGGCAAGTTCGGGCGCGATGAATCCGACACGTGGGGAAGAGTGATCCGCGAAGCCAATATCCGCGCCGAATAAGACGGAGCCTGCAATAAAAAAGGGCCGCAGCAGCGGCCCTTTTCCATGCACTTGAAAATCAGCGCAGGCTGTTGAGAATGTCGATGGAACGGGCCATCGAGAATTCGTAGGTCGGTGGACTCCAGGCTGCGACGTTCTCGCGCATCATGTAACCGTGCTGGATGCCGGGGAAAATATGCACGGCCAGCTGCGGCAGCTTTTTCGTGAGTTCAACGTAGGCAGCCTGCACTTCGGGCGGCGCGGCGAAATCCTGGTCGCCCCAGATCAGGCAGACCGGTTTGCTCAGGCCGTCGAATTCGTGCATGAAATCCTTCATCTGCGTGCTGTGGCAGCCGATACCCGCGTCAAAACCCAGACGTTTCGGACCGATCGCGGCGTAGGGGCCGCCGTAGCAGAAACCCATCGCTGCGGCTTTGCCGTTGTGCTGCGGCAGTTTTTTGACCATCGCCAGCGTGTCGGCCATATCGGTTTCACCAGCCTTGATCACCGGCATGCGCGGCTGTGAACGCTCGCCGGCGCGTTTGTCGTCGCGCGGCAGCGGACCTGGCAGCGTGCGCCAGAACAGGTCGGGCGCGGCGGCGATGAAGCCCTTGGCAGCGAATTCGTCTGCGATGCCGCGGATATCGGCGTTGACGCCGTGCACGGCCGAGGCCATCACCACGGCCGGAGCCTTGGCATCGCCCGCGGGCAGTGCCAGGTAGCAGTCGAACTCACCGGCGCCGCTGCTGGATTTGATTTTGACGTGATTGCCCATCGTTGCTCCTTCTGCTTGCCGGTTTATTCGGTGCCGAGCAGTTCGACTTCGAACACCAGCGTGGCGTTCGGCGGAATCACGCCGCCGGCGCCGCGCGCACCGTAACCGAGGTCGGCGGGGATGGTCAGCTTGCGCGAGCCGCCGACTTTCATGCCCTGCACGCCTTCATCCCAGCCGCGGATGACATGGCCTGCGCCCAGCGGGAATTCAAACGGGTCGCCGCGGTCCTTGCTCGAATCGAATTTGGTGCCATCGGTGAGCCAGCCGGTGTAGTGCACCGACACGTACTGGCCGGCGGCAGCTTCTGCGCCGGTGCCGACATTGAGTTCTTCGATGATCAGACCGCTTGCGGTGGTGATGGATGCCATGGTGCTTCCTTTGTTGAAATGAGGCTGCATTATGCCTCGACCCGGGGAGACGTGAAACCGCGCCGGTCAGGGGTCCAGAGTTACGCCGGATTTCCGGATGACGGCGGCCCAGCGCTGTGTATCCTGCCTGACCAGAAGTCCCAGTTCGGTCGGCGAACCGGTAGCCATTTCGATGGCGACCGCGCCGAATCGGGTACGCATTTCAGGGAGCTGCACAATGCGCGCCAGTTCACCGCTCAGCTTGTCAATGACGGGTTGCGGTGTGCCTTTGCGCGTCGCAATACTGAACCAGGTTGCGGCCTCGTAATCTTTGTAGCCTTGTTCCGCAGCGGTTGGTACATCGGGCAACGAGCTCATGCGTTTGCGCGAGGTGACGGCAAGTGCGCGCAGCTTTCCGTCCCGGATGAATGGGAGGGCTGTAATCGGCGTGTCGAACTTGAGCTGGATCACGCCGGTCAGCTGGTCGGCCATGCTGGCGGAACCGCCTTTATAGGCGATGTGCTGCATCTGGATGCCAGCCATGCTCATGAAGAGTTCACCGGCAATGTGGGTAATGTTGCCGTTGCCCGAAGAAGCAAAATTCAGCTTTCCGGGATTGGTCTGGGCATAAGCGACGAGCTCTTTGAGGTTGCGTGCCGGCAGTGAAGGGTGTGCCACCACGACCAGCGGCGAAATGCCGACCAGCCCGATATGTGCCAGATCGCGATCGACGTTGTAAGGCAGCGATTTGTACAGCAGGGGATTCATGACCAGTGCATTGAATCCGCCCATGATCAGCGTATAGCCGTCGGGCGCTGCTGCTGCCTGCAACTGGTAGCCGATGATAGTGTTTGCGCCGGGCCGGTTGTCGATGACGATGCTTTGGCCGATGGCGGTTCCCAGGCGTTCTCCTACTGCGCGTGCCAGCAGATCGGTGGCGCCGCCGGCAGTGTAGGGCACGATCATGCGCACCGGCCGTGTCGGCCATGATTGTGCGGGAACGGTGGCGGCGGTGAAAATCATCAGGGCTGTCGCTGCATTGCGGATCAAGGTTTGTGACATGAGCTTCTCTTCAGCAATAGGCGGGCGGAATGCGGAAATCATGGTATTCGCGCTCCAGTAACTGCGCGAAACGGATGGTGGACAGATCGGCGTATTGCGGGCCGATGATTTGTACGCCCACAGGCAAGCCGTCCTGCGCAATCGCAATCGGCGCTACTGTGGCCGGCAGCAGCGAAACACTGGCCATGCCCATCCAGTAAATCTGAGTGGTGTCGGGTTGCGGTATGCCGTCAACGACGATGCGGCGTTCCCATCGCTGCCCATCCGGATTTTTCGGAAATGCGGTAGTTGCGGCGGCAGGGCAAAGCAATATGTCGTAAGCGCTGAAAAACCTGGTCCACTCGCTGCGCAGACGGTGGCGCTCATTGTTCAGGCGCAGCCATTCACGGTGATGCAGGGTGTTGCCGCGGATCTGCTCAGTCGGGTAGCTGTGGTCGTCGGGATCCAGTGTTTCAAGTTGTTGCAGCAGCCCCTTGAATGAGGTGTCGTCATGCGCGCGCATTGAGGTGGCTGCGCGGCGCAGCAGTACATAAAGGCGGTCGTGGGCCGCCGGGTCGAAAGGCAGGCGCGGG
>CANHZX010000262.1 GCA_947465215.1 Betaproteobacteria bacterium | reverse complement strand
GTGCACCGAGCAACTCGCCGGGCCCGCGCAACTGCAGATCCTGCCTTGCGATTTCAAAACCGTCGGTGTTTTCGTAAATCACTTTCAGCCGCTCTTTCGCCATCGGCGACAGTGGCGTCTGATAGAGCAGTACGCAGGCGCTTTCCGCCGCACCGCGACCGACACGGCCGCGCAGCTGATGCAGCTGCGACAGGCCCATGCGTTCGGCATGTTCAATCACCATCAGCGAGGCGTTGGGCACATCCACGCCGACTTCGATCACCGTGGTCGCCACCAGCAGCTGCACTTCGCCCGCCTTGAACGCCGCCATCACCTGCTGCTTTTCCGCGCCTTTCATCCGGCCATGCACAAGGCCGACGCGCAGTTCGGGAAAAGTCTGCTGCAGATGAACATGGGTGTCGATGGCGGTCTGCAGCTGCAGCGTTTCCGATTCCTCGATCAGCGGGCACACCCAGTACGCCTGGCGTCCTTCGACACAGGCATCGCGCACGCGCTGGATCACTTCATCGCGGCGCTCTTCCGACACCAGCTTGGTCACCACCGGCGTGCGACCCGGGGGCAGTTCATCGATCACCGACACATCAAGGTCTGCGTAATAGCTCATCGCCAACGTGCGAGGAATCGGCGTCGCACTCATCATCAGCTGGTGCGGCTGGGCACCCTTGTTGGGCTTCGTACCTTTCATGCGCAGCGCCAGGCGCTGGTGCACGCCGAAGCGGTGCTGTTCATCGATGATGGCGAGACCGAGGTTTTTGAATACCACTTCATCTTCAAACAGCGCATGGGTGCCGACAGCGATCATCGCGTCGCCTTGGGAGATATCAGCAAGTGATTGTTTTTTATCGGATTTTTTTAGGCTCCCCGATAACCACGCCACTTTCAGCCCCAGCGGCTCCAGCCACTCGGAGAACTTGCGGTAATGCTGCTCGGCAAGAATTTCGGTGGGTGCCATTACCGCCGCCTGATAGCCGTTTTCGATGCATTGCAGTGCGGCCAGCGCAGCAACCACCGTTTTGCCGCTGCCAACATCACCCTGCAGCAGGCGCTGCATCGGATGCGCTTGCTGAAGATCAGCGCGCACCTGCGCCAGCACCTTGTTCTGCGCCGCCGTCAGCTGAAACGGCAAGCTCGCCAGCAGCGCGCTGACCAGATTACCGCGCGCGCGCAATACCGGTGCGCCGGCTGCACGACGGCGCTGGTAATGCACACGCATCGACAACTGCTGTGCCAGCAGTTCATCGAATTTCATGCGCCGCCACGCCGGATGGGTGCGACCCTGCAAGCTGGCCTGTGCAATGTCGGGCGGCGGATTGTGCAGCAGCTTCACCGCCGCGCCGAAAGTGGGCAGGCCCAATGCATCAAACAGCGACGCCGGCAGCAATTCGGTCAGTGATTCGTCAGACAGTGCGCGGGCGATCAGTCGCCGCAGCGTGTCCTGACCCAGCCCTGCGGTCGTCGGATACACCGGCGTCAGTGACTGCGCCACCGGCATGTCGCCGGAGGCCACACGAAAACGCGGATGCACCATCTCCGCACCAAAATGACCGAGGCGCACATTACCGAAGGCGCGAATGACGTTGCCGACGGCCAGCAGCTTGACCTGGCTGCCATAGAAATTGAGAAACCGCAGCGTCAGCGCTTCGCCGCTGTCATCCATGATGCGGCAGACCAGCTGGCGTTTCGGACGGAACTTGATGTCGCAATCGGTGACCGTACCCTGCACCAGCAGTTCTTCGCAGGGCATCACGTCGGCGATCGGGCACAGCGCGGTTTCATCGTCGTAACGCAGTGGCAGGTGCAACGCGAGATCGAATTTTCGCGCAATGCCCAGCTTGGTGAGTTTGTCGACGATGGCCTTGCTCAGGCCCGACAGCGAAGGATCGACGTCCGGCGGCGCGGCGCGGGTCCGCGTCATGCGCTTGATGCTCCGGGGTTGATGCGGCGGCAGTTCACTACAGTGACATCACCGCATCGACTTCGACCAGCGCATTGCGCGGCAGGCTCGCCACGCCAACGGCTGCGCGTGCGGGATAAGGCTCGTGAAAATAGCCGGCCATGATTTCATTGACCTTGGCGAAATGTCCGAGGTCGGTCAGATAGACATTGACCTTGGCACAGTCATCCAGCGTGCCGCCGGCCGCGACTGCGACCGCCTGCAGGTTTTTGAACACGCGATGGATTTGTGCCTCAATGCCGTCGACTATCTGCATCGTCGACGGATCAAGGCCGATCTGGCCTGCCAGATAAACCGTATCGCCGCAGCGCACGGCCTGTGAATAGGTGCCGATCGCTTTCGGTGCGTTGTCGGTATGGATGGTTAGTTTGCTCATGCGTGACTCCTGCGCGTTCTGGCTGGGGTGATTAAACTGCGCTATCATGAGGCGCAAACCGCGATAATTCAACGCGCATTCATTGCACGCATTTAATTTATTGCCCGCATTTATTGTCACCCCTTTCATGACCGGCCCGCAGGTCACCGTTCAAACCCAGATCGCAGGCGCCCCTTGCGCTGCTTCCGAATCGCAACGAAGCCGATCCGCGGTCTGAACTGACCGGCCGTTACAGCCCAATTGGCGACTACCCACAAACTGCGTGACATGGTCATCGGCGCCCCGCGCGATCCGATGAACCCCGAAACACGCCAGCACATCGCGCTGATCGCGTTTTTCGCCTGGGTCGGCCTCGGCGCTGATGGCCTGTCTTCGGCCTGTTACGGACCGGAGGAAGCCTACCTCGCACTGGGGACGCACACCCAGCTCGGCCTGTACCTCGCGGCCGCTACGGTGCTCACCGTATTCATCATCTCGCTCGCCTATAACCAGGTCATCGAACTGTTCCCGAACGGCGGCGGCGGTTACAAGGTTGCCACCCAGTTGATCGGGCCGCGCGCGGGACTGGTCTCGGGCTCGGCACTAATCGTCGACTATGTGCTGACCATCGCCATTTCCGTGGCCAGCGGCGCCGATGCAGTGTTCAGCCTGCTGCCACTGGACTGGCATGGCTGGAAAGTCGCCTTTGCGATGGTACTGGTCGGATTACTGCTGACCATCAATCTGCGCGGCGTCAAGGAAGCCATCAAGATTCTGCTGCCGGTATTCGTCGGTTTCGTCATCGTGCATGTGGCACTGATCGGCTGGGGCATTTATGCACACGCCGAACGTCTGCCGCAGCTGATCCCGGCGACCCTCGGCGAAACCGCGGTGATGGCCAAGGAATCGGGCTGGATGTTCGTCACCGCAACGCTGCTGTTCGCCTACTCCCACGGCGGCGGCACCTATACCGGCCTTGAAGCTGTCTCCAACAACATCAACACGCTGGCTGAACCGCGGGTACGCACCGGCAAGTGGACAATGTTCTACATGGCCACCTCGCTGGCTTTCACCGCGGGCGGCATCCTGGTGCTGTATCTGCTTTGGGATGCCGTAAAAACGCCGGGGCAAACGCTGAACGCCACGGTGTTCAAGGCCATCATCAACGATTTTGATCTGGGCAGCGTCGCCGTCAACGAGACCGCGCTGCTGATCGTGCTGATCCTCGAAGCCGGCCTGCTGTTCGTCGCCGCCAATACCGGTTTCCTCGGCGGCCCTGCCGTATTGGCGAATATGGCAGCGGATTCCTGGGTGCCGCGCCAGTTCCGCCAGCTGTCGAGCCGGCTGGTGACGCAGAACGGCGTGGTGCTGATGGGCGCCGCCGCGCTGGTAGTGTTGCTGTGGAGCCAAGGCAGCGTCGCGCTGCTGGTGGTGCTCTACAGTATCAATGTGTTCCTGACGTTTTCGATCGCGCTTTGGGGCCTGTGCCTGTACTGGGTGAAGAACCGCCGCTCAGCACCGAACTGG
>CANHZX010000261.1 GCA_947465215.1 Betaproteobacteria bacterium | reverse complement strand
GCATCCTGCAGCGACTTATGGATGCCGGTATTGAGCCGGGTGATGACCGGCTTCGGCGTTCCCGCGGGCGCCAGCACGCCGAACCACGAGCTGGATTCGAAGCCCGGATAGGTTTCAGCGATGGTCGGGATGTCCTGCGTCGCCGGCGTGCGCTTCAGGCCGGTGGTGACGATGCCGTTGAGTTTTCCCGAACGCACATGCGGCAGCGTTGACGCCATGCCGCTGATCATCACCTTGACGTGACCACCGACGAGATCGGAGATCGCCTGGCCGCTGCCCTTGTAAGGGATGTGCTGCATGTCGATGCCGGCCATGTCGTTGAGCAGTTCACCGGTGAGATGACCGACGCTGGCGACACCGGCTGTGGCAAAACTGACCTTTTTCGGATTGGCCTTGGCGTAGGCAATGAACTCCTTGAAGTTCTTCGCCGGCAGCGAGGGATGGGTCACAAAAATATTCGAGGCGCCGGCGACCTGGGTGATCGGTGCGAAGTCCTTAACCGGGTCATAGGGCATTTTCTCGTAAAGGCTGGGGCCGATGCCGATGTTGGCGATGTAACCGAGCACCACGGTGTAACCGTCAGCGGGCGCTTTCGCGACAATAGTCATGCCGATGTCGCCGTTGGCACCGGTACGGTTATCGACGACAACCTGCTGGCCGAGTTGGTCGGCGAGCACGGTCGCAATCGATCGCGCCAGCGTGTCGGTGCTGCCGCCGGGCGCATAGGGAACAACAAAACGCACCGGACGGGAGGGATAGGCCTGCGCGGCAACGGTGGATGCCGTCGCCAGCAGCGCGGCGCCGAGCAATGCGGATTTGAGCAGCGCTGTCTTCATTATTTCAGACCCGCCGGATCATTGCGCCAGCGCTCCCAGGCCGAACGCTGGTCGGCGCTGATCGATTCATCCCGCAGCATGCCGCGCACCATCGCGGTGATGTCGGATTCGTAGATCCCCGGGCGTTTTTTGATTTCCCATTTTTTGCCGGCGGGGAAGACAGGAGATTCGGGCACTTTGTTATTGCTCATATGGAGACTCTCAAAAGAGTGAAGAACGCCGCAAGTTACTGCGGCTCGGGGACGGGCGTCAATGATTCAGGATTCCAGCCATAACAGGAACAGGTATGCGATATGCCGCCAGGCGCCAGCGGTTCACGGCGCTCATGCGGTTTACTGAACCAGCTGCCGGCAACTTCGGCAACACCGGCAATAGCCAATCCGAGAAAGATGACGGCAGACGCATTGTTCGACAAGCTGACCTGGCCGCCCTGCAATCCGGCCGGTGGCGGCGAACCGAACGAGCCGCTCAGTCTTGCGTTGCCGGCTTGCGTGCTGCCGCGCACATAGCTGCCGGTGGTTGTCGCACTGGAGCCGCCGCTAATGGTCTGAGTGCCATACAGCGTTGTTGTGCAACCGGGCAGCACCGCCAGTATGAGAGCACTGAGAATCAGCCGTTTCATGGTTACAGTATAACCCCGGCACAGAACGGAAAACGTAATACAAACAACGGGATACTCCGAGTCTCATGACGAATCCCGGAGTATCAGGTGTCGTGATCTAGCGTCCCGGTACCGCCATCTGCTCGCGCTTCATCAGCAACGGCGCGACGGCCTTGCCCGGAACCATATAGGCCCACTGCGAACGCGCCTGCTCCAGCATCACCCGCGCTTCGAGGCGCTGCAGGTTGTCGGCGAAATCCTTGTCGAGCTTGGCCACGTCTTCCGGCTTCTCTTTGGCTTCGGGCTTGCGCGTTTTCGGCGGCGTGCCGGCGACGGTGTAACGCACGATGAAATCGCCATTCGCCTGCGGCGACAGTTTCACGGTGTAAGTCAGATTGTCGAAGGTCTCGGCAGTCAGCACGGCGACTTTATCGGTACCCGCCTTGTCGTCGATCACCACATCGCTGAACGCCAGCGCACCCAGCGCGTTGGTCGCGGTCACTGCGGCGCTCGGATGAAGTTGGCCGCCGCCGGCAGCGAACTTCCACTGACCCCACTCTTCGTCACGCGCGATTTTCCACGGCGACACGCCTTCGCCCGACAACTGCAACGTGCGGATGCGATCCGCCTTGAAGAAATCCTTGGCCACCCAGGCGCCCGGCGAAGCCACGGCTTTTTCCAGCGGATCGGAAACCACGGCCACAATATCACCGCGTCCGGCGACCAGAACATGACGGCCGGCGGGCACGCCGTCCTTGGCGTTGGGCAGCGGGTTCATCGGATCTTTTTTCAGCGAGACCTTGCCCAGCATCAGGCTGACCAGCACCTTGCCGGAAGCATCGCTCAGTTCCACCAGTGTGCCGGTGCCCTCTTTCGTACCCTTGCCCGGGGCCGTCAGGTTCAGCCGCGGATGCAGGCTGGCGCCGACGCTTTCCGATTGCACGACTTTGACGTCGAGCAGTTTCAGGATGAAGCCGCTGATCTCGGAGAAATCCGCCGGATAGCCACCGCGCTGCTCAACGCGCCAGACCTTGTCCTTCAGCGCCAGCGTCACTTCCTGTTCGGGATCCTGCAGTCGCAGTTTCGCCACGTCGCTGATTTTCATGTCCGGCATCAGACGGGCGCCGATTTTGGCGCCGCTGTCGCGGTAGGCGGTGATGTCCTGCCAGAACAGCGCGAGGCTCGCGCCGCCGAGCAGTACAACGGCAAGTATCAGCCACAGAAACTGTTTGCGGTTCATGACGCGCGGATCCTTGCATTGGCCTTGCGGCGCTTGGAGATGGCCAGGCCGACGCCGAGCAGCATCACCAGCAGTGGCACCAGGGCGATGTTGACTATCTTGGTCAGCAACTGCAGCGCCTCGGTTTCTTCACGCAGGTTCTTACGTACGTCTTTGAGTTCCTTGCGCGTCTCGATCGATTTCTTGCGGAAATTCTCCAACTCGGCCTGCTGCTCAGGCGTCAGGATCGCGCCGCCGGTGGCACTGCCCGAAGCCTTGCCCTTCTGCAGCGCCTGCAGTTTCTCGGTGGTCTGGTTGAGCGTGTCTTCCAGCAGCTTGATCTTGCCGAGATAGGTTTCCTGCGCCTGCGCTTCCATCTGCTTGATCACCGTCAGCGGGCGGCTGAAGGCCGCACGGCTGCGCAGGTTGATCAGCGCGCTGTCGCCGGCCATCTGCTCGACGAGGCCCTGTGCGAACGCCAGATTGCCGTTGCGCGGGACCGCCACGCGCTGGCCGAACATTTCCTGGATTTCCACAGCAGCGCCGTCGGTCAGCATATCGACGTCGCCGACGATAACCACGGTGTTGTCCGCAGCAGCTTCACGCAGATGCGCCTTGCGGTCGGCCTCGAACTGTTCAGGTTCCACCGGTTTGCCGCGCGCGAACGGGTCGGCGGGTTTGCCGTTGGGGAATGCCGTCTTGAACTTGCCGGTCAGGCGGAACGCCAGCGGCTCTTCCTTGCCCGAAGGCTGGAAGCCGCGCGTCGACGGCTCACCCGACAGCGTGGCAATGATCAGATCGGCCAGCATCGAGTTCTTTGAGGTGTGCACCAGCGTGGTCTGCTTCAGACCTTCCGGCGGCTTCACCGCAAAGCTGGCACTGAAGGGCATCAGCAGCGTGCCGACCTGGCTGGTCACCACGTCGTCCATGTTCAGCGCTTCGTTGTTCAGCGACAGCAGCGTCGGCAGCAGGCGCGGGCCTTCGCCGCTGGCGAAGGTCAGGTCGGCCACCACCTTGCCCTGACTCGATTCAACCCCCCAGGCCTTGAACAGGGTCGTCAGGTTGGACTGCCCCGCGGCGCTGCCGCCGAAGGGATTCTGCGCATCCGGCTGCTGGTCGAAGTAGGCGTAACTGTCGATGAAGGCGATGACCTTGCCGCCGCGCAGCACGAACTGGTCGATGGCGTATTCGGT
>CANHZX010000260.1 GCA_947465215.1 Betaproteobacteria bacterium | reverse complement strand
GGACCATGCGGGCAGCGCATTCTGCTCGCGGGCGAGCTTGAATGCCGCTTCAGCGTAGGGTCGGGCGATGGTGACGGGTTCGGCCATATCGGAATCAGAGCTGTTTCTGCACGGCGGCACTCAGGTCGGCGTGCGCCTTGGCGTCGACTTCGCGTTTGAGGATCTGTTCGGCACCGGCCACGGCAAGCGCCGCAACCTGGGTCCGCAGCGTCTCGCGCGCACGGGCGACTTCCTGTTCGATTTCAGCCTTGGCGCCGGCCACCAGACGGTCGCCTTCGACCTTGGCGGAAGCTTTGGCTTCTTCGATCATCTGACTGGCGCGTTTTTCGGCCTGGGCCAGAATTTCAGTCACGCGTCCGCGGGCCTGGGCAATCGCCTCGTCGGCCTGCTTGGCCGAACGCTCCAGCGATTGCTTGCCGGCTTCGGCTGCTGCAAGGCCGTCGGCGATGCGCTTGGTACGCTCGTCCATCGCGTCTGTGATCATCGGCCAGACGAAACGGACCGAGAACCAGATCAGCGCCGCAAACGACAGCGCCTGGACAAACAGGGTGGCGTTGATGTTCATGGCTGTGGTCGGTCGGAGGGCCGGTTACTTGGCCAGAACGCCGAGCAGCGGGTTGGCAAAGCCGAAGAACATGGCGATACCGACACCGATCAGGAACGCGGCGTCAATCAGGCCGGCCAGCAGGAACATGAACTTTTGCAGTTGCGGGATCAGTTCCGGCTGACGGGCGGCGGCTTCGAGGAACTTGCTGCCCATGATGCCGATGCCGATACAGGCGCCGATAGCGCCGAGGCCGATGATGATACCGATGCCCAGCGCGGTGTAGCCTTGAATGACGGCGGCGAATTGTTCCATTTGAATTTCCCTTTCTCTATAACAAAGTAATTGCTGCGAATTAAATACGGTATACGGCGAATTGCGGTGATGTCGTTCAGCGATCCTGCATCAATGGTGCTCGTGCGCCATCGCGATGTACACGCACGACAGCACCATGAAAATGAAAGCCTGCAGCAGGATGATCAGGATGTGAAAGACCGCCCAGCCCCAGTAGAGCACGCCCGCGGCGGCCCCGGCGACCACACCGCCGCCGGAAACGGCAGCCAGAGTGCCAAGCAGGCCGAGCAGCATGAAAATCAGTTCGCCAGCATACATATTGCCGAACAGTCGCATGGCCAGTGACACCGGCTTCGACAGGTATTCGATGATGTTCAGCACCAGATTCGGGATCCACAGCAGCGGATGGCCGCCGAACGGCGCAGTAAAGAGTTCGTGGACAAAGCCGCCGGCACCCTTGGCCTTGAAGCTGAAGAAGATCGTCAGTATGAAAATCGTCAGCGACATCGCAAACGTGGTGTTCAGGTCGGTCGTCGGTACCGGTTTCCAGTGGTGCAGGCCGGCAGCGCCGGTGGCCGTTGCCACCCAGTCAATGGGCAGCAGGTCCATCAGGTTCATCATAAACACCCAGACGAAAATCGTCAGGGCCAGCGGTGCGAGGAATTTGCGGTCGCCGGGAAACACGCCTTTGACGGTTTCATCAACGAACTCGACGATCAGTTCGACAAAACCCTGGACCGGGCCGGGAACGCCGCTAGTGGCACGGCGTGCAACCAGATAAAACGCGCCAATACCCAGCAGGCCGGTAAACCAGCCCATCAGAATGGTATCGATATTGAACGTCCAGAAACCTTCACCGAACCGCAGATTGGTGAGGTGGTGGCCAATGTATTCGCCCGCGTTTTGGGGGCCCTGACCGGCTGCCATGTTGACCACGATTGATCTCTTTTACTTACTTTTTAACAGCGGCATCGCCAGCGGGTAAGCCAGCAACGCCACAATGAAACCTGCAAGAAACGGCCCGGCCGCAAACCCCCGGTCCGCACTCAGCCCCCAGAACAGCAGGCCCAGCGCAACAGCAATTTTTGCAACCTCGCCGGTCATATGGCTCCACAGCACGCGCGATGCACTACGTCCCGGAACCAGCTTCTGCCCGACCGCGTAAGCCAGCGTTCCGGCCCACGCACAACCCCCGCCCGCGGCAATCGCCTGCGCCATCTCGACGCCCGACAACCACCATGCCAGTACGGCCATTGCAGCCACAATCGCGGCCTGAACTGCAGCCACTACCGCGATCATCGCGCTTGCCCCGCACTGCAAAAGGCCAGAGGTAGGCCTAGAAAATCCTTAAATTTTACAATTAACGGCGAAGTAGCGTCAAATAATGTTGCGGTGCGGTGCACGTGTTTATTTGAACCGGGACAGTAACGCATCCAGTTGTTCCAGCGTCCGGTAGACAATGACCACACTGCCGCTTCCAGCACGCGACCCGGTCTTGATCTGCACCGTGGTGCCCAGCCGGTTCGATACTTCTTCCTCAAGGCGGGCAACGTCGCGGTCCTTGCGCGCGGTCCGTTTGCCCGCCGGCGCGTTTTTCTTGAGCCCGACACCGACACGCCGTTCCACTTCGCGCACCGACCAGCCTTCCGCAGCCGCTTCACGGGCCAGCGCAATCTGCTGATCGGCAGGCAGGACCAGCAGGGCGCGGGCATGACCCATTTCGAGCTGACCCTGCGCCAGCAGATCGCGCACCGGCGGCGGCAGGTCGAGCAATCGCAGCAGGTTAGTTACTGTTGTCCGCGACTTGCCGACCGCATCGGCCACCGCCTGATGGGTCAGCGAAAATTCACGGATCAGGCGTTCAATGCCTGCGGCTTCTTCGAGTGCGTTGAGATCTTCGCGCTGAATGTTTTCGATCAGCGCTACCGCCAGCGCCTGCTGGTCGGGCACGTTGCGCACCAGTACCGGCACGCTGCTCAAGCCGGCAATACGTGCCGCGCGCCAACGCCGTTCACCGGCAATGATTTCGTGTTTGCCGTCGCCGACCGGCCGCACCAGAATCGGCTGCATGATGCCTTGGGCCTTGATCGAAGCCGCCAGTGCATTCAGCGCTTCCTGGTCCATACGCGTGCGCGGCTGGTATTTGCCAGGCTGCAGCGCATTGACCGGCAGCGTGTTGACTGCATCGCCGGTTGCGGCGGCGGCAGGGGCATCGTTATCACCACCGAGCAGGGCGTCGAGGCCACGGCCCAAACCTTTGATCTTGACCATATAAAACCTTTATTTACAGATACTTACGTTATCTCTTCGGTACGCGCTTCGTTGCGGTTCAACATTTCACCCGCCAAAGCCAGATAGGCCTGAGCGCCTTTGGAAGCCCGGTCAAACTCCAGCGCCGGCAAGCCGTGGCTGGGCGCTTCGGCCAGACGCACATTGCGCGGTATCACCGTGCGGTAGACCTTGTCGCCGAAGTGCTGTAGCAGCTGCGCCGATACCTGTTGTGCCAGCGTATTGCGCGGGTCGTACATCGTGCGCAGCAGACCTTCGATTTCGAGTTCCGGATTGAGGTGGGCGCGCACGCGTTTGATGGTGCCCACCAGATCCGATAAACCTTCGAGCGCGTAGTACTCGCATTGCATCGGAATCATTACCGCCTGCGCGGCGGTCAGTCCGTTGACCGTCAGCAGATTCAATGCGGGCGGACAGTCGATCAGGATGAAATCGTATTCTGGTGCGACGGTCAGTAATGCTTCCTTCAGCCGGGTTTCGCGGTGTTCGATATCGACCAGTTCCACTTCAGCACCGGCGAGCTCGCGGTTTGAAGGCAATACGTCATAGCCGGCATTCGCTGCACGCTGGCGCACTTCGGCCACCTGCTTTTCACCGAGCAATACGTGATACACCGTCGCCGCGAGACTGCGTTTGTCGACTCCACTGCCCATCGTCGCGTTGCCCTGCGGATCCAGATCGACCAGCAACACGCGGCGCTGCATGGCGGCCAGACTGGCTGCGAGATTGACGCCGGTTGTCGTT
>CANHZX010000259.1 GCA_947465215.1 Betaproteobacteria bacterium | reverse complement strand
TACGGCCCTGTACCCGAAGCTGCCTTATGACGCGGTAAAGGACTTTGCGCCGATTTCGCTGGTGACGACAGCACCGAATATCCTGATCGTGCATCCCTCATTGCCGGTGAAATCGGTGAAGGATCTGGTCGCGCTGGCTAAAGCGAAGCCGGGTGAGCTCACTTTCGGTTCGGGCGGTAACGGCAGCACGGCGCATCTGTCCGGTGAGCTGTTCCGCGTGCTGGCCAAGGCGAATCTGGTGCATGTGCCGTTCAAGGGCGCACCCGCTGCAGCGATCGGTGTGATGACCGGCGAGATCTCGATGGGCATTCTCAACCTGCCGCCGACGCTGCCGCATGTGCGCAGCGGCAAGCTGAAGGCGCTGGGCGTGAGCACGGCGAAACGTTCCGCGGCAGTGCCGGAGATTCCGACCATCGCTGAAGGCGGTTTGCCCGGTTATGAGGCGAGCACCTGGTATGCCGTGCTGGCGCCTGCCGGCACCCCGAACGACATCATCACGCGTCTGAACAGCGAACTGGTCAAAGGTTTGCGCAGCGAGGACATGAAAAAGCGCATTGCAGCCGAAGGCGGCGACATTGTCGGCAGTACGCCCGAGGAGTTAACCGCGGTGATCAAGCGCGATATCGAGAAGTGGACACGTGTGGTGGCGGCATCCGGCGCGAAGGCCAATTGATGACGATGTCTGGCAGCGCTTCCGTTTTTGTCCGTGGGCTCACAGTGCTCGCGGTTTGTGCAGTGGCATTCAATAGCGGAGCCGCCATGGCCATCGAAGAACCTGCGTTTGAACTGATCGAGAAGACGGAACCGTACGAGATCCGCCAATACCGGCCCTTTGTCGTTGCCGAAACCTTTGTCGATGGTGATCTGGATAAGGCTTCGAGTGCCGGATTCCGGTTGATTGCCGATTACATCTTCGGCAATAACCTGGCGGTCAGCGCCAAGCCCGGCGACAAAACGAATGAAAAAATCGCCATGACCGCTCCGGTCGCTGCCGAGCCGGTTTCGGAAAAAATCGCGATGACCGCGCCGGTGCTGGCCGAACCGCAGGCGGCGGGGATGAATGCCTCGCGCTGGCGTATTCATTTTGTGATGCCGAGCCAGTATTCGCTGGCAACCTTGCCGAAGCCGGTGAATCCGGCGGTGCAGTTGCGCGCGGTGCCGGGTCAGCGTTTTGCGGTGCTGGTGTTCTCCGGGCTCGCGGGTGCTGAAAAAGTGCAGCAGAAATCGGATGAGTTGCTGGCCTGGGTGAAGCAGCGGGGTCTCAAGACGCGTGGCGTAGTGCAATTGGCGCGTTACAACCCGCCCTGGACCCTGCCGTTCTTCCGCCGCAATGAGGTGATGATTGAAATTTCGGCGCCCGATAAAAATAATCAATAAAAACAAGTATTTATAGATTATTTTCGCCGCTGATCCGATATCGTGCCGCTAAACCGGCAGGCGCCCCGGTGCCGCAATAGTTGTTTCCCGAGTGTGCGGTATTACGCTGGTGTGACTGCAGCAGTGTCGACACAATGCATCTCCATAGGGAGAAGGCATGGCACGTCGCAGAATCAATTCCGTTGAAGACATCGTCGAACTCACGGCGCAGGTGCCGTGGTGGGCGGCGGTGGTCGCAGCGCTGGTCTCTGCGGTGGCGCTGTTCGGTGTTGCGCATATCGCGCTGCCTGCGGTGCCTCTGGCTGATTCGGCGCTGTCGGAAGCCGCGGTGCCGGTATTGCGCGGGCTGACCATGACCGGGATGGTGCTGCTGCCCCTGCTGTTCCTCTCGGTTGCTGCGTTGTCCGGCTGGCTGCATTACAAAGACCAGCGCAACTACGCCGACATGTTTTCCGAGCGTGGCCGCTTCCTGTTGCAGCATCTGTCCTGGCGCGAATTCGAAAATCTGGTGGCCGAGTTTTTCCGGCGCAAGGGTTTCTGTGTCGAGCAGCGCAGCGGGCGCATGCCGGAAGGCGGTGTCGATCTGGTGGCGAGCATCGGCGAGGACCGTTATCTGGTGCAGTGCAAGCACTGGCGCGTGCAGCGTGTCGGTGTGGCAGTGGTGCGCGACCTTTGCCGTATCGCCGAGACCGAAGGTGCGGCCGGCATTTTTGTGGTCACCTCCGGTTCCTTTACCGACGAGGCGCGTCGCTTTGTCGAGCAGAACCGCATCGCCATCGAGCTGATCACCGGTGAGCGGCTGCGCCAGATGATCCGCGGTCTGGACCCTACGCCGCAAGGTCGTTAGTCGCTATTCGTTTGCCCGTCTGCCGGGCCGCGTTCGCGGTCATTGGCTTTCCCGTCTTCTTTGTGTAGGGTTGCATCCGCGGCGCGAATTTCGCTGCGGCAAGACCACACACTGCGGAGGGGCAGTGCTCACCAAACGGATCACCATCATTGCGGCAGCTGTCGCCGCCTGCGGGGCGGCGCGTGCGCAGGAAGCCCCGCGCGCACCCGTGCTGCTGCCCGAGGTATCCGTCAGCGCCACGCGCGTCGAGCGCGACAACATGGATCTGCCGGTGGCCATCGATACCGTGGACCAGCGCACGATCCGTGAAGACAACCCGCAGGTGAATCTGTCCGAATCGCTGAACCGTGTGCCCGGCATCGCGGTGCAAAACCGGCAGAACTATGCGCAGGATCTGCAGGTCTCATCGCGCGGCTTCGGTTCACGGTCGACCTTCGGTGTGCGCGGCGTGCGACTGCTGGCGGACGGTATTCCGGCGACCATGCCCGACGGGCAGGGGCAGGCAGCGACCTTCAATCTGTCTTCGGCGGAACGCATCGAGGTGCTACGCGGTCCGTTTTCCAGTCTGTACGGCAATGCCGCGGGTGGTGTGGTGCAGATTTTCACGGCCGATGGTCCAGCAGATCCGACCTTCACCACGAATGCCAGTGCCGGCAGTTACAACAGCTGGAAACTCGGGCAGCAATACGGCGGCCAGCACGGACCACTGAATGCGATGATCGATGTCTCGCGCTTCGAGACCGACGGTTACCGCGATCACAGTTCAGCGCGGCGCGATGCCGGCAACGCCAAACTGCGTTATGACCTCGGCAGTGCGGGGCGCATCACGCTGGTGGTCAATGTACTGGATCAACCCGAGACTGAAGATCCGCTGGGATTGACTGCGGCACAGGTGGCGCAGAACCCGCGGCAGGCGACGGCTGTTGCCTATACCTTCAACACCCGCAAGAGCATCAGTCAGTCACAGGGCGGCCTGACCTGGGAGCTGCCGCTGTCCAACGGCGACATGATCAATGCGCGGGCGTATGCCGGCGACCGGCAGGTGACACAGCATCTGGCGATCCCGCTGGCGACGCAGAACGTGGTGACCAGTTCGGGCGGTGTGGTCGATCTGGATCGCGGCTATAGCGGGCTGGGACTGCGCTGGACGCGCGAGGGTCAGTTGGCGTCGCAGCGGTTTTCGATTTCCGCCGGCATTGATCATGACCGCATGCTCGAGCGCCGCCGCGGATTCATCAACAACAACGGCATTACCGGTGCGCTGAAGCGCAACGAAGACGACAAGGTCAGCAATACCGATCTTTATGCGCAGGGTGAATGGCAGGCGACCAAGCAGCTGGGCCTGTTTGCCGGGCTGCGCCACAGCCGGGTGAGTTTTGATTCGAAGGATTATTTCGTTGTCACCGGCAATCCGGATGACAGCGGTGCGGTGGATTATTCGAAGGCGACGCCGGTGATGGGCGCGACCTGGCGCATCACGCCGGTGATGAATGCCTATGCCAATATCGGTGAAGGTTTCGAGACGCCGACTTTTGCCGAGCTGGCTTACCGCCCGGGTGGTGCGACCGGACTTAACTTTGCGCTGCGGCCTGCGACAAGCCTGCACCGCGAGATCGGCTTGAAAGCGCTGACCGGCGGGCAGGGGCATGTC
>CANHZX010000258.1 GCA_947465215.1 Betaproteobacteria bacterium | reverse complement strand
GGTGGCGATGCGCGGCGTGGTCTTGCCGCAGTTGAAGCAGCAAGACGCCTGGCGCAGTACGGTCCCAATCTGTTGCAGCAGGGAGCCCAGCGCAGCCCCTGGCATATTCTCGCGGCCCAATTTGCCGACTTCATGATTGTCGTGCTGATGGCGGCCGCTGTGCTTTCCGGCGTGGTCGGTGACATTGCGGATGCGCTGGCGATTGTCGCCATCCTGCTGCTCAATGCCGTCATTGGTTTTACGCAGGAATATCGCGCCGAAAAGGCGATGGCCGCCCTTCAGCGTATTGCGGCGCCGTCGGCGACCGTATTGCGCGACGGACAGCGCACGGTGATTGCCGCCAGCGCACTGGTGCCCGGCGATCTGGTGTTGCTGGAGGCCGGCAATATGGTGCCGGCAGATCTGCGCCTGATCGAAACCATGCGCATGCGTGTGGAAGAAGCCGCGCTGACCGGTGAATCGGTGCCGGTGGACAAGGATGCCGGACTTCTTGCCGAAGTCGATGCCGCGCTCGGCGACCGCCGCAACATGGCCTACAAGGGCACCATCGTCACCTACGGGCGCGGCACCGGTCTGGTGGTGGCGACCGGCATGGCGACCGAACTGGGGCACATTGCCGCGCTTCTGGCGGCCAGCGAAGAATCGAAAACACCGCTGCAGAAGCGGCTCGCAGCCTTCGGCAGGCGGCTGGCGATTTTTGTATTGTTGGTTTGCGCGGTGATCTTTATCGCTGGACTGCTGCGAGGCGAACCGCCGTTACTGATGCTCCTCACCGCGGTCAGCCTCGCTGTGGCAGCGATACCCGAAGCATTGCCGGCTGTTGTCACCATTGCACTCGCGCTCGGTGCCTATCGCATGGTTGAACAACAGGCGCTGATGCGCCGGCTGCCCAGTGTCGAGACGCTGGGTTCGATTACCTATATCTGTTCCGACAAGACCGGCACGCTGACCGAGAACCGGATGCGCGTCGAATCCTGTCGCGTCGAGGGCGCGCTGCTGACGCCGGAGCAGGTGACTGGTGCCGTTGCTGAACGCCTGTTCACGGCGATGGCGCAGTGCAACGACGCCACCGGCGATGCGGTCGGCGGTGCGGCCGGAGATCCGACCGAAGTGGCCTTGCATGTCGCTGCGCAGCGCGCTGGTTTTTCGCGGGAGATTCTCGAGCTTGATGCGCCGCGTCGCGCTGAACTGCCGTTTGATTCGGTGCGCATGTGCATGACCACATTCCATGCCGGCGCCGACGGCGTGATGGCCTATACCAAGGGCGCACCCGAGGCGGTATTGCCGCGCTGCACCGGGGTGTTTAGCGCATCCGGTGTGCAGAGCCTGCCGCGCGCGGAACTGGAAAGTGCCGCCGCTACGATGGCAGCCGACGGATTGCGCGTGCTGGCACTGGCCTGCCGCCGCTGGGATGCTATTCCGGACCTGAATGATGCCGAAGTTGCGGAAAGCGGGTTGATATTCATCGGACTGGTCGGCCTGATGGATCCGCCGCGCGCGGAAGCCGCTGCAGCGGTTGCCACCTGTCTCAGCGCCGGCATCACTCCGGTGATGATCACCGGCGATCATCCGGCGACGGCGCGTGCGATCGCGCGTCGTCTGGGTATTGCCGGCGACGATGATGCGGTGATTACCGGCCGCGAACTGGCGACAATGGGTGATGCGGCACTTGCCGCCCGGGTGCTGGGTACGCGGGTTTATGCGAGAGTGGATCCCGCGCAGAAAATACGCGTGGTGGAGGCCTTGCAGGCTCGTGGCCAGTTTGTCGCGATGACCGGCGACGGCGTCAACGATGCACCAGCGCTGAAGCGCGCTGATATCGGTGTTGCAATGGGGCGCAGCGGCACGGATGTCGCGCGCGAGGCTGCGGACATGGTGCTGCTGGACGACAATTTCGCCACCATCGTCGCCGCGGTGCGCGGCGGCCGGCGCATTTACGACAACATCCGCCGTTTCATCAAGTACGTGCTGACCACCAATCTGGCAGAGGTGCTGCTGATCGCCCTCGCGCCGTTTTTCGGCATGCCGCTGCCGCTGCTGCCGTTGCATATTCTCTGGGTGAATCTGGTGACGGACGGGTTGCCGGGGCTGGCGCTGACCGCGGAGCCGGCGGAGCGCGGCATCATGCGGCGTCCGCCGCATCCGCCCGGCGAGAACATGTTTGCACGCGGCATGTGGCAGCACATTCTTTGTGTGGGTACATTGATGAGCGCCCTGGTGCTGGCGCTGCAATACTGGGGCGTCAGCAATGGTGTGAGCCATTGGCAGACTATGGTGTTCACCGCACTCACCTTTGTGCAACTGGCCAATGTGATGGCGATCCGCTCGGACCGCGAGTCCCTGTTGGTCATCGGTGTGCTGTCGAACCGGCCGCTGGTCATTACTGTGGCACTGACGGTCGGATTGCAGCTGTTGCTGATTTACGTGCCGGCGCTGAATCGCATCTTTGACACGGCACCGCTTTCTGCGCTTGAACTCGGGTTGTGTCTGGCTTGTGCGGCGGTGGTGCTGATCGCGGTGGAGGGTGAGAAATGCCTGGCGCGCAACGGTCTGATTTACAAAGCCGTTCCGTCGGTCAGCCGTTAGCGGGCGCGGGTTGTTGCACTGCGGATTTCATCAGATAACAAAACCCAGTCAGATTCCTGTAAGTATTTAATTGTTCCGAGGGGGCAAGCTTGATTTTGGGGTAAGCGGGCGCTACGATGCCTGACGCCCTGAAATGGTTTTAAGCAGAATATAAAATATAAGGGTGCAATTCGTTGTTTTCCCGAAATGTCGTAACAGGCTCAAGCGGAAGTTTTCAATAAAAACTCGCTGGCCTCAGCCTGTTGCGGTCCCGTGCTGTCACTGTAATCTGGAGGAGCAAATGGTTAAGAAACAGGATAAAAAGGCTGCTGAAGCAAGCCCGACCCGCCGCAAATTCCTGACCGGCGCAGCTGCCGCGACCACTGGTGTGGTAGCCGCCGGTTTCCCGATGATCGCCAAGGCCCAGGCCGGCCCGATCAGCATGCGCTGGCAGAGCACCTGGCCGGCCAAGGATATTTTCCACGAGTACGCCCTCGACTTCGCCAAGAAGGTCAATGACATGACCGGCGGCGATCTCAAAATCGAAGTACTGCCTGCAGGTGCGGTGGTTCCGGCCTTCGGTCTGCTGGAAGCGGTGTCCAAAGGCACGCTGGACGGCGGCCACGGTGTGCTGGGTTATCACTACGGCAAACAGAATGCGCTGGCACTTTGGAATTCGGGCCCGGCCTTCGGTATGGACGCCAATATGCTGCTGTCCTGGCACAAGTATGGCGGCGGCCAGGAACTGCTGGCCAAGCTTTACAACTCGATCGGCATGGGCGCGGTGCAGTCCTTCCTTTACGGCCCGATGGCGACCCAGCCGCTGGGCTGGTTTAAGAAGCCGATCACCAAGTCGGCTGATTTCAAGGGCCTCAAGTTCCGCACCAACGGCCTCGCGATTGACCTCTTCACCGCGATGGGCGCTGCGGTTAACGCGCTGCCCGGCGGCGAGATCGTGCCGGCGATGGACCGTGGCCTGCTGGACGCTGCCGAGTTCAATAACGCCACCTCCGACCGTATCCTCGGGTTCCCGGACGTCTCGAAGGTCTGCATGCTGCAGAGCTACCATCAGAGCGCCGAGACCTTCGAGATCATGTTCAACAAGCCGAAGTACGACGCGCTGCCGGTTAAGATGAAGTCCATCATCGCCGGTGCAGTGGAAGCCTCGTCGGCTGACATGTCGTGGAAGGCGATCGACCGCTACTCGAAGGACTACATCGAGCTGCAGACCAAGGACAAGGTCAAGTTCTACAAGACCCCGGACGCGGTTCTGCAGGATCAGTTGAAGCTGTGGGAAGCGATTGTCGAGAAGAAGTCGGGGGAAAACCCGCTGTTCAAGGAAATCGTCGC
>CANHZX010000257.1 GCA_947465215.1 Betaproteobacteria bacterium | reverse complement strand
GGCCACGGCGATGGCACTGACAGGCGGCGCATCCTCGCCGAACGCCGCGCGAAAATCTCGCGCGATGTTGCGTTCCACATCCACCCACTGCCGGATGCGTGCGGGGCCGGATTCCACCACCATCACTTTGACCCGGTCGGTATAGGCGCTGGACGCGATAGTTCCTGCCGCCGCCTTGCCGTCGCAGACATAGCAAAGCGTTGCTGCCGGCAGGTCCGGATCGAACAATGCGCGTGCAACGCGCAGTTTGTTGCGTTCAAAGAAGGGCAGCTTTTCCAGCGGGTAATCAAACATGACATAAACCCTCGCCGGGAAATCATCGCGGTCTTTCCTGCGCAGATCCGCAGTCTCGATGAGATTGCCGATTTTCCAGCGCCAGCGCAGCCACGGCAGATCCGCGGGAACAACCCGCAGTTTGCGTGACAGTCCCGATGCGCCGGACTCGGAGTCCGCACGCAGCACTGTCGTACCGTTGTCCTCAACGAGCGTGTAGCGGGTATGTACCTTGATGTTGGACGCGGCGAGCGGTGACCAGCCGGCAGGCGGCTCAGTGCCCGGGCGCAACGAAGAGAACGCTGCTGCCACGACCTGTTCCTCAACGGCAAACACTGCAGAGGTACTGAACAGCGCGGCCAGCACCAGCAGCACAAAGCGATGATCAGGCGGCAGGTGTTTCATGCTTGTCGTTCATGAGTCCCGCTCTCTGCAGACGCTGCCAGTCTTCGGGGCGGTCGACATCCCACAGGGTTTCCAGCTCCTTCCAGCGCAGCACGCAGTCATGCAGACGTTCGCGGGTTTGCGCCATCACCTGATCGCTGCTCCAGCTGATGCCGGTGAACAGTCGCGGTTCATGGCGTGCGAGGCCGATCAGCGTGTAACCGCCATCCTCGGCCGGGCTGATCACCGCGTCATGGCCGGCACGCAGTGCCGCGGCCGCGTCGTGAAGATGCCGGATGGTCAGGGCAGGACAATCGGTGCCGATACAAATCGCATATTTCGTGTGTGCCAGTGATTGTGTAAATGCCTGTGCCATGCGTGCGCCAAGATCGTCACCGCTTTGCACTTGCAACGTAGCACTCACATCGCCAGCAGCCGCAACCAGCGCCGGGTGTGCAGCATCAGGCGTGCACCACAGTTCCAGTTTCGCGGGCGCCGCCGCCCGCGCAGTGGCCAGTGCATGGCGAAGCAGGCGTCCCTGCAGTTCGGCCGCGCCATCAGCGCCGAGCAGCGGGATCAGCCGTGTTTTTGCCGCGCCGGCGACCGGTGCTTTGGCGAACACCAGTATCGCGAAATCAGGATTTGTTCTGGACATATTGCCGTGCCAGCCGGTCGGGATCGGCGCCGAGGAAATAGGCGAGGCGCAGCCGCCACATCAGCAGGATCGTGCGCCACACCCCATGTTTTTCCCAGCGACGCCCGGATGTCGTGATGCGATGGGCGATGCACAGCGGTGCGCCGTAACGCTTCAAATGCCGCGTGAATGCGATGTCTTCCATCAGTGCGATTTCCGGGAAATGCCCTGCGGCTTCGAACAGCGATCGGGTCATGAACAGGCCCTGGTCGCCGGTGGCGATTCCGGTCAGTCTCGAGCGCCAGTTCATCATCTGCGCGATCACGCGCAGCATCGGATGGGTGCCGGAAATGGAAACGTCAAAACGTCCCCAGCTGCGACGACTGCTGGAAAGGCCGCCGACGATCAGGCCGTCAGCGCCGTCGGGCAGGCCGGAATCGGCGTGCAGGAAACAGAGGATCTCTCCTCGCGCGGCTGCGGCACCGGCGTTCAGCTGCAGTGCGCGGCCGCACGGTGAAGTGATGACCTTGTCGGCGCGTTCTGTGGCGAGCGGCACAGTGTTGTCGCTGCTGCCGCCATCCACGACGATGACCTCGACGCCGCGCTGGCGCAGCGGCTGCAGGCTATCCAGCGTGGCCGTGATGTGTCCCGCTTCATTGAGCGCGGGGATGATGATGGATAGTGACAATGCGGTGCCGGCAGTCGGGACTATTTTTTGGCGTCGTTCAACGTCCAATCATAATCCAGATGCCGGATCACGGCCTTGCGTTCCGTGACCGCCTGCTGCTGCGCAGCACTATCCGCAAGCAGAGCCGCGTATCTGGCAAAAAACTGTTCACGCGACTGCATCGGCGTGCCTTTGCCGTCAAAGCCGCGATAGCCGCTGCTCCAGTCCGTGCTGAACCATTTGAAGATTTCCGAGACCTCGAGCGCGTTGTCCTGTGCGTTGTAGCGGTTGCGGCTGCGGTCGGACAGGAAACGTTTCGTCTGCTCTTCAAGCTGGGCATCCAGGCGTGAGGCGACATAAGGCTCTTCGCGCAGCATCGGGCATCCGGTGGAGGCGCAATTCACCGCAAAATGCACGCGCGGCTCATCATAGGCGCCGGGTTTGCGCAGGGTTTCATGTTCGATCATGTCCAGCGAGAATTCGCGGCCCAGCAGCGTGAAGAATTTATCCTTGAAAGGATTGCCGAAAACTTTTCCGAAATCCCAGATCGATTTGATGCCGGGATAACGGGTGAGGATTTTTTCAACGGTAAACGCGTTGTAGGCGTTGATCAGGAATGCCATCTGCTGGGGTTTGCTCCAGGAATTGAAATCGGCCTGCGGCACTTTGGACAGCGAGGCTAGGTAGGCCTTCAGTTCGCTGCGGTCCTGCATGAATCCGGCGTAACGGACTTGTGAGGCCTTGCCATTGTCGATCAGTACGACGTGTTTTTTGAGCAGGGTGGCCCAGACTTTGTAGTCGTGATCAAACGATTGTGCGCTTGCTGCCAGCGGCAGCAGGGCCAGAAGCAGGATGGACAGGATTTTGTTCATGGGACTAATTTAACGGTACGAATTGTGATGTTTTTGCGGTCAGTTTTTGGCGCAATAGGTTGACCGCTCTCGGGAAAAATTATTGGCAGGAATCAGCCCCGTCGCCATGCATGAAACTTTTCCACCCACTCCAACAGTCCCTTGGGCGCGTGATTTCGTTTCCAGTTCCCGGCGACGTATTTGTTAGCTTCGGCCATGGTAGGGTAGATATGGATGGTGCCGAGGATTTTGTTCAGACCAATGCCGTGTTTCATCGCGCTGACGAATTCGGTGATCAGATCGCCCGCGTGTTCACCGGCGATGGTGGCACCGAGGATTTTGTCTTTGTCGGGGACGGTCAGCACCTTTACCAATCCGTGTGCGTTGCCGTCGGCGATGGCGCGGTCGAGGTCATCAATGCCATAGGTGGTGACTTCATACGGGATATTCTTTTCCTTTGCCTCGGTTTCATTGAGACCGACGCGCGCCACCTCGGGGTCGGTGAAGGTCGCCCATGGAATCACCGAGAAGTCAGCGCGGAATTTCTTGTAACCGCTGAACAGGCCGTTGACGGCTGCATACCATGCGGTGTGTGCTGCCGTGTGCGTGAACTGGTATGGCCCCGCAACGTCGCCGCAGGCGAGGATATTGGGGTATTTCGTCTGCATGAACTCGTTGACTTCGACGGTGCGCGCCCTGGTCACCGGGATGCCGAGTTCTTCCAGGCCATAACCGGTGGTGTTTGCAACGCGGCCAACGGCACAGAGCAGCGTGTCAAACGCGATACGAACGGTTTCGCCGTTGTGCTCGCAATACAGCACCTTCTCGCCATTTTCGACGGCGAAGCGCTGTGCCTTGTGGCTGACCGGCACATTGACGCCCTCGGCGCGGAACTTCTGCAACACCAGTCCGGAAATTTCAGGGTCTTCGCGCACCATCAGGCGCGGCAGCATTTCAACTTGCGTAACCTGTGACCCGAGTCGGGCAAAACATTGTGTGAGTTCGCAGCCGATCGGGCCGCCGCCGAGAACCAGCAGGCGTTTCGGCAGCTGGCGAAGGTCCCACAGCGTGTCTGAGGTCAGATAGCCGGTGTCTTCAATGCCGGGG
>CANHZX010000256.1 GCA_947465215.1 Betaproteobacteria bacterium | reverse complement strand
TGAAGTAAGCGCTAACCTATGATATAAGTATTTGATTTACTTATATTTTTTAATCAGCCTTTGGTTTCCAGATCAGCCGTGTAACGACCCAGGCTGGCCAGCCCGTTCATACGCGAACGGTGCGCCAGCGCCGCTTGCGCCGCCGGCACGTTGGCGACCTGACCCTTCCAGGCCTTCAGCGACGGCTGCTGCAGCGCGCGGCCGTACGAGAACGACAGCGGCCACGGCAGGTTGCCCTTGAACTGCACGTTCATCGAATTGAGGTGGGCCGTCGCCAGTTCATCGCTCTGGCCGCCGGACAGGAACACGATGCCGGCCACAGCCGCCGGTACGGTGCGTTTCAGCGTGCGCACGGTACGTGCGGCAACTTCATCAACGGGCGCCTGCTTCGCGCATTTTTTGCCGGAGATCACCATCGACGGTTTGAGCACCGTGTGCTCAAGCACGACGCGGTTCATGTACAGCGCTTCGTAAACGGCGTTGAGCGTCCACTCGGTGACTTCTTCGCAACGCTCAATCGTGTGGTCGCCATCCATCAGCACTTCAGGTTCGACGATGGGCACCAGACCGGCTTCTTGGCAGATTGCGGCATAACGGGCCAGCGCGTGGGCATTGGCGGCGATGCTGGTCGAGCTCGGCAGGTCACGGCCGATGTCGATCACGGCGCGCCATTTGGCGAACTTGGCACCCAGCTTCACGTATTCGGCGCAGCGCTTGGGCAGGTTGTCGAGGCCTTCAGTGACGGTCTCGCCCGGGCACAGCGGCAGCGGCTTGGCGCCGGCATCGACCTTGATGCCCGGCAGGACGCCGTTCTTTTCGAGCAGTTGGACGAAGGAGGTGCCGTCGGCCGATTTCTGGCGCAGGGTTTCGTCATAAAGAATGACGCCGCTGATGTGGTCGCCGATGCCGCGGGTCAGAAACAGCATGTCGCGGTAAGCGCGGCGGTTCTCTTCGGTGTTTTCGACGTTGATGCCGTCAAAGCGTTTACCGATGGTGCCGGTGCTCTCATCGGCGGCGAGAATGCCTTTGCCGGGTGCGACCATCGCCTGGGCGATGGCGGCCAGATCGTTTGCTGACATGGTTGCTCCTGCTGGTCTGTGAGGTGATTGGTGGAAAGGGTGAAAACGGGGCGGTATTTTACACCGGCGGCTTATTTCTTCCGGTGCTCCCCGACCTTGACGATTTTCAGGGTGTTGGTGCCGCCCGCGCGGCCGAACGGTTCACCGATGGTCAGCACGATCAGGTCTCCGTTCTGCACGACGCCGCGCTTGATCAGTTCGTCCTCGGCCATATGCAGTGCTTTTTCCGGATTGCTGGTGCCCTTGAAGCGTACGGGGTGCACGCCGCGGAACAGCGTGACGCGGCGCCGGGTTTCGATGACGGAACTCATTGCATAGATCGGCACCGATATTGCCATCCGCGACATCAGCAATGCCGTACGGCCGCTTTGGGTCAGGGCCGCCACCGCCTTGATCGGCAGGCCGGCAGCGGTAAATGCCGTGGCACGGGCGATCGAGTTTTCAACGTCGATCAGCCCCGGTCCTCCGCGGCGCTCCTGCAGCAGCGAATCTTCCTTTTCCACTTCGACGCACACGCGTACCATTGCAGCGATGGTTTCGGCGGGATATTTACCGGCTGCGGTTTCGGCGGAAGTCATCACCGCATCGGTGCCGTCGAGCACGGCATTGGCGACATCCGAGACTTCAGCGCGCGTCGGGATCGGGCTGCTGATCATCGACTCCATCATCTGGGTCGCGGTAATGGTCAGCTTCTGCTTCTCGCGCGCCATGCGGATCATACGTTTCTGCAGCGCCGGCACGGCGGCGTCGCCAACTTCAACGGCGAGATCGCCGCGCGCGACCATGATCGCGTCGGACGCGTCGAGAATTTCCTCGAGCGCGGGAATCGCTTCTGCACGTTCGATCTTGGATACGATCAGGCCGTGGCCGCCGGCCTTGGTGAACAGGTCGCGCGCCCAGCGCACATCGTCTCCGGAGCGCGGGAAGGACACCGCCAGAAAATCCGCCTTGAGTTCGGCGGCGAGCTTGATGTCCTGCTTGTCTTTTTCGGTCAGCGCCGGTGCGGTGAGACCACCGCCCTTGCGGTTGATGCCCTTGTTGTTGGACAGCGGACCGCCCTGCTCAACCACCGTGGTGATTTTCGGACCGCGCACATTGGTGACACCAAGAACCACTCGACCGTCGTCGAGCAGCAGCGTGTCGCCGGGGTGTACGTCGTTGGGCAGGTTTTTGTAATCGAGGCCGACAACATGCTGGTCGCCCAGCTTGCACTCGGCATCGAGCACGAACTTGGCGCCGGGTTCCAGATGAATCTTGCCGTCCTTGAACTTGCCGACACGGATTTTCGGGCCCTGCAGGTCAACCAGCACGCCAACCGCACGGCCGGCTTTGCGCGCCAGCTGGCGCACCAGATTGACTCTGGCGCGGTGTTCGTCGGGGGTGCCATGCGAAAAATTGATGCGCACCACGTCAAGCCCGGCTTCGATCATGCGGGCCAGCGTTTTGGCGTCACTGGACGCAGGGCCCAGCGTGGCAACGACTTTAGTCCTGCGGATCATGCGCTACCCATCCCTGTAATAAGAGGCTGGCGGCGCGCTCCGGTCATGCTGCGCGCTGCTCGAGTACCTCGACCGCCGGCAGTTTCTTGCCCTCGAGAAATTCGAGGAACGCACCGCCGCCGGTGGAAATATAGGACACCTTGTCGGCAATCTTGTACTTGGCCACGGCAGCCAGCGTGTCGCCGCCGCCGGCAATCGAAAATGCCTTCGATGCCGCAATCGCTTGCGCGATGGCCTTGGTGCCGCCGGCAAACTGGTCGTATTCGAACACGCCGACCGGACCGTTCCAGACAATAGTGCCGGCCTTGGCGATCAGATCGGCAAAGACCTGCGCCGTTTTGGCGCCGACATCGAGGATCAGGTCATCGGGACGCACGGCAGCGGCATCAATCGGATTGGCGCGTGCCAGTGCCGACAGCTCATCCGCAACAACAACATCGACCGGCAGCGGCACCTGCGCGCCGCGCGATTTCATGATGTCGATGATGGCTTGGGCTTCACCGACCAGATCGGGTTCGGCCAGCGATTTGCCGATGCGCATGCCGGTAGCCAGCATGAAGGTGTTGGCAATGCCGCCGCCGACGATCAGCTGGTCGACTTTCGAGGCCAGAGACTTCAGGATCGTCAGCTTGGTGGAGACTTTGGAACCGGCGACGATGGCCAGCAGCGGCCGCGCCGGTTTTTCCAGCGCCTTGCCGAGCGCATCGAGTTCCGCAGCCATCAGCGGGCCGGCGCAGGCAACCGGCGCGAATTTCGCAATGCCATGCGTCGTGGCTTCGGCACGGTGCGCGGTACCGAAGGCATCATTCACATAGACGTCGCACAGCGCCGCCATCTTGCGCGCCAGCGTTTCGTCGTTTTTCTTTTCACCCTTGTTAACGCGGCAGTTTTCCAGCAGCACCACTTCTCCGGGCTTGACGGTAAAACCGCCATCGACCCAGTCCTGGACCAGACGCACCGGCTGGCCGAGCATTTCGGACAGACGCTGCGCAATCGGCGCCAGCGAGTCACCGGGCTGCAGCGAACCTTCCATCGGCCGACCGAGGTGTGACGTCACCATCACCGCGGCACCGGCGTCAAGCGCGTGTTTGATGCCGGGGATGGTCGCGCGGATGCGCGTGTCTTCGGTGATGTTGCCGGCGTCATCCTGCGGCACGTTGAGATCCGCACGGATGAACACCCGTTTTCCGGCCAGCGGCAGTTCGTTGAGTCGCAGAAACTTCATGAGGCCTGTTCCGTTCCCTTATTTCTTCGCGACAACCCGTGCCATTTCCAGCGTCTTGCTGGAGTAACCCCATTCGTTGTCGTACCAGGACACGACTTTGACGAAGGTGCTGTCGAGCGCGATGCCGGC
>CANHZX010000255.1 GCA_947465215.1 Betaproteobacteria bacterium | reverse complement strand
CGGCACCGGATTTTTCACTGAGCTTTGGCGTAAATTTACAGTGCGCCTGCTGCCCGAGGTCAGAGATCCGGACAGCCTTCGAGATGCAGTGACGCTGGTTTTCCATAACCGCAACGATTACCGCTGGCTCGAGCAAGCGCCTGAGGAGCATGCCCTCGAATTCTGGCATCTGCTCGACATGCGAGAAGTGCGTGATCACCCGGCAATGCTGCGAATGCTTGGTGAGATTTTGGATGCCCTGCAAAGCGTGTCCTACCGGATCACCGCAACCGGTCTCGACGCTGAACTTGCCCACGCCTGGCCCCAGATCGAAAAAGGCGAATCACCCTTCATCGCGCAAAACGTCGAACTGCAGGCACTGATCAGAGCTTACCAACACTGCCTCTCCGATCCGCAAGCACCGGCCGTCGACGAAAAACACCTCTTGGTGCTGATTGATCAATGCCGTGAAACCGTGAAGAAGGTACAGAACGCCGCGCTGACGGCGGGCACCAGCCTGAGGCTTAATTTCATGCTGGCTCGCCTGACCCAGCACCTGGATCGCCTCGATACGCTAATCCAGCTGATTGCCGCCCGTTACCATGCCCATCCGGGCGAAGCCCTGATGCGTTCTTGGGCGGTATTGATCCGTTCCGCGATCTGCGGCGAAATCAGCCGCAGCAGCATACGCCGCCACTTCTCCGACCTGTTCGGACTGTTGGCCGTACGCGTCACCAAAAACGCGAGCCGCACCGGCGATCATTACATCACCACCGACCGTAGCGGCTATTTCGGCATGTGGGGGTCGGCCATGGGAGCCGGCATCATCGTCGGATTCATGGCGCTGATCAAGATTCTGACGGCGAAACTGCATCTGCCACCCCTGATTGAAGGCCTGGCATTCAGCCTGAACTACGCGCTGGGTTTTATAGTCGTGCACATGCTGCACTTCACCATCGCCACCAAACAGCCGGCGATGACCGCTGCCGCCATTGCAGAAACGATCAGCGAGGCCGGTGGACGGCTGCGTGAGGTCGAACGGCTCGGCCAGTTAGTGATTGATGTGATACGCAGCCAGTTCGCCGCCATCTGCGGCAATGTGCTGGTTGCGTTCCCGGTCGCCCTTGGCATCGCCTTGTGGCTTGCCCACGCCGATCTCAACCCGGTATCGCCCGATAAAGCCGCCGTCCTCTTGAAAGATCTCAGCCCTTTGCGCAGCCTGGCTCTGTTGCATGCTGCCATCGCCGGCGTCTGGTTGTATTTCTCGGGACTGATCTCCGGCTATTTTGACAACAAGGCAGCCTACGACCGTATCGGACTGCGTGTGGCCGGCCTGACCTGGCTGCGACGGCTCGCCGGTGAACAGCGCGCGGAAGCACTGGGCGGCTATATCGACCGTAACCTTGGTGGCCTCGCCGGCAACTTTTTCTTCGGCTTCATGCTGGGTATGACCGGTACCTTCGGTAAGCTTTTGGGCCTGCCGCTGGACATCCGCCACATCACCTTCTCCACCGCGAATCTGGCCTACGGTGCCGTCGGTCTGGAGTTCGCGATGAGTGCCGGTTTATGGCTGCACTGCATCATGGGCGTCGCACTGATCGGGATCATCAACCTGTCGGTGAGTTTTGCGCTGGCACTGTGGACCGCGTTACGCGCCCACGGCGTACGCATTTCCCATGCCGGCGCACTGATTCGATATGTCTGCAGTCAGTTCGTCTCCTCACCCCTGCAGTTTATTTATCCAATCCGCAAAAAGACGTAAGCCGAGCGCTGCCCCCCTCCTTCAGCGCGCCACAATTAGTGTGAGTTTTATCGGCAAGTACGCCAGAATGACAGCCATCAGCCCCTGATATCGTACCGGCATTCCGCAAAATAATGTCAATATAATCAAAAGATTACGACCATGCACCTGAGCCAGCCTGCCTTCCGTCACGCCGTCCTGATCAGCGTTTTATTGTCCGCCGGACTGGCGGGTTGCGGGGGTGATAAACCCGCTGCGCAGGTGATGCCACCCGCTGAAGTCAAATTCATCATCGCCGAGGCCACCACAGTGCCCGTCATGCGTGAATATGTCGGCAACGTTGTCGCCTACCGCTCTGTGCAGGTGCGCGCACGCGTGGAAGGTGTACTGACCAAGCGCCACTACACGGAAGGCACCAACGTCAAGGAAGGCCAGCTCCTCTACTCGATCGATCCGGACAATTATGAAGCCGCACAGCGCGATGCCCAGGCCGCGCTGGCACAGGCCGAAGCCAATCTGGCCAATGCCAAAGCCCGCGAAGGCCGCTACGCCCCGCTGGCCAAGGAAGATGCGATCAGCAAGCAGGATTACGACGATGCCGTGACGCAATTGCGTCAGGCCGAATCGTCAGTGCAGTCGGCGCGCGCCCAACTCGACCGGGCCAAGCTCAATCTGGGTTATACGCAGATCCGCGCGGCGGAAACCGGGCGCATCGGTTTCTCCCAGGTACCGGAAGGCGCACTGGTGGGTAAAGGCGAACCGACGCTGCTCGCCACCATCGAAAAACTTGATCCGATCTACGTCAATTTCACGATGCCCGACCGTGATGCACTGATGCTGCAACGTGCCTTCCGCAGCGGCGCCATCAAGGAACAAGGCGGCGAGAACGTGCGCATGATCCTGCCCGACGGCAGTGAATTCAGTCAGGCCGGCCGCATTGACGTCGCGGACGCCCAGATCAACCGCGAAACCGGCACCATCACGCTGCGTGCAGTACTGCCGAACAGCGGCTACCCCAGTTTGTTGCCGGGTATGTTTGTGCACGTGCGCATGACCGCGGGACAGCGTCCCGGCGCCATCGTGGTGCCGCAGCGTGCGGTCATGAAAACGCCGGCAGGACATGCTGTTTTTGTCGTCACCGAAGACAACAAGGCCGAGCGCCGCGATCTGGTGGTGGGTGAATGGATCAACGACGGCTGGATTATCGAAAAAGGCCTCGCCGCTGGTGATAAGGTCATTGTCGACGGCATCCAGAAAGTGCAGCCGGGTGGCACCGTCAAACCCGCGCCGTTTGCGGCTCAGGACAAGGGAGAGCCACCAGCGAAACCTGCCACCAAGCCCGCCGACAAACCCGCCACCGAGAAATAAAGCGCGATCATGCGATTTTTCGTCGACCGCCCGGTTCTCGCGACTGTCATCGCGCTGATACTCACCCTGGTAGGCGCGCTCGCGTCGCGCCAGCTCGCCATCGAGCAATATCCCAACGTCGCGCCGCCGCAGGTCAAAGTGACCGCGGTCTACCCCGGCGCCAGCCCGGAGATTCTCGAAACCACCGTTGCCGCGCCGCTGGAGCGCGAAATGAACGGCGTGAACGGTCTGCTCTATATGTATTCGACCAGTTCCTCGAGCGGTTTCATGGAACTGTATGTTGTATTCGAACCCGGTACCGATACCGCCATTGCCACCGTCGAGGTCAACAACCGCGTCAAACGCGTCGAGGCGCTGATGCCCCAGCCGGTGCTGCAAAACGGCATCCGGGTCGACCAGACGAATCCGCAGATGCTGCAGATCGTCACCATGTATTCCGAAGACCCGCGCTTCGACCGTGAATATCTGGCCAATCTGGCCAATGCCAGCATCATTCCGGAACTCAAGCGCCTGGGAGGCGTCGGCGACGCCACCCTGTTCGGCTATCCCTACGCGATGCGCGTCTGGCTCGACCCTGACCAGTTGGCCAAATACCGGCTCACCGTCACCGATGTCTCCAACGCCATCCGTGAACAGAACCAGAACTATCCCGTCGGTGAAATCGGCAACTCGCCAACACCACGCGGCCAGGTATTGACCTTCCCGGTCCAGACCACCGGCACCTACAGCCAACCCGAACAGTTCTCCAACATCATCGTTCGTGCCGCTGCCGACGGTTCCGTGGTCCGGGTGCGCGATGTGGCACGCGTTGAACTCGGCGCCGAGGATTATCAGATCAGCCTCG
>CANHZX010000254.1 GCA_947465215.1 Betaproteobacteria bacterium | reverse complement strand
GAGTTTCATTGTTTATCCTCCGGTGGATACTGCGAAAGGCGGAGTGGTCTCCGCGCATAGGGTCACGATAGCAGCGACAGGGGGCGGGCGCAACGTGCCGGCGCTGGGGTTAAAATCGGGCATGGTCCAACAACAAAAACGAGCCGGAGCCGCACGGCCGCCGCGCTGTGATATTGCGCTGCTGGTGGATGCGGAGGCGGTGGACCGCCGCAAAAACGGTCTTTATGTTCCCGACCGCAGCAGCGTCGAGGCCTATCTGTTGGCGGAACTGCGTCGTCAGGGACTGGAGGTCACGGCGCTGCCTTTTGTCGCCGGTGTCGAGGCCACGATTGCCGAGTTGCGGGCGCTGAAGCCGCGACTGGTGTTCAATCTGACCGAATGCGTCGATGGTGACCGCAGCCTGGATGCGTCCATTGCCGGCCTGCTCGATCTGCTGAAGATTCCCTATACCGGCAGCGGTCCTGGAGGCCTGCGGCTGGCGCGCGACAAGGCACTGTCGAAGCACATCGCTGCCGACCTTGGCGTGGCGGTGCCGCGTTACTTCGTGATTCCGCCGCAAGGTCCGATCCGCAATCCGCGTGTACCTTACCCGCTGATCATCAAGCCGCAGTTCGGCGACGGTTCCGACGAAGTGCGCGTCAATTCACTGGTAAAGAACGAGCGCGAACTGCTGCAGCGCGTACGCATGTTGCGCAAGCGCGTACATGCACCGCTGATCTGCGAGGAATTCATCGAAGGCCGTGACCTGTATGTGGCGCTGCTTGGCAACAAACCGGATGTGATGCCGGCGGTTGAACTGTTCATCGGCCGTCGCGGTCCCGGTGCACCGACCTTTGCCTCGTACAAACTGAAAAATGACGGCGCCTACCGCAGCCGCTGGCGCATCCGCTGGCGTGTCGCGAAAATCTCCGGCAATCTGCGCCGCGATATTGAAACCGCCAGCAGTGCGATTTTCCATGCGCTGGAGCAGCGCGATTACGGGCGTATCGATTACCGGTTGACGCCGGACGGACAGCTGGTGTTTCTTGAAGCCAATGCCAATCCGGATCTGCATCCGCATGCGATGGGCAACAATCAGTGTTTTGCCGGCGTTGCCTGGGGTGATGCGCTGCGGCGTATCGTCAATGAAGCGCTTAGCCGAGCGCGTTCAAAAAAATACAATAAAAACAAATAGTTATGGTTTATTCGGGGAGCGCAGCAGCGGTGCGGTCAGTGCCGACAGGCTGAGGTGCTGCCGGCCTTCGCCATCAAAATTCTCCGGCGCGAGCCACTGTTCATGGGCTGCGCGAAGTGTAGACCATTCGCGGTCGGTGATCGAGAACCAGTCGGTGTCGCGGTTGCGTCCCTTGTAGGTGATCGCCTGGATGAAACGGCCTTCGTAGGAAAAGCCCAGTCGTCGTGCCGCCGCCTGCGACGGCGCGTTCAGCGAGTCGCATTTCCATTCGTAACGCCGGTAGCCAAGTGCGAAGGCGTTTTTCATCATCAGATGCATCGCTTCGGTCGCGGCGCGGGTCTGCTGCAGCAGCGGTGAAAAATTGAGGTGCCCGACTTCGATTACGCCGTTGGCCGGATCAATGCGCATATAAGCGGCGACGCCCACGGCCTTGCCGCTGTCGCCGTCGATGATGGCGTGGAACAACGGATCAGGGCTGAGACAGCTGGTGTTGATCCACTTCAGGTAGCTGTCGAGGCTGTCAAAAGGTCCGGCTGCAAGATAGGTGAATGCGCGTCCGCTCGGATCAAGCCGGTTTGCGGCGTGCAGTTCGGCGGGATGACGTTGCGCATCCAGCGGTTCGACGCGGCAATAACGTCCGGTAAGTGTTGTGCGCGGCGGCCGCGGCGGCGCTGTCCAGTCCGGCAGCGGAAATCCGACCGGCTGGCCCAGCGCGTTGAAGTGTTGCGTCACGATCCGGCGGTGGCGCGTTTGGCCTGCCACTGCTGCAGCCAGCCGGCATTGCCGCCGAGTTCGACGATTTCCATCAGCGCATCGGGGATCGGCGGGTATTCACGGCGGATGTCGCGTGTGTGATTAATGAAAAAGCCGTCGCGGAAATTGACTTCGATTTCATCGCCGGTGTCGCACAGGTCGGTGGCGTTGACGCAGTCGGTCATCACACGCACGCCGCAGCCGATGGCCGCACGGTAGGCGAGGAAGGGCATCGATTCGCAGACCAGCCCCAGCCCTAGTGCCTGCATCGCGATATAACCGTTCATTTTCGGGCCCATGCCGAAGTTTTTTCCGGTGACGATGATGTCGCCGGGTTTGCAGCGGGTATGGAAGCCGGGGTCGGTTTCCTCAAACAGATGCGGGATGATGTCCTTGGGATCGAAATGTCTCCCGGTAATGATCCAGCTCGGCACCACGCCGCCGGCATGCCACACGTCATGCCCCAGTTTGTAGCAGCGGCCTTTCAAAACCCATTGGAATTCGCTCATGACCGTGCTTTCTCAGTTCAACTTGCGTGCATCAGTGATTTTGCCGGCGACTGCGGAGGCGGCGACCGTGGCCGGGCTGCCCAGATACAACTGCGCGTCTTTGGCGCCGAAACGCCCGGCATTGTTATTGGTTGCCGTCGACATCGAAACCTCACCCGAATGCACCGGGCCGATCACGGCGTCATTGCAGGGGCCGCAGCCAGGCGGCAGCATGACTGCGCCGGCTTCAATGAAAATGCCGAGCAGGCCTTCACTGGCCAGCCGGAGGTTGGTCGTTTCCGAGCCCGGGGCGACAAACAACCGGACATTTGGCGCGAGCCGGCGGCCTTTGAGAATGGAAGCCGCTGTTACCAGGTCTTCCCACATGCCGGAGCCGCAGGAGCCGATGAAGGCGTGATCAATGACGGTACCTTCTACTTTCGAGACATCCACTGCGTTTTCGACGCTGCCCGGCAGCGATACCTGCGGTTCGAGTCTTGAAATGTCCAGCGTCAAATCAGCGTCATAAGCCGCATCGGCATCGGAATATACCGGCGTGAACGGCCGCTGTCCGCGTGCCTTGGCATGCTCAATGATCGCCGGTGACGGCGGCACGAACACGCCATAGGCGCGGATCTCGGTCGGTGTGGAACACAGCGCTGCGCGTGAAGCGAGATCGAACTGTTCAAGGTCGCCGGCGTATTCCAGCACGCGGTAATCAAGGTCGGCAGATAGTTTTTCCTGCTTGAGCATTGCCGCAAAATGAAAACCGACGTCGCGGGCATGCACGCCGCTCTGCAGCCGGCCTTTGAGGGTGAGGCGCACGGTTTTCGGCACCATTACCCAGTTGGTGCCGGTGGCGAGCACACGTGAAATCTCGGTACCCATGCGGAAACCGAAGGCGCCGATGGCGCCGGCGTTAGTGGCATGACGGTCGTTGTCGAAATAGAACATGCCGGGCAGCAGCAGGCCCGACTCCATCGGGAAAATATGACCGTGCCCGCCGCGGCCGACATCAAAGAAATTCTTCACTCCCCATTGTGCTGCCGCCTTGCGGTTGAAGGCGCCGCGTTCGGCCGCGCGGGCGCTGCCGTAGATAACGTCATGGTCGGTGACCATCATGACTTTATCCGGCGTTGCCAGCCGGGTGATGCCGAGGGCGTCGAGTTCGCGTTTTGCCGCCATCACCACACCGTCGTGGATCATGATGTAGTCGGGATCGGGGGAAACGACATCTCCGGGTTTGACGGAGTTGCGGCCACTTTTTGCGGCCAGCACTTTTTCAACGGCGGTCATTGCAGGCATGATGAAAATCTTTTTATTTTGAATTGCGGGGTTGGTTCGTCAACAGCCTAGGAAAGTTTCATCTGGGACAAAATGGCCTTTCCGGCGAGACCGTAAGGATTTGCAAATGTCTCGCGAATTTCATAATGGTTGTACTCGTGACCAACAATGAGTTCCACTTGTTTTCCGGCCAGTTCAAGAGTTGAAGCAAACTCGATGGCTTGCCGCTGAAACTCCGGGGTT
>CANHZX010000253.1 GCA_947465215.1 Betaproteobacteria bacterium | reverse complement strand
GTTAACCGGGTCCAAGGGAGATGGTCATGACCAATAAAAAAATGCAGCAGGTGTTCAAAATGACGGCGCTGGCCGCAGCCCTGTGCGCGGCTTACGGCTCCTCTCTGGCCGCAGAGGGTCTTGTGCTCGAGCCCAATTCAATTGCGGTCGGCATCGGCAACTGGTCGGTAGACCGGCCGCAGCAGGGTATTTATGACGGGATGCGCGACGGCGGCGGTTACGGGCTGCTGGATGCCGACATTACCAAGCGTGACGATGAGACCGGCACCTGGCTCGGCCTCAAGGCACGTAACCTGGGCCTCGATAATCGTGAACTCAATCTGGAATGGCAGCGTCAGGGCGATGTCGGTGCATCTTTCGAATACAGCCGCATCCCGCGCGATAATCCATATACCTACAACACCGGTGTGCAGGGCATCGGTACCACCACGCTGCGTGTACCGACTCCGAGCATAACCCCGGGGACCGGGGTGAATACGGAACTGGGCACGGTCCGGGATCGCCTGACCGCCAAATTCTTCAAAAGTCTGGGGGCTGGCCTCAACTTCAATGCCTCCTTCAGGAATGAAGACAAGGACGGTACGCGGGCTTGGAGCCGTGGCGGCGCGGCGGAATTCGCCGTTGAGCCGATCAACAGCACGACCCGCCAGTTCGACGCCATCCTGACCTATGCCCGTGAAAAGTTGCAGCTGTCAGGCGGGTATTACGGAACTACCTACGAAAATGCCAACAAACTGGTGGTGACTTCTCTGAGTAGTCTGACACCAGCTTCGACTTATAACCTCAGCCTCCCGCTGAATAACAAGTCACATGAGCTTTTCATGAACGGCGGCTATGATTTCACGCCGACCACGCGAGGTACTTTCAAGGTGTCGTACTCGACCGCAAGGCAGGACGAGGCCATTCCGACATCGACGACACCGGGGCTGGTATGGGATCCCACAGGTTGCGGCGGCGGCAGTTGCGCGCCCAGCGCATTGGCACCCAAAAGCCTCAATGGCAGGCTTGATACGACTTTACTGGAAGCCGGCCTGACCGCAAAGCCGATGCCCAAGCTTTCTGTCGTAGCGAATCTGCGCTACCGCGATTTCGCCGACAAGACGCCTTTGCAGGGCGTGGTATTCACCGGGGCGACACCGACCGTTTTCAACACGCCGTTTTCGTACACCAACAAGACCGGCAAGCTGGAGGCGACCTATCGCCTGCCGGATGCCTACAGCTTGGTCGGCGGCATTGAATACAAGGCGCAGGACCGCCAGGTGCCTAACGTTGGCACGACATGGGTGCCCTTCCGACAGACCCTGAATGAATCGACCTATCGCACCGAGCTGCGCAAGTCGATGTCAGAAACGGTGAATGGATCATTGGCTTACGTATACAGCACGCGTGATGGCTCGGCCTATCAAGTGCCTGGTGTGGGTGCCGAACCGATGCAGGACCGGATCAATCCGCTGAATATCGCCGACCGCAAGAGGGACAAAGTGCGGGCGATGATGGACTGGTCACCGATGGATAAACTGGGATTGCAGTTCACGGTCGAGGACAGCAAGGACGAATACAGCGGTCAAGTTGGCTCCTATGGGGTGCAGAGCGGCAGCGCGCGCCTCTATTCGGTGGATGCCAACTATGCGGTAAATGATGATTGGCAGGTCCATGCCTGGTACACGCGTGACGAAACCAGGGCCAAGGAAATGACCCAGCAGACGGTCGCCAACACCAAGTTCAACGACCTCAGCGAAACCGGCGATTCATTTGGTTTGGGTATCAGCGGCAAGATTTCCGGCAAACTGAAAATGGGTGGTGATCTGGAGCAGTTTCGCAGCGTCAACAAATACAATCAGACCCTGGCCGGCGGGACACTTTCTGCTGCTTTAGTGCCGACGCCGGACATCACCAACACCTTGCTGCGGCTCAAAATGTTTGCCCAATATGCGCTGAACAAAACCTCGGACCTGCGGTTCAATCTCATCTACGAACAATGGAGCACCGGCGACTGGTCGTGGATGTTCCCGGGTGGTACTCCGTTTACTTACGGCAGCACAACGGATGGCACCAGCGTTAACGCTGCCTCGAAACAGAGCTCGACGTTCGTCGGCGTTCGCTATATTTACAGGTTTCAATAAGAGGGGATCTTTGCCTGGCCTGGAGCATGCATTGCATGGTTTCCCGGGCCATGCCGCCGTCCGGCCGTGGCAACGCTTGTCAGGGCATTAAGCGGCCAATGATGAGGGTCTTCCCGTCTGTGACGGGCCGCGGTTCGGTTTAGCGGATGGCGGGTGTGCCGCCGCTCATCAGGTAGTCCATCAATTCAGCGACAGGTCGGATGGCGTTGCCAAAAGGCAGCGGCTCGGAGCCGCGGAAAAACAGCCCCTTCTTGACGTCTCCCTTCAGTGCATAGGCGAGCCGGGTATCGATGCAGAACTGCCCCGCTGAAGCAATGCCGTCGCGAAGCCCGCACATCGTCAGGCAATTGAGTCCTTGCACGCAGCGGCGCTGGTCGGCCTTGGCGTGGGATTGCAGCGCTTTTTCGCGGCCCAGGTAGTTTTTCAGCCATGGCGTCAGCACGGCGCGCGCCGGCAGGCCGGCGACGCTCATGAAGGTGACGATGTTTTCCGGTTTTGCGTCGGCCAGAACACGCTTGAATGCGATATCAGCGTCACCTTCCTCGGTGACGGCGAAAGGCGTACCGATCTGCACCGCAGCCGCGCCCATTTGCAGCAGGGCGCGTATCTGCTCGTGAGTGTGGATGCCGCCACCGGGAATCAGCGGGATCTTTTCACTTTCCAGCCCCAGGCCGCGCAGTAGTTCGAGAATTTCGGTCAGGGCCCGCTCGAAGTCGAAGCGCGGGTCGCCGATCTCCTCGATCTTGGTCGCGCCGAGATGGCCGCCGGCATAACGCGGATGCTCGATGACGATGGCGTCGGGTAGCCGCTGCTTGCGTAGCCATTTTTTGACGATGATGTTGACGCCGCGTGCATCCGAAAGGATGGGGATCAGCGCCACGTCGGGGAAATCGCGGGTCATTTCCGGCAAATCGATCGGCAATCCGGCGCCCATGACGATGGCGTGCGCACCGCTTTCGCAGGACTGCCGGACATAGGCGGCATGGGCAGCCACGGCTTTCATGATGTTGACCGCGATGGCGCCGCGTCCGGCTGCAATTTCGAGAGCCATTTGGATTTCGCGTTCGAGCGCTATCAGGTTGATACGATCCAGGGTCTCACGGTCATGGCAATCGACCGTCCGGGCCAGCAGGTCGGGATGGTGGTGACGCAGATCGACGCTGGAAATTGTGCCGAGCGCGCCCAGTGCGGCAACATGGCCTGCAAGCCGGTGCGCGGAAATGCCGACACCCATGCCGCCCTGAACGATGGGCAGAAGCTTTTTGCCTCGGAGTTGCCAGCACGGCAGTTCCGGTTGCATCGTCAGGCTCGACGGTTCCGGCGGTGTTCGGGTGTGCGAGGTGTCAGCCGTAAGCAATGCAATTCTCGCAAACAGTGCCACTCACGTCGCGCTTGAGATGGGCGGCACGCAGCTCGGTGAAACTGTCCGAGTTCCAGGCTTCCATGAACGATATTTTGTTCAAGTCCCCCATGGTCCAGTTGGTTGTTGCATCGAAGCAGCAGGCAGAGAGGTTGCCTTCTGCGGTGATGTGCCCTTCGGTGAACGCCGACCAGCAGGGGAGGGGTTCGCGCAAGGCCCCGATCCGGCCCTGATTGCCTGCGGTTGGCCGGTAACCGAGCTGTTCCTCACGCTGAATGGCGAAGGCCCCCATCGAATACAGTGGTAGCCAGTAGTGCTGATCGACATATGGCAGTACCTTGTCTTTCAGCAGTGCTTCCATTTTCTGCTGCTGTTCACCGTCATAACGGATTGAAGAGGCGTACAGACCTGTTTTGTAGCCGCCGGCTGTGCGGATCTCCGAGGCGCTGCGGATGTTGGC
>CANHZX010000252.1 GCA_947465215.1 Betaproteobacteria bacterium | reverse complement strand
GCCGAGACCGAAATGTAAGCGTTTGCAGCGAAGGATGGAAGCTAAATAATCACCCCCGGCTTGTCAAGCCGGGGATATGTGGACTCTGGGGTTTTGGGTCGATTAAAGGGTGCCCCCCCGGGCCTGTGTTAAAGCGCAGCCCCCGCCGGCGCTACGACATTCAGCTGCCTGTCATGGAACACTTCCAGCGAGGTTCGATGCGCGACGCTGACCACGGTGCAATCCGGCAGCCGGTCGACGATCAGCTGGTAGAGATGGGCTTCGGTCGCGTTATCCAGGGCGCTGGAGGATTCATCCATGAACAGGATGTCGGGCCGGTAGAGCAGGGCCCGCGCAAAGGCCAGACGCTGCTGTTCACCCGGCGAAAGACGGTGACTCCAGCGCGCGTTCTCATCCAGCCGGTCCACCAGGTGCGGTAATTTGCAATCGACCAGTGCTGCGGCCAGCGTTGCGCGGTCGATTGAATGCGCATCTGCCGGGTAAGCCAAGGTGTCTTTCAGCAGACCGTCCGCCAGATAATTTTTCTGCGGCATGAACATGATTCGGGCGTTCTGCGGAATGCTCACCTCCCCTTTGCCAAAGGGCCACAGGCCGGCAATCGCCCGCAGCAAGGTGCTTTTGCCGACCCCGGAGGGACCGCGCACCAGCCAGCGTTCGCCAGGCGCAAAAATGAATTTTTCGATTCTCGACAGCAGACGTCCGTCGGGCAGACTGAGCGCAATGTCGCGGCCCTGGATATTGCTGCTGGCGGAGTCGCACTGCATCTCGATACCCGGTTTGGGCGGCGGGTCCATGGCTTCATTCATGATCGTCAGACGCCGCACCCGCGCCGAGAGCTGAAACAGGTCGCGGTAGGAAAGTGCAAACCAGGCCACCGCCGAAGTAGTTGCGCCAAACGCGCCGATGTCCTGCATCAGCGTGCCCAGACTCAATTCACCGGACAGCACCTTGGGCGATACCGCGATGATTGGCACCAGCACGGCAATCACCGAAAACGTCGTGGTGGTGACATTGAGATAGATGTTATTGCGCATCAGCTGGACCCAGTTGCGGCGAATCTCGCCGAACAGGCGATGCAGGCGCGTCTGTTCCACCGCCTGCCCTTTGTACAGGGCGATCTGTTCTGAGGATTCCCGTACCTTGGCCAGCGCAAAACGGAAATCCGCTTCGGCCGACTGCTGCTCGACCGTGAGGCCGGCAAGCCGGTGACCGGCGAGATGGGTGACCAGCGTTTGCACCACGCCCCAGAAAATCGCCAGCCAGAACAGATAGCCCGGGATGGTCAGTGCAGAGGCGCCAAGATTGAAAGTCATCGGACCTGCGCTTTGCCACAGAATCCAGCCCATCGATCCCAGCGTGCCGAGGTTGGCGATAAAGCCCAGCGTCAGGCTGATCATCAGCTTCACGTATTCGCTGATGTCCTGCGCCAGACGCTGGTCGGGGTTGTCGCACAGGCTGTCGCGCTCCATGCGGTAGAAGGTGTGCCCGTCCAGCCAGCGCTTCATCATGCTGTCGGTGAGGTTCTGCCGCCAGCGGATTTCGAGGGCCTGCTCGAGATAACTGGACAGGGTCATCACAGCAACCAGAAAACCGACCGCAATGAAAAACAGCGTCATGCTCTGGTTGAAGGCCGGGGCATTCAGATTCTGCAGGGCATCGTAAAAAGCCTTGTTCAGATCATTGAGCCAGACGTTAAGCCCGGTGCTGGCCGCGACCAGCAGGATCAGAACGGCAGCCAGAAGCCAGCCGGTCCTGCGGTCGGCAGCATCGCGCCAGAAAGGTGCGGCCAGTCGAAAGGTGTTGCCCGTGATGGTTTTCATGAAAAGTCCGGAAAAGGTTCAGGAAATCGCGGGGCGCGAATCGTGCACCGCTTGACTGGTTCTTTTTAACAGGACGACTGTCGTCAGCATTCCGGACCTGGCCGAAAACAGTGAAGCCGATCTGCGTCAGCGCATCTTGGTCATGGCGTCCAGAAAACGCGCATAGGCCTGGGGATCGGGTTTCGGCACCCCGCCGGCCTGGGCCGTTGAGCGCCAGCGCAGGACATCCAGTGTCGATTCGAGGGCTGCGCGATCCATGCCGCGGGTAATGAATACCAGACGCGAGCGGCGCTCGGCATCCGGCCATTGCGCCAGGGTCACCGGTTCGTGGATCAGCGTCTGCACGGCATGCACGGCCACCGGTTCGCCGTCGACATTAAGCAGTCCTTTGACGCGCAGCAATTCGGCACCGCGCAGCGAGGCGATCGCCGTCAGCCAGGCGGTCAATCCGGCCGCGGTAAGCGGTTCATCGAGCAGGATGCTGTAAGAGCGAATGCCCGGATCGTGGGGCGAGGACATAGCGCCGATCGGACTTTGGCCGGCCTCGACCCGGACATATTGTTCTTCACGCAGCCAGCGCTGGAGATCCGCTGCCCGCGATTCCGGCGCGAGCGCCGCGCCGAAAAGTGCAGACGCTGCAACAACACCATGGGCAACGTGAAGGACTTCGGCACCGGGATTCAGTGCAGCCAGGCGGGCCGTCAAGGACGCTACAGCGGTCGCTTCCGGCAAGTCGGTCTTGGTGATCAGCAGGCGGTCGGCCAGTGCAGACTGTTTGACCGACTCCGGTTGTTTCTCGAGTTGCTGCAAGCCGTTCACGCCATCGACCAGCGTAATGACACTGTCGAGCATGTAAGTGGGCGCCAGCTTTTCGTCGGTGACCACGGTCTGCACAATGGGCACCGGATCGGCCAGACCGGTGGTTTCGATCAGCACCCGGTCGAACGGTGGCAGGTCGCCTTTGCGGCGCTGGGCATCCAGATCGCGCAGCGTGTTGACGAGGTCGCCGCGCACCGTGCAGCAAATGCAGCCGCTGGCCAGCAGCACCGTGTTTTCGTTGGGGGTGGCGATCAGCAGATGGTCGAGTCCGATCTCGCCGAACTCGTTGATGATCACCGCGGCGCCGGCCATTGCAGGGTCCTGCAACAGCCGGTTGAGCAGCGTGGTTTTGCCGCTGCCCAGAAATCCGGTGATGATGGATACGGGCAGCCGCATTTTGAAGTGAGCGCTAACCTGCAATATAAGTATTTGATTTACTTATATTTTTTAATCAGCCCTTGGTTTCCAGATCAGCGGTGTAACGACCCAGGCTGGCCAGCCCGTTCATGCGCGCGCGGTGCGCCAGCGCTGCTTGCGCTGCCGGCACGTTGGAAGCCTGACCCTTCCAGGCTTTCAGCGAAGGCTGCTGCAAGGCACGGCCGTAGGAGAACGACAGCGGCCACGGCAGGTTGCCCTTGAACTGCACGTTCATTGAATTGAGGTGAGCGGTCGCCAACTCATCGCTCTGGCCGCCGGAAAGGAACACGATGCCGGCAACAGCCGCCGGTACGGTGCGTTTCAGCGTGCGCACGGTACGTGCGGCAACTTCATCAACGGGCGCCTGCTTCGCACATTTTTTGCCGGAGATCACCATCGAGGGTTTGAGCACGGTGTGCTCGAGCACAACGCGGTTCATATACAGCGCTTCGTAAACGGCGTTGAGCGTCCACTCGGTGACTTCTTCGCAACGCTCAATCGTGTGGTCGCCATCCATCAGCACTTCGGGTTCCACGATGGGTACCAGACCGGCTTCCTGGCAGATCGCGGCATAACGGGCCAGCGCGTGGGCATTGGCGGCGATGCTGGTCGAGCTCGGCAGGTCGCGGCCGATATCGATGACGGCGCGCCACTTGGCGAACTTGGCACCCAGCTTCACGTATTCGGCGCAGCGCTTGGGCAGGTTGTCGAGGCCTTCAGTGACGGTCTCGCCCGGGCACAGCGGCAGCGGCTTGGCACCGGCATCCACCTTGATGCCCGGCAGGACGCCGTTCTTTTCGAGCAGTTGGACGAAGGAGGTGCCGTCGGCCGATTTCTGGCGCAGGGTCTCGTCATAAAGGATGACACCGCTGACGTGGTCGCCGATGCCGCGGGTCAGAAACAGCAT
>CANHZX010000251.1 GCA_947465215.1 Betaproteobacteria bacterium | reverse complement strand
GACTTGCGCCTGCGGCGCTCGACGCTCAACGCGAACGTTAGAAGGCATCAATGTACAAATGCCGTCTCCTTGCGTTGGCAAACTGGAGCACCCCTTCACTTCGGCTTGCTGTACCCACCGGCTATCCACGCATCTGCTCTGACAGCATTTAATTTGAAGTCTGCCCGCACCCTCACCTGCGCCAGTTGTGCGCCATCCGGGCCATGCGCGCTCAGCAGGGCATGCGGCTCATCTTCGTCAGGCACGACGTCCAGTGCCACACGGATAGGCTGATCGTTTACGATGACAGTGATGGTTTTGTGCAGCGAAGCCTGCAGTTGCTGCTCGTGGCGGAGCACCACCTCTGATGCCGTTTTGACCAGCGTATTGAATGCGTTGCCATCGAGCGGCTTAGGATTCTTTTTATCGCGCCCCATGGTCCACGGGCCAACCAGCGCGGGTTCGGCTTGGCCATCCAGAATCATTTCCACGGCCCAGCCGTCGTCATCGTTGTTTTTTATGACGCGTGCGGTCCACCCCCTTTGCACCCACAGGCGCGGTTCGTTGATGATGGGGGCTTCGTCAGACGCATGGTCCGGGTGGTCGATGGGTGTTGTCATGACGGTAGTTTAACGTCACTGGCGACCGATGCCGCCCAGATTCCAGCGCGTGACCGACACATACACTGTATAAGGGTGCCTCACATCACGTTGAAGGGGATTCGATTTTGACCATTACATTGATCGGCACCAGCTTTTGGGTGATGGCACTGCAAGATATCGGCGAAAAAATCAAAAAGGGCTTTCACGTTCTGATCGATCCCGATGCGATACCGGGCCTGACGGATTTTGTGCTGGTTGGGGATAATCTGGAGCGTTGGCACGGGCAGGCAGGCTCTCGCGGGGTTGTGGTTTTGGCGGGGGAAGACGTTTAGCAAGCGTAGCCCGTAATCCACTGCCACCCAAGGTGACTTCCTTCGGGGCGTGCTACTTACGGGCCACTCTCCGTTCAGCGTCAAACAAAACGCCTGCCGACTCACGCCGGCAGGCGTTTTTGCTTGAACCGCTGGAACTGAAACTTACTTCTTCTTCGCGCCCTTGATCTTCATCCCAACCATGCTCTCCGGCTTGACCCACTGGTCAAACTGCGCCGAGGTCAGGTGGCCGAGCTGGATCGCGGATTCCTTCAGCGTCAGACCTTTCTTGTGTGCGTTCTTGGCGATCGCGGCGGCCTTGGCGTAACCGATGTACGGGTTCAGCGCGGTCACCAGCATCAGCGATTCACGCATCAACTGATCGATACGGCCGCGGTTGGGTTCGATGCCTACAGCGCAGTGTTCCTCGAAGTTCTCGCAGGCATGCGCCAGCAGGTGGGCGCTATGCATGAAGTTGCGGATCACCATCGGGCGGAACACATTGAGTTCGAAGTTGCCCATCGAGCCGCCGACGTTGATCGCAACGTCGTTGCCGAAGACCTGGCAGCAGACCATGGTCATCGATTCGGACTGGGTCGGGTTGACCTTGCCCGGCATGATCGACGAGCCCGGTTCGTTTTCGGGGATGCTCAGCTCGCCGATGCCGCAACGCGGGCCGCTCGACAGCCAGCGTACGTCATTGGCGATTTTCATCAGCGCGGCGGCGAGCATTTTCAGTGCCCCGTGTGCGCTGACCACGCCGTCACAGGAACCCAGCGCTTCGAACTTGTTGGGCGCGGTGACAAAAGGCAGGCCGGTGAGCTTTTTCAGCTGCGCGGCAACGTCTTTCGCGAACTTCGGATGCGCATTGAGGCCGGTCCCGACGGCCGTGCCGCCGAGTGCCAGTTCGCAGAGATGCGGGCGGGCGGCGTCGAGGTGTTGCAGAGCGTGATCGAGCTGCGACACATAACCGGAAAACTCCTGACCCAGCGTCAGCGGCGTTGCATCCTGCAGATGGGTGCGGCCGATCTTGACGATGTTCATGAAGGACTTCGCCTTCTTGTCCAGCGTGTTGCGCAGTTTTTTCACCGCCGGCTTAAGTTCCTTTTCCAGCGCGATCATCGCCGCGACATGCATTGCCGTGGGGAAGGTATCGTTCGACGACTGGCCCTTGTTGACGTCGTCGTTCTCGTGCACGAGGCGCGCCGAACCGCGTTTGCCGCCGAGAATTTCGGAGGCGCGGTTGGCCAGCACTTCGTTGACGTTCATATTGGTCTGCGTGCCCGAACCGGTCTGCCACACTACCAGCGGGAAATGATCATTCCATTGGCCGGTCAGTGCCTCATCGGCGGCCTTGACGATTGCGCCGCCCTTTTTCTTGTCGAGCGCACCCAGTGCCATATTGGTCAGCGCGGCAGCCTTCTTCACCATCACCTGCGCGTGCACCACCGGCATCGGCATGGTCTCGCCGGGGAAATGGAAGTGATGCAGGCTGCGCTGCGTCTGCGCGCCCCACAGCATGTTGTCGGGCACGTCGATCTCGCCCATCGTGTCGTTTTCGATGCGGAATTTGGCCATGACTTCAGTCTCTTAGATTAATTAATAAAAACAATAGCTTATGAATTAACTGCTTCTTGCGATTGGATTACAGCAAAGGTTTCTGTTCGCCGCGCTGCGCACCGGCATCCACCACCGCCAGCGCGGTCATGTTGACGATGCGGCGTACGGTCGATGACGGCGTGATGATGTGCACCGGTTTGGCGGCGCCGAGCAGCATCGGACCGATGGTGATGCCGTCACCGGCGGCTGTCTTCAGCAGATTGAACGAGATGTTGGCGGCGTCGAGGTTGGGCATCACCAGCAGATTCGCCGCGCCCTTCAAGCGATTATCGGGCAGCGCGCGCAAACGGATGTCTTCGGACAGCGCCATGTCGCCCTGCATTTCACCTTCAACCTCGAGCGTCGGATCGAGCTGCATCACCAGTTCCAGCGCGCGGCGCATTTTCTGCGCGGTCGCGCTGTCGCTGCCACCGAAGCTGGAGTGCGAGAGCATTGCGGCTTTCGGCGTGACACCGAAGCGGCGGATCTCTTCCGCGGCGAGCACCGTCGACTCGGCGATCTGCTCGGCCGTCGGATCAAAAGTGACATAGGTATCGCAGATGAACACCGTGCCTTTGGGCAGCAACAGCGTGTTCATCGCCGAATAGTGGTTCACGCCGGGCCGGCGGCCGATCACCTGGTCGATCAAACGCAGGTGGCGGCTGTACTGACCGAAGATGCCGCAGAGCATCGCGTCGGCATCGCCCATATGCAGCATCATCGCGCCGATCAGCGTCGGCCGGCGGCGCATATCGAGTTTGGCCAACTCCGCGGAAATGCCCTTGCGTTTTGTCAGGCGGTGGTATTCCGTCCAATAGTCTCGGTAGCGCGGATCGTTATTCGGGTCGATGACATCGTAGTGTTGCTCGCGGTGCAACCGCAGACCAAGACGCTCGATACGCGTCTCGATGACATTCGGGCGGCCGATCAGGATCGGGCGCGCGAGACCTTCGTCGACCACCTGCTGCGCAGCGCGCAGGAAACGCTCTTCCTCGCCTTCGGCATACACCACTCGCTTCGGCGCCTTCTTCGCCGCAGCGAACACCGAACGCATGATATGGCCGGACTGATAGACGAAGCGGTTGAGGCGCGCCTTGTAGGCGTCGAAGTCGGTGATCGGGCGCGTCGCCACGCCGCTGTCCATCGCGGCTTTTGCCACTGCCGGTGCGACGTGTTCAATCAGGCGCGGATCAAAAGGCTTGGGGATCAGATAGTCGGCGCCGAACTTGAGGTCCTGCTCGCCATAGGCGGCGGCCACAATGTCCGACTGCTCGGCCTGGGCCAGCGCGGCGATCGCGTTGACCGCAGCGATTTCCATTTCCCGGTTGATCGTGGTCGCACCGACATCCAGGGCGCCACGGAAAATGAACGGGAAACACAGCACGTTATTCACCTGGTTCGGATAGTCCGAACGGCCTGTTGCCATCACCGCATCCGGGCGCACTTCCTTCACCAGCTCGGGCAGGATTTCCGGCTCGGGATTGGCTAGG
>CANHZX010000250.1 GCA_947465215.1 Betaproteobacteria bacterium | reverse complement strand
CGCGTTGTTGAAACCAACTTCAATAATTTCCGCGTGATGAAGATCGCCGAAATGCCCAAGGTGGAAACGGTGCTGGTGCCGACCGGTGATTTCTGGGGTGGTGTCGGTGAGCCGACGATCTGCGTGGTGGTGCCGGCGATTCTCAATGCCATCCATGCGGCGACCGGCAAACCGGTGCGCAGCCTGCCGCTTTCCAAGCAGGGGCTGACGCTGGTCTGAGTTCCGGAAGGTGCGATCTAAAGGCTGGGGAATGTTGTTTGCTGCGATGGCGGGTTATGCCGTCGCGGCAACCCCGGCGCTGGTGCCCTACCGGATCGAGGGTGATGCGATACAGGCATCGTTGGCGCCGGATCCCGGAGATCCGCTGCGCGGCCGCGAGCTGATCAGCGGGCGCGATGCCAACTGTCTGCTGTGTCATGCGGTGGCCGAAACCGGTGTGCGTTTCATGGGCGACATCGCGCCGCCGCTGTCCGGTATCGGTGCGCGCCTGTCCGAAGGCCAGCTGCGGCTGCGCATCGTCGACTCCTCGCGGTTGAACCCCGAGACGGTGATGCCGTCTTACTACAAGGTTGACGGACTGGTGCGCGTGGCCCCGGCCTGGCGCGGCAAGCCGGTGCTGACGGCCCAGCAGATCGAAGATGTCGTTGCCTATCTGAAAACCCTGAAATAATCCGAGCATGTCTGCTGACCGACGCCGATTCCTGGTTTCCTGCACCGCACTGGCTCTCGTGCCGGCGCTGGCCCGCGCGCAGCAGAATCCGCAGCGTGAATCCCTGCTGCGCGATGTGACCCGTGGTGCACCGCTGCGCACCGGCCGTGTCGTGGTGGATACGCCGACGCTGGCCGACAACGGGCACTCGGTGCCCTTGCGCATCGCCGTCGAAAGTCCGATGACCGCTGCCGATCATGTGCGGCGGATCACCATACTGGCCGAACGCAATCCGCGGCCGGTGGTCGCCAGCTACGCGCTGGGGCCGCATTCCGGCCGCGCCGAAATCGTCACACGCATCCGCGTTGCCGACATTCAGGATGTCATCGCCGTCGCCGAACTTTCCGACGGCAGCTTCTGGATGGGTAGCGCGCACGTCATCGTCACCGAACTCGCCTGTCTGGAAGGCTGATGAGCATGCTTGCACGTGTACAGGTTCCTGCCCAGGCGCGCCGCGGGGATGTCTTCCCGATCCGCATCGCCATCCAGCATCCGATGGAAACCGGCTACCGTCCGGACAACTTCGGGCGGCGGATTGCGAAAAACGTGATCAATACGCTGACCTGCCGTTACAACGGCGTCGAAGTGTTTCGTGCCGAGATGGGTTCGGGCGTATCCGCCAATCCGCAACTGCAGTTTTACCTCCGTGCTGAAAACAGTGGCGAACTGGTTTTTGACTGGGTCGATGATTCGGGCCAGAGCGGCAGCGAACGCGCACCGATTACCGTCACCGCTTGAGTCGTGTACAGATTATTGCCATGGATTTGCAGCGTTTTGCTGACGCTCAGCGCTGCGGCGGCTGAAGCGCCCCGGCCGCAGCCCAAATCCGGAATCGAATATGCCGGCAGCGATGTGCGTGCCTTGCAGGCGGATGATTTCGGCAATCCCGGCATGTTGTGGGTCGCGCGCGGCGAGAAGTTGTGGAATGCGCCGGCCGGTCGCAGCGAAAAATCCTGCGCCAGTTGCCATCGCGATGCGCCAGCAACGATGAAGGGTGTCGCCACGCGCTATCCGCGCAGGGATGCCGGCGGCGGGGAACTGCTCAATCTGGAGGGGCGCATCAATCAGTGTCGCGTACAGCAGCAAGGTGCAGAAACCTGGCGTTACGAATCCGAAGAGTTGTTGTCACTGACCGCTTACGTTGCTCACCAGTCCCGCGGCATGCCGGTCAATATCGGGATCAATGAAGCGAACCGTGTGAACTTCGAGCGGGGCCGCGATATTTATTACCGCCGCCAGGGCCAGATGAATCTGGCCTGCACACATTGCCACGAGCAAAATGCCGGTCGCAAACTGCTGGCTGACACCATCAGCGAAGGACATGGCAATGCCTACCCGGTTTACCGGCTCGAGTGGCAGTCGGCGGGTTCCCTGCATCGCCGGCTGCGCGCCTGCTACTTCGGTGTGCGCGCCGAGCAGCCGGCAGCCGGTTCGGCGGAACTGGTGGATCTGGAGTTGTATCTGGCGTCGCGGGCGCGTGGCCTGCGGGTGGAAACGCCGGGGGTCAGGCGCTAAATTTAATCAATAAAAACAAATACTTGATTAAACTTGACGCCTTATCCGCCGGTCATCAGCGCAGCGAGGCGTTGATTTTTTCCAGCGCCGGCGTGCCCGGGCAGAGGTCCTTGGCGCCGAGCTGGTTCAGCGGCGTATCCACGGTGTTGATGTGCTCGTGCAGGTCTTCCGAATCCGGATCGATGTAGAGCAGTCCGGTAATGACTTCGCCTTGCGCGGCGTGTTCCTGCAGGTAGTTCATCACCTTGACGCGATCAGTGGCGTCGTAATCGTTGGCGATTTTCTTCAGGCGCAGCGCCGAGCCGTCATGCTGATGAACCGTGACGGTTTCACCCGGTGCGTAGTCGGCAGTGATTTCCTGATGATCTTCAATGAAGTCGAGGCGGTTCACAGCTTCATTGTGCTGGCGCACGTATTCGTAGGACTTGGTCGAACCGGCATGGTTGTTGAAGGCAATACAGGGCGAGACCACGTCGATGAAGGCCGCGCCCTTGTGTTCGATCGCGCCCTTGATCAGCGGCACCAGCTGTTTCTTGTCGCCGGAGAAGCTGCGCGCGACATAGGTCGCGCCGAGCAGCAGCGCCATGCCGATCATGTCCAGCGGCTCATCGGAGTTGACGACACCACGCTTGGATTTCGAGCCTTTGTCGGCGGTGGCCGAGAACTGACCCTTGGTCAGACCGTAAACGCCGTTGTTCTCGACGATATAGACCATGTTCACACCGCGGCGCATGCAGTGGGCGAACTGGCCGAGTCCGATCGAGGCCGAGTCGCCGTCGCCCGACACGCCCAGATACAGCAGGTCGCGGTTAGCGAGGTTGGCGCCGGTCAGCACCGACGGCATCCGGCCGTGTACGCTGTTGAAGCCGTGCGAGTTGCCGAGGAAGTAATCCGGGGTTTTCGAAGAGCAGCCGATGCCCGAAAGCTTGGCGACGCGGTGCGGCTGGATGTCGAGTTCCCAGCAGGCCTGGATGATCGAGGCCGAGATCGAGTCGTGGCCGCAGCCGGCGCACAGCGTCGAAATCTTGCCTTCATAGTCGCGGCGCGTGTAACCCGCCTGGTTTTTCGACAGTGAAGGGTGGTGGAGTTTCGGTTTGGCGAGATAGGTCATGTTTCTGCTCTTTCGCTCAGGACGCTTTTTTCAGCGGCACGACGCTGTGTGCGCTGATGTGTTTGGTGATCTGGTCGACGATGAAGCGCGCGGTGATCGGCGTGCCGTCGTAGTGCAGCAATGAAATCAGCTGCGCGGGATTGATCTTCGAATCGGTGACCAGAAGGGTTTTCAGCTGGGCGTCGCGGTTCTGCTCGATGACGAAGGTGCCCGAGTGTGCGGCGACAAAATCCTTGACCGAGTCGGCGAAGGGGAAGCCGCGCACGCGCAGTGCATTGATGTGAACGCCGTTTTCAGCGAGGACATCCAGCGCTTCCTGCATCGCCGGGCTGGTCGATCCGTAATAGATCGCGCCGAAGCTTGCCGGTTTGGCGGCCTGGTGCAGCACCGGCTGGGGCAGCAGCGCTTTCGCAGTTTCGAACTTGCGCATCAGGCGCTGCATGTTGTCGACGTAGTCGCCGCCCGCTTCGGAGTAGATCGCGTAGCGGTTTTTGGTGGTGCCGCGGGTGAAGTAGCCGCCCTTGGTCGGGTGGGTGCCCGGCAGCGTGCGGTAGGGAATGCCGTCGCCGTCGACATCGAGGTAGCGGCCGAATTCGGCGCCGGCCTCGAGTTTTTCGTAGGTCATCAGCTTGCCGCGGTCATACTCCTTGCTGTCGTCCCATTTGAAGGGGCGGCACAGCCGCGTGTTCAT
>CANHZX010000249.1 GCA_947465215.1 Betaproteobacteria bacterium | reverse complement strand
TTGAATCCGCCCATGATCAGCGTATAGCCGTCGGGCGCTGCTGCTGCCTGCAACTGGTAGCCGATGATAGTGTTTGCGCCGGGCCGGTTGTCGATGACGATGCTTTGGCCGATGGCGGTTCCCAGGCGTTCTCCCACTGCGCGTGCCAGCAGATCGGTGGCGCCGCCGGCAGTGTAGGGCACGATCATGCGCACCGGCCTTGTCGGCCATGTTTGTGCGGAAACGGTACCGGTGGTGAAAATCATCAGAGCTGTCGCTGCAGTGCGGATCAAGGTTTGTGACATGAGCTTCTCTTCAGCAATAAGCGGGCGGAATGCGGAAATCATGGTATTCGCGCTCCAGTAACTGCGCGAAACGGATGGTGGACAGATCAGCGTATTGCGGGCCGATGATCTGTACGCCCACAGGCAAGCCGTCCTGCGCAATCGCAATCGGCGCTACTGTGGCCGGCAGCAGCGAAACGCTGGCCATGCCCATCCAGTAAATCTGGGTGGTATCGGGTTGCGGGATACCGTCAACGACGATGCGGCGTTCCCAGCGTTGGCCATCCGGATTTTTCGGAAATGCGGTTGTTGCGGCGGCAGGACAAAGCAATACGTCGTAAGCGCTGAAAAATCTGGCCCACTCGCCGCGCAGACGGTGGCGCTCATTGTTCAGGAGCAACCATTCACGGTGATGCAGGGTGTTGCCGCGGATCTGTTCGGCAGGGTAGCTGTGGTCGTCGGGATCCAGTGTTTCCAGTTGTTGCAGCAGCGCCTTGAATGATGCGTCGTCATGGGCGCGCATCGAGGTTGCTGCGCGGCGCAGCAGTACATACAGGCGGTCGTGGGCAGCCGGGTCGAAAGGCAGGCGCGGGTTCAGGTCCACTTTTGCCTTGTGTTTGTCGAGAAATACCGCAAGGTCTTCGATGGACCCGCAGACCGTTTGTGAAACCGGTGCGACACAGTCGTTGCTGACCACTGCGACGCGCAATCCTTTGAGATCACTGAAATGCGGTGCCGGCAGCCGCAGGCGATAGGCAGCCTGTTCGGGCGCATCGGGGCCGGCAGTGGCACGCAGTGCCAGTTCCAGGTCGAATGCCGATCGTGCCAGCGGACCGACCACCGACATGTCGGTGGGTGCCCATGTCTCGGGGAGTGCGTGTCCGCGTGCGGGCACGATGCCATAGCTGGTCTTGTGACCATAGATGCCGCAGTAATGTGCGGGGCCGCGGATCGAGCCGCCTATATCCGATCCGTATTCCAGTGTGGTGATTCCGGCGGCAAGTGCGGCCGCAGCACCGCCGCTGGAGCCGCCCGGGGTGCGGTCGATATCCCAAGGGTTGCTGGTTGTGCCGTACAGGGGGTTGTGGGTCTGCCAGTCGGCCAGCAGTACGGGGACATTGGATTTGCCCCATATGGTTGCGCCGGCATCCAGCAGGCGCTTGACCACGACGGCATGTCGTGCGGCGAGATTGTTTTTGTGGCGTTCGAGACCCCAGGTCGTCGGCAAACCGGCGTAGTCATAGGATTCCTTCACCGTCATCGGAACACCGGCAAGGGGTCCGGTAGCGTCACCGCGCCTGATCGCGCGGTCTGTTGCACGCGCCGCCTTCCGTGCGGCTGGCAGATCGGTGACAACAATGGCATTGAGCTGCGGATGTAACTGCTGCTGCCGTTCAATGCAGGCTTCCAGCGCGTCGACGGCGCTGAGCTTGCCGGACCGGATTTGCCGCGCCAGGGTGCGTGCGGAAAGGTATATCGAAGAAGCCATCGGATCGTGCGGGATCTGCGGGACTTACGGTGAAATCCAGTGTATCCGATTGTCCTTTAACGGACTACGGTGCAGTTTTAGATGCGGGTTTGTTGCCGCGCAATGCAAAATATTTCGGTGTTCCGAGTGTGATCCGTCCCCAGTCGACGCTGGTAATCACACCTTCGAAGCGCACTGAATAATCCTTGGCATCCCATTCCGCGTATTGGACCGGGAAGCGTGAACGCAGGCCTTTCATTTTCTCGGAATGGCTGCGCGCCGGCGGGCCGTATTTCTTTTTCAGCGCTTCGAGGGCGTTACTTTGCGCCTCGATGCCCCAGGTGTGGACATGCACGGCTTCGATGACGCCGTTGACGACTTCAACAGTCAGTTCACCGCGGGCATAGGGCACGATAGAGGCGCGCGGGTAGAACAACTGCTGCTCTTCGGTGCCCCAGGCGGTTTTGACGGTTTGTTTTGCGTTGTAGCAATGACGTTTGGTCAGCGCGTCTTCCCCGCGTTCACAGGCGGGGTAGTTGAAGCGGCTGCCGAGTTCGATGCCGAACATGGCTTTTTCGGAATCAGCGGCAAAAGCGCTGCCCGCGACAAGGCTCAGGGCGATCAGCAGATGGCGTAAATTTTTCATAGGCGGCATCATACGGGCCTTCGACAGGCAGTTCCATCGAATCAGGAGTCATTTTGGCCGGTGATGCGTGGCAGGTTTATATCGTGCGATGCGCGGACGGCAGCCTGTATACCGGTATCGCACGCGACCTGGAGCGCCGCATTGCCGAACACAATGCTGACAAGGGCGCGGGAGCCAGTTATACGCGTTCGCGCCGTCCGGTGAGGCTGGTGTATCAGGAGCCGGCAGCGGACCGTTCTGCGGCCAGCAAGCGCGAGTATCAGATCAAGCAGTTGAGCCGCGCTGAAAAACTCGCGCTGATCCTTGCTTCAGGCGCGGCGTAAACGCGCGATCAGCAGCAGCGCCGCAACACCCCAGCACAGCGCCGGCGCCCATGTCAGCGACTGCATCAGGGCTTTGTCCTGATTGAGCTGGGTGGCGATGACCAGGATGCGCAGCATCGTTGCCAGTGCAAACATCGAATGCATGCCGCCGGCGCTGAAGCCTTCGCGTCCGGTGTGGCCCAGCGTGGTCGCGGCGCCGAACATGCCGAACATCACTGCGGCCCAGGCAGCGCCGGCAATGATCTGCGCGGTAATCAGCGGACCCAGTGCGCCGGCCTGCGTAGAGTAAAGCACGGCGACTGCGCCGATGACGGCGCCGGCGGCGAGCACCTTGAAGTCACCCTGGCGGCGGATGATCCAGGTCAGCGGCAGCATGGCCAGGTTGAAGCCCACCCAGAACAGCGGCATCAGCTGGCTGAGTTCTGCCGGAGTGGCGTAGCGCAGATATTGTGGGGCCGAGTTCAGTGAGAAATGGATCTGGTAACCGATTGCTGCCAGAGCAACGATGATCAGGAAGTAGGGAATCGACAGCGGTTTTTCAGGGGCTTCGGTTGTTGCCGGCGCTGATGCCGCGAGATGACGTTCCGCCCAGGCCATTGCCCACGCGGCGAGCGCAACAGCGATGGAGGCGAGTGCAAACGGCAGGCGCGGATCGGTGTCGCGCAGCACGCCGGTCAGATAAGGGGCGATGGCGCCGGCGATGCCCAAGCCGAACAGCCACAGTCCTGACAGCCAGGGTTTTTCACCAATGCCGGCATGTTTGCCGATCAGCACCAGCGGCGGCGCGCGCAAGGCCGATGAGGTGACCGTCCAGACGAAAGTGATTGCCAGAAACAGCAGCGGGCTGCCGTTCGGCGCTGCCAGCGGCATGGCGAGGAAGGCCAGCGCCGAGATCAGTGTGATCAAGCCGATCTGCGATCCGAGCTTGCCGACGATGCGTGCGCTGCGGTCGGCTTTGACGCCCATCAACCAGTCGGTGACAAGGAATACCAGTTGATCGGCAATCAGGATCCAGACGATCCAGGATTTGGCGATACCGGCCTCCGCGGCCAGTTGCGGCAGATAGATCACGTAAACGGTCCACGTCAGCGTGAAAAACAGCTGCAGCAGGGCGAAGACAATTCCGGTACGCAGGGTTGATGTGTTCATGGCGGCGCTGGCAGTGTGACCAAGCGGCGCGTGATGGTCAATCACCGCAGCGCCACTGCCGGCGTCCGGTCGGTGGTAAATTGCCTTTAATAACAGGCGGGAGGAGAACATGAACAAAAGATTGCCATGGGTGCTTGCCGTCCTTGGGTTGATGGTCTGCGCTTGCGTGCACGCGCAGTCCTAT
>CANHZX010000248.1 GCA_947465215.1 Betaproteobacteria bacterium | reverse complement strand
TCATGCCGCCGGCACTTTAGCGCACGGCGGTGCCGGCGACATTGTGTTGCATCAAATCAGGGTTTGGTGGCAGGCGCTGCTGCGGGGGTGGACAGCAGGAACACGCGTTCGGGTGGCGTGCCGGCGACATAACGCTCGGTTGTCAGCGGTGGTACGGAAACGTTATCGCAGGACTTGCGGATCCTGTAGGTTTCCAGTGTGGGTCTCCAGTCGCTTTTGTATTCACAGCTGACTTCGATGCAGCTGATTTTTTTCAGCCAGGCGCAGATGCCGATGTCCTGGCTTGCGGCATTTTTGATCTGCGACAGGAAGGGTTCGCCGCTGTAGAAGGGCTTGTTGCTGCCTGCTTCGTTACGTACGTCCTGTGCAACGGTATAGAACATGCCGTTGACGGTGAGCAGGCTCAGCACTTTTTCCATGAAAATCGTCAGATTTTCGGTATAGGAAAAACCACCGATGACGTCGGTGATCAACTGGAAACGGCCCAGTTCCTCGGTGGTGTAGTCGCGTAACGGTTTACTGAACACATACCGGAGCTGATTGGGCTCCAGGGTGTCAGCGGTCTGCTGCCAGCGCGGCGTGCGCCGGTCTTCGATGGACATTGCAACCGAGCGTGCCTTTTTGATCTGCCGTTCGCGCCGGCCTGCCTGCCGGGGATCGTATTCCGGCGCGTAATAATCCAGCACGGCCATTCCCTGACCGGCCCCGACATCCAGCCAGCGTTCTTCGGGTCCGAGGTTGGCCAGTGATTGGGCAAAGCCCTGGGGCAGTGCGCGCACGTAGGCGGAAAGCGAACGGTCGATGACGTAACCCTCAAGCCGCAGTTCGCCACGCCCCTGATAGATCTTTTCCTGCTTGGCGCGTTCAGCCTCCAGGGTGGGCGGCGTTGCCGCAGTCTGTGCGGCCGCGCTGCCTGCGCCGACCCACTGGAATAGCAGCAGCGCGAGCAGCCGGGTAATGCTGGTTTTCATGAGCGGTATCATGTGCTGAGCATGATCCTCTGGATTGATCGGGAAAAACTTTTAAGAAACGCGGCTTGAGCCGTCTTTTTCTTGTTTATTTTTTCTTTGGATTTACGATTGTACCCTCGCGGAAGGCTTTGTTGAATCCGTCCCAGGCGTAATCGGTTTTTCCGGTGGCGGCCAAGCTGAAGGCGGCAGCGGTCAGGGTGCTGATGAAAGTCAGCTGTTCGCCGGTGATGCCGGTCATTTCCATCGAGAAGGTGGCGTCTTCGTGTTCGGCGTCGCGGATCGAGATTTCAATGATGCCGCTGCGCGTATCGCTGTAGAACTGGCTGCGGCCGACGGCCTCGGAGACGTATTCGTCCGCGCCGATCAGGATCAGCGGCTTTTTGTTCCGGCCCAGCGCACCGCGGATGTCGCCATCGGCAACTGCCGGATCAAGCAGTACGCCGCCGATAGCCGGTGCACCGTCGCCCATGGCAATCGCTACTGAAGAACCGCCGAAGGAGTGACCTACCAGAACGATTTTGCCGCCGTCGATGTTGGGGTTGAGCAGGGCCGGATTTTTCTGCAGTAATTCGGTAACCTGCGCCAGCATCCGGCCGTTTCGGGCCCAGGGGCCTTGCCGGGGCAGATCCAGCGCGATGGCGTGCAGGCCCCAGGTCGCCAGATGCATGGCCTGATAGCCGTGGTCGGCCTTGCTGTTGTCGTAACCATGGAGCAGGACAACCAGCGGTGCCTTGTTGTCGTGTTCGGCGAGGTAGAGGTCACCGGAGATGCGCTCGCCGGCGGGTAGTTGCAGTTGGTGGTTTTTCTGGGTGTCGACGGTAAACGGGCCGCGCACCTTGAAGGTGTCGGTGTCGGCCGGTTGGGACAGCAGATAACTTTCGAGTTCGCCGTAGCTCTTGGCTTTGAGATCGGTGAGGCCAGTGGGCGGTTTTTTGGCGCAGCCGCCGAGAAGGGCAATAACGAGCGCGGCGGCGATCAGCAGAACCGTGCGCCAAGACGTTTTAGTTGTATTCCGGTCGCGACCGGCGCAGTGGCCGGCGGTGATGGCGATCATTGCTGAAACAATCTTTCCAGTAGAGCGGTTATCGGTTTGCCGCAAGCCCTTATTTTATCCGTTGGAAGCTGGCGCACCGGTGATCATGCCGGTGGTTTCGAATTTCAGGTAAAGCTCGCGGCAGACCCAGGCGTCGGTGGCGGCATAGGCGATCTGCGCCGGTGTCAGGTGCGGCGCCGACCAGTTGGTGGTTTTGGCGCCCTTGGGTACGCGGTAGCCCATCAGCAGGCCGGCGAGGTTGCGCACGCCCGTTTGCTCATAACCGTGGCGCTTGGCGATGATGCCAAGGTCGACGATATGCCGTTCGTGAAAGGGGAAGACCTGTTTCAGCGTGCGCAGGTCATAGGCCAGGGCGACGCCGATCTTGGCGATGTTCTGTGCGGCGAGCATTTCGCCGAGCAAACCGTGGGTGTCGGTGTAACGCAGCGGGAAAATATGCACGCCGCGGGCGGTGGCGACCTGTGCAATGCTGGGCAGGTAACTTTCGCCCTTGCTGAAGGCGGGGCGGGTCTCGGTATCGAAACCCAGTGCGCGCTCGCTGAGGATGTCGATGCGTGCGGCATGGAGCAACGCGGGCGTGTCGACAAAATGGATCGGGCCCTCGTAGCGCTGCACCGGCAATGCATTGAGTGCTTCACGCGAAATGGATTTTGGAGATTCGTCGGGGTATGCGTGGTTCATGCGGCGAGAGTAACCCATTGACGGGCTGCGTGGTACAGTGCGCGTGAAGGTATAAAGCCGGGAGAAATCGTGCAGGACCAGCGAACGATGCGGTGTTGGCGGGTGAAGGTTGCGGCTGTTGCGGCGGTCTCCCTGCTGTTGTCCGCCTGCGCGCCCTTGCCGCGCTACACCACGCTTCCCGTGGAGATGCGGCCATCGCCCAATTTCGGCGATCGGCGGCCGAACTACGTGATCATTCATCACACCACCAACGATAGCGTCGAGCAGGCGCTGGCCACACTGACCAGCCGGATGCGCGAAGTCAGTGCGCATTACCTGATCGGCCGTGACGGCCGCATCATTTATCTGGTGGATGAGCAGAAGCGCGCCTGGCATGCCGGTGATTCCTACTGGGGCGGCAACCGCGACCTGAATTCGTCGTCTATCGGCATTGAACTCGACAATAACGGTAACGAACCTTTTGCCGAAGCGCAGATCAGCGTGCTGATTGATTTGCTGCGTGACCTGACGGCGCGTTGGGGCATTCCGCCGGCGAACATCATCGGTCATGGCGATGTCTCGCCGGGGCGCAAGGTCGATCCCAGCGCGTATTTTCCGTGGCGTCGACTGGCCGCTGCGGGCTTGGGTTTGTGGTGCGAGCCGCCGTACGCTCCGGCCCCTGCCGGCGCCGATGATGCCGCGCTGCTTGCCGGACTCGGTTATGACGTGACGCGTTTGCCGGCTGCCGTGGCGGCGTTCAAGCGTCACTGGGCGCCGGAAGATACGACCCCGGCATTGAGTGACGGACAGCGCGCGCTGCTGCAGTGCCTGATCGGCAAGCAGCAGGCCGGCAGCAGTTCAGTAAGTTATCAATAAACCGATTATTACGATCCATCCGGATTCGCCGGTCAATAGCTTTCAGTCACTGCCGAAGATGCGAATTCAGTCGGCAATAAAAAAGGGCCGCTGCTGCGGCCCTTTTCCATGCGTTTGAAGATCAACGCAGGCTGTTGAGAATATCGATGGAACGGGCCATCGAAAACTCATAGGTCGGCGGGCTCCAGGCAGCAGCGTTATCGCGCATCATGTAACCGTGATGGATGCCGGGGAAAATATGCACGGCCATCTGCGGTAGTTTTTTCGATAGTTCGATATAGGCGGCCTGCACTTCGGGCGGCGCGGCGAAATCCTGGTCGCCCCAGATCAGGCAGACCGGTTTGCTCAGGCCGTCGAATTCCTGCATGAAATCCTTCATCTGGGTGCTGTGGCAGCCGATGCCGGCGTCAAAACCCAGACGTTTCGGACCGATCGCGGCGTAAGGGCCGCCGTAGCAGAAACCCATCGCTGCG
>CANHZX010000247.1 GCA_947465215.1 Betaproteobacteria bacterium | reverse complement strand
TGCGCTGTCCGTCGCGCAATACGGTCGCCGACGGCGCCGCAATACGCTGAAGGGCGGCCATCGCCTTTTCGGCGCGATATTCCTGCGTAAAACCAATGACGGCATTGAGCAGCAGGATGGCGACAATCGCCAGCGTATCCGCAATGTCACCGACCACGCCGGAAAGCACAGCGGCCGCCATCAGCACGACAATCATGAAGTCGGCAAACTGGGCCGCGAGAATATGCCAGGGGCTGCGCTGGGCTCCCTGCTGCAACAGATTGGGACCGTACTGCGCCAGGCGTCTTGCTGCTTCAACTGCGGCAAGACCACGCCGCGCATCGCCACCCAGCTTAGATAGCGCAGACGTCGCATTCCGACCATGCCAATTCACGGAAGAATCAGTTGGGGCGTTCTTCACAGGCTCAGTTTCGTGGCTCATGCGCCCATGCTATCCACCGCGACGGTGCGGTGTTTGATTCAGATCAAAACCGGGGACGGCTAGGGAATCAGCAGGACATGCACGCGGTAGGGGCCGTGGGCACCCAAGGTTACCGTCTGCTCGATGTCGGCGGTGCGCGAAGGTCCGGAAATAAAATTCACGGCGCGCGGCATGCCGCCGGCATCACGGCGCAACAAAGCCCACGCATCTTCCATGCCGGAGACAATGCGACTTTTAGAAACAACGGCAATATGTGTTTCCGGCAACAGGCTTGTGGTAGCCGGCGTATCCCTGCCCGAACACATCATCAGCGTGCCGGTCTCGGCGATGGCGCAAAACGCGCCGGTGATGCCGACCAGATCCTTATCTCGTGCCGGACGTCCATCAACCTGAAGACCCTGCCCCGGCCAGTCCAACATTGCAAACTCGGGCCAGCACACTGCAGTTTTCGACAACTGCTTTTCAGTCAGATAACGCGCCACTGCTGCAGGCAGTTCCTGCAACGAAGCCAGATCCTCGACACTGGTAGTCAGATTCAGCGCCCGATCACGAAACCGCGCCAGCAGGTCGGCATCGACATGAGGGCGCGGGCTTTGCGGATGCTCAGCGATAAACTGCGCGACCTTCTCCCGTTCCACAGCGCGCGGCGTCACCGCCTTGCCCTGACGGGTACGGATGCGAGCGAGGATGTTGGCGCGCGCGGACATTCAGTCAGCCCAGCGTCGGCATGTTGAAACCGGCCGGCAAGGCCTTGTCGTCGGGCCAGCGGGTGGTGACCACTTTGCCGCGCGTATAAAAACGCACGCCCTCGGGGCCATGCACATGCTGATCGCCGAACAGCGAGTTGCGCCAGCCGCCGAAGGAATAAAACGCAATGGGCACCGGGATCGGCACATTGATGCCGACCATACCGACTTCAATCTCGCGTTCGAAACGCCGCGCGGCACCGCCGGAACGCGTGAACACCGCCGTGCCGTTGGCGAAGGGATTGGCATTGATCATCGCAATCGCCTCATCCAGCGACTTCACTCGCAGCACCACCAGCACCGGGCCGAAGATTTCGTCGCGATAGATGCTCATATCAGTGCGCACACCATCGAACAGCGAAGCGCCGATGAAAAAACCGTCCTCATGACCCGGCACCTGATGACCGCGACCGTCGAGCACCAGCTTCGCACCCGCTGCGACACCCTGATCGACGTATCCGGAAATCTTGTCGCGATGCACGCGGCTGATCACCGGCCCCATGTCGGTTCCCTTGTCGTGCCCCGAACCGATTTTCAGCTTTTCAGCAGCCGCTTTGAGCTTGGCGACCAATTGGTCAGCAACTTCATCCACTGCAACCACTGCAGAAATTGCCATACAGCGCTCACCGGCAGACCCGTAAGCCGCACCAATCAAGGCATCAGCCGCAAAATCGAGATCGGCATCAGCCAGCACCACAGCGTGATTCTTCGCACCACCCAGCGCTTGCACGCGTTTGCCTTCCTGCGCACAGGTTTCGTAAATGTATTTGGCAATCGGTGTTGAACCGACGAAGGACACCGCTTTGACGTCAGGATGATGCAATAGAGCATCCACGGCTTCTTTATCACCATGCACGACGTTGAGAACGCCGTCGGGAAGCCCCGCTTCGCGCAGCAGCTCCGCCATGAGCATCGACGCAGACGGTACTTTTTCCGAAGGCTTCAGCACGAAGGTGTTGCCGCAGGCAATCGCCACCGGGAACATCCACAGCGGCACCATCACCGGAAAGTTGAACGGCGTGATACCTGTGCACACACCCAGCGGCTGGCGCAGCGAATGGGTATCGACACCGGTGCCGACATCCGGGCTGTGCTCGCCTTTCAGCAACTGCGGAATGCCGGTCATGAATTCGACCACCTCAATGCCGCGCTGCACCGACCCCATCGCATCAGGCAGCGTTTTGCCGTGTTCGTCGGTGACCAGCCGCGCCAGTTCCTCATGGTGCGCCACCAGCAATTCACGGAATTTCATCAGGATGCGCGCGCGGCGCAGCGGCGGCGTGTCACGCCAGGCCGGGAAAGCGCGTTTCGCCGAGGCAACAGCAGCCTCGATATCCGCTGCATTGGCCAGCGGCACCCGACGCGTCACCTTGCCGGTGGCGGGATTGGTGACATCGGCGCTGCGCGTCGACGTGGCGGCCTGGGCCTTGCCGTTAATCCACAACGGCACGGTAGCGATGGCGGAATGATCTGCCGATTTGTTCATTGACTCCTCCAGTAATACTTCAGAACCTGTTATTCAATTTTTAGCCGCAGCACGATACAACTCACGGAAAGTGCGACCTTCCGGCGCCGGCAGGTCACGACGATCCGTCCAGCCGCCGGCAAAAGGAAGGCTGCGAATCATGCCACGCTCATCCGCAGCCGATTTCAGCAGCCGCGCCTGCAGCCGCGTCGTCACCGCGTAAAGCCATGAATGTTGCGCCAACCAGCCCCATACGCGCAGCGCGAACATCTCGTACCAGGGCTTCAGCTTGAGATCGAACTGCTGTTCGCGAAGTTTGCGCAACAGTTCGGGCAATGGAATCTTCACCGGACAGGCGACATGGCACTGCCCGCACAGCGTAGCCGCATTGGGCAGGTCGCCGGCATTCTGCAGTCCGACATAAGTCGGCGTCAGCACCGAACCCATCGGCCCCGGGTAAACCCATCCATAGGCGTGACCTCCAACGCTTTGATAAACCGGGCAGTGATTCATGCAGGCGCCGCAGCGGATACAGCGCAGCATCTCCTGCATGTCGCCGCCGATCAGCTTGGTACGGCCGGCATCAACCAGGATTACATGAAAATGTTCGGGGCCGTCGCTGTCACCCTCACGGCGCGGACCGGTGGTCACCGAAATGTAATTGGTAATGCTCTGCCCGGTGCCGTGACGCGGCAGCAAGCGCAGCAGCGTGGTGACATCTTCCAGCGTGGCCACCACCTTCTCGATACCAGTGATTGCAACATGCACTTTCGGCAGCGTCGTCACCAGCCGTCCGTTACCTTCGTTGGTAACGATCAGCGAGGAACCGGTTTCAGCAATGATGAAATTCGCGCCTGACACACCCATGTCGGCGGACAGGAAATGCGGTCGCAGCTTTTCGCGCGCTTCGCGGCACAGTGCCGGAATATCGGTCAGACGCGGTGCATTGTGTTTTTCGGCAAACAGGTCGGAGACCTCATCGCGCGTCTTGTGCACCACCGGCGCGACAATGTGCGAGGGTGGCTCCTTCGCCAGCTGCAGGATGTATTCGCCGAGATCGGTCTCGACCACTTCGAGACCGGCATCAATCAGTGCGTCATTGAGCGCGCACTCTTCGGTAACCATTGACTTCGATTTGATAACCTTGCGCACACCGTGCTGTGCGGCGATTTCGCGCACGATGCGGTTGACGTCGTCATGGGTCTCGGCCCAGTGCACCACCGTGCCGCGTGCCTTGGCGTTGCGTTCGAAGGTATCGAGGTAAACGTCGAGGTTTGCCAGCGTACGGTCGCGGATGGCCGCGGCAGCGTCACGGATCTCGTGGAAATTGTCGAGTTCGGTGATGCGGTCGGCCCGGCCTTTGACGAAATTCCCCTGCAGCTTCTTCAAAGCCGACTGGAGTTTGACGTCAGCCAGCTTTTCGCCGACCCGCGC
>CANHZX010000246.1 GCA_947465215.1 Betaproteobacteria bacterium | reverse complement strand
TGAAGCGCTCGGCATGAGCCTCTTGGGCTCATCGCAAATGGCCTCGCCCGACCCGGAAAAAGCCGACTCGGCCGCCGCTTCCGCCACAGTGCTGGTCAACGCGATCAAACTCAATCTGCGGCCGCGCGACATCGTCACCCGCAAGTCGATCGAAAACGCGGTGGCACTGATCATGGCCACCGGCGGCTCGACCAACGCCGTGCTGCATTTCCTTGCCATTGCGCATGCCGCGCAGGTCAAATGGACCATTGATGACTTCGAGCGCATGCGCCGCAAGGTGCCGGTGCTGTGCGATCTCAAACCCTCGGGCCGTTATGTTGCGGTGGACTTCCATCGTGCCGGCGGTGTGCCGCAGGTGCTGAAAATGCTGCTCAAGCAAGGGCTGCTCCACGGTGACTGCATGACCATCACCGGCCGTACGATGGCGCAGGAACTGAAAAACATTCCCGATGCGCCGCGTGCGAATCAGGACGTCATCCGCCAGTGGTCCAACCCGATGTATAAACAGGGCCACCTCGCCATCCTCAAAGGCAATCTCTCTCCGGAAGGTTGTGTCGCCAAAATCACCGGCCTCAAATCACCGAAAATCACCGGACCGGCGCGCGTTTTCGATTCTGAAAACGCCTGCATGAAAGCAATCATGGCGAAGAAGATCAAAGCCGGTGACGTCGTCGTCATCCGCTACGAAGGACCGAAAGGCGGCCCCGGCATGCAGGAAATGCTCGCGCCGACTGGCGCTCTGACCGGCCAGGGCTTGGGCGAATCCGTAGGCCTGATCACCGACGGCCGTTTCTCCGGCGGCACCTGGGGCATGGTCGTGGGCCACGTCGCACCCGAAGCGTTTGAAGGCGGGCCGATCGCGCTCGTGAAAGACGGCGACTCGATCACCATCGATGCGGACAAGCTGCTGATCCAGCTCAATGTCCCGGCCAAGGAACTCGCGGCGCGCAGGAAAAAATGGAAACAGCCGAAACCGCGTTACACACGCGGTGTGCTGGCGAAATTCGCGCGCTTGGTCTCGACAGCCAGCAAGGGTGCAGTCACCGACTGAACGTCATGAACACGACCGCCAAAACAGGTGGATCGGCCGGCACAATGCGCATCCTGCTGGCCGAAGACAATGCCGACATTGCTCGCATCGTCTCGTTTTATCTGAAAAACATGCGCATCGCCGAAGTGGTGGTGTGCAGGGACGGCGGCGAAGCCATCGCAGCGATGACCCAGTCGCCGGTGCACCTCGCAGTGCTCGACGCCAGCATGCCGGTGGCGGACGGACTGACGGTGCTGCGCTGGATGCGCTCGCAGCCGGAACACGTCAACGCGCCGGTGATTTTTCTGACCGCCAACCATGCGCAGACTTTCGCCGATGAATGCATGGCCTCCGGCGCCCAGCTGGTAATGACCAAACCCTTCAACCCGGGACTGCTGGTGCGCCAGATCCGCAGCCTGCTCGCGCCTGACGCTTCAACCTAAGGCAAGGCTCATAAATTAATAAATATAAACAATAAGTTACGGCGTTACGCCAAAGCTGTTCATCGCCGGCAAGGTCAACGCCGGCATCCAGCCGGCGTTATCATTGCGTTAGAAACGAGCGGATTGACGGGCAATACTGCGTTGGATGTACGGCGCACGATCTTCTGGCTCCGCACGGCTTCGGCTACAATCGCGCAACTTCACGAATCGCCCTTCAAGGAGTAGTCATGAGATTTGCAATCGTCGCACTGGCCGCCTTCGGCGTGCTCGCTGCCGGCAACGCCGCAGCCAACGAAAAACTCGCTCAATCCAGCGGCTGCATGACCTGCCACGCTGTCGATAAAAAAGTCATTGGCCCCAGCTACAAGGAAATCGCCACGAAATATCGCAGCGACAAAGCTGCCGAAGCCAATCTGGTGAAAAAAGTGAAAGCCGGCGGTTCCGGTGTCTGGGGCCCGACCCCGATGCCGCCGAACGCGCACGTCAAGGAAGACGACATCAAAACCCTCGTGCAGTGGGTATTGGCCACCAAATAAATATTGATTGGTCGCCGATCCGCACAAGGATCATCAAAAAGCCGGCAGCCGCCGGCTTTTTTTTGTCCGTCAATCGGGCGATGGCAAATTGACTTTGCCATAACCTCCCCCGATAATGCCCAAATTCCTTTCAGTAACAACAAGTTAAACGATATCCACCGGACGCGGGACTATTCCCGTGACCGCTTGAACCCTGGAGCCTGACATGCACAAGCACCCGATACGAACCGCTGCCGTAGCACTGACCGCCGCCCTTCTCGTTGCAGCCTGTGGCCAGGACGCACCGCCGCCCGCACCCAAGGCCGAAGCGCCGAAGGCGCCGGAAGTGCTCACCGTCAAAATCGGTTCCGCATCGCCGCTGACCGGCCCGCAGGCGCATATCGGCATCGATATCCGCAACGGCGTACAACTGGCCATCGAAGATGCCAACGCCTCCAATGTCGAAATCGCCGGCAAAAAAGTGAAATTCGAAATGGTTGCGGAAGACGATGAAGCGAATCCGACAAAGGCAACGACGGTTGCACAAAAACTCGTCGATACCAAAGTAGCCGCCGTAGTCGGCCACTTCAACTCCGGCGCATCAATTCCGGCGTCGAAGATTTATTCCGATGCGGGCATTCCGCAGATCTCGCCGTCATCCACCAATCCGAAGTACACCGAGCAGGGATTCAAGACCACCTTCCGCGTGGTCGCCCATGACGGCCAGCAGGGGCCGACGCTCGCGCGTTTTGCAGCAAAAACGCTGCAGAGCAAATCGGTCGCGATAATCGACGACAGCACGGCCTACGGCCAGGGTCTCGCCGATAACTTCGAAGCCACCGCAAAATCGCTGGGCATCAAGCTGGTTGCGCGCGAGCACACCACGGACAAGGACACCGACTTCAAGGCGATCCTGACCAAGATCAAAGGCAAAAAACCCGACCTGATCATGTTCGGCGGCATCGACCCGCAAGCTGCGCCGATGATCAAACAGATGAAGGATCTGGGCATCCAGGCCAAATTCATTGGCGGCGACGGCATGCAGACGCCGAACTTCATCAAACTCGCTGGCGACGCCTCTGAAGGTGCGATGGCATCGATTCCCGGACTGCCGAAAGACCAGATGCCCGGCGGCAAAACCTTCCTCGACAAATACAAAACCAAATTCAACCAGGACGTCGAACTGTTCGCGCCGATGGGTTACGACGCGGTGATGGTATTCATTGAAGCCATGAAACGCGCCGGCTCAAGCGATCCGGCAAAGTTCCTGCCGGAAGTCGGCAAAACCAGTTACAACGGCGTCATCGGCCCCATCGCCTTTGATGACAAAGGGGATCTGAGAAACGGCCCGATCACGGTTTACGTGGTCAAAGGCGGCAAATGGGAACCGCTGGAAACCGTGAAGCCCGCAGCCGATGCCGGCACGACTCCCGCAGCAGCACCGGCACCCGCCCCCGAAGCTGCGAAAAAATAAGCGACAACAACGACCACACAACGGCACCCCCTACGGGTGCCGTTGCCGTCTCTGAACATGGACATTTTCGCGCAGCAACTGATCAACGGCCTGGTGCTGGGCAGCATCTATGCCCTGGTCGCGCTCGGTTACACGATGGTCTACGGCATTCTCGGGCTGATCAATTTTGCGCATGGCGACATCACCATGGTCGGTGCGCTGGTCTCCCTGACCATCCTGCAGGCGCTTGCGGCAGCCGGCCTTCCGGCGCCGGTGCTGCTGGTCATCGCCGGCGGCGGCGCAATGATTGTTTGCGCCGCGCTGGGACTGTCGATTGAACGCGTCGCCTACCGGCCGCTGCGCCGCGCGCCGCGGCTCGCACCGCTGATCACCGCGATCGGCGTATCGATCCTGCTGCAGTATTCCGCAGCACTGATCTGGGGCAAACAGTACATCGCGATGCCCAAACTGCTGGAACCGGCGGCGATCGAGATTGCCGGCGCGCAGCTGACCACACTGCAGCTGGCGATTTTCCTGCTGGCCTGCGCGATCATGGCCGCCCTGCTCTGGTTCATCAAAGTCAGCCGCATGGGCCGCGCGATGCGTGCGACGGAACAAAATCCGGATGTCGCTGGCCTGATGGGCGTCAACACC
>CANHZX010000245.1 GCA_947465215.1 Betaproteobacteria bacterium | reverse complement strand
GAATAATGATGTAGCCGCGCTGATGCATGCCTTGTCACGAACCGGCGGGGTCACGTGTGATAATGCTGTTTGTACGCGTAGCGCAAAAACAATAATCCTGAGGAGATGCTGGCCGATGTCACGTATCACGAGCCTGAGACTGTGCATTCTGTTGACGTTTTTCAGCGGTATTTCAGCTACTCCGGCGCAAACCTATCCGACCAAAGCGCTGCGGCTGGTGGTGGCCTCATCGCCGGGAAGCGGTGTGGATATCGTGGCGCGCGTGGTCAGCCCGAAACTTGCCGAGGCGCTGGGGCAGCAGGTGATCGTCGACAACCGTGCCGGTGCCGGCGGCAATCTCGGCGCCGCATTCGCAGCCCGTTCCGCGCCTGACGGTTACACCCTTTTTCTGGCGACGCCGGCGCATGCCATCAGCGGCAGCATTCCCGACAGCAAATCCGGCTATGACATGATCCGCGATTTTGCGCCGATCAGCCTGCTGACCACGGGCCATTACATGCTGGTGGTGCACCCGTCGGTGCCGGCAAAGTCGGCCCGGGAACTGATCGCGCTGGCAAAAGCGCGCCCGGGCAAGCTGAACTACGCCTCAGCCGGAAACGGCAATGCCACGCATCTCGCCGGTGAATTGTTCAACATGATGGCAGGTGTGAACACCGTGCACGTGCCGTACAAGGGCGGTGGCCACGCGCGCACGGAACTGCTGGGCGGACAGGTTGATTTCATGTTCCACAACACTACTGCCGTGCTCGGTGACGTTAGGGAAAAGCGCTTGCGTGCGCTGGCGGTGACTGGAATGAAACGGGCGCAGGCCGCACCGGAAGTACCGACGATGGATGAATCCGCGCTGCGCGGTTACGAGATCACTTCATGGTTCGGAGTTGTCGCTCCGGCCGGTACGCCGCAGGCTGCAGTCACGCGCCTGCACGGCGAATTCAGCAAAGTCATGCAGATTGCCGATGTCCGGGAGAAACTGGCCGTACTCGGGTCGGAGGCTGTCGGCGGGAAACCGGCAGACTTTGCCGCCCACCTCCGCACCGAACAGGAAAAATGGGGAAAGCTGATCAAGCAGGCTGGAATACGGCTGGATTAAGCGTACAGGCCTACGCGCTTAAGCGTACAGGCCTTTACGCAGGCCTGGGGCTCGATATTCTTTGTTATCCGAAGGTGCCGGGGTCGATTTAATTGCACTGCAACCTTGCACCGCCTCCGCCGCCCGCTGGAGGCGGTTGTATCCCCTAGAATAACCGCATGAACCTCAACAACGATTTCAAACTGCGCGTCGTGCAGCACGCCGCCGATGCCGTATGGACACCCTCGCCCTTGCCCGGCGTGGACCGGCGCATGCTCGACCGCGTCGGTGATGAGGTCGCGCGCGCCACCAGTATCGTGCGGTACTCCGCCGGTTCCCGCTTTGATGAACATGTGCATCACGGCGGCGAGGAAATCCTCGTGCTCGATGGCGTGTTCTCGGATGAGCACGGCGACTATCCGGCGGGCACTTATCTGCGCAACCCGCCGGGCACCCGCCATGCGCCGTTCTCGCGTGAAGGCTGCACGCTGTTCGTCAAACTCTGGCAGTTCGCGGCGAATGATCTGAAGCCGGTGCGCATTGCGACATCAACCGCCGCGTGGCGGCCCGGGCTGGTGCGGGGCCTGAGCGTGATGCCGCTGCATGAGCATGACGGCGTCAGCACGGCGCTGGTGCGCTGGGCGCCGGATACGCAATTCAACATGCACATGCACCCCGGTGGTGAAGAGATCCTCGTGCTTGAAGGCGTATTCCGTGATGAAGATGGCAGCTATCCCGCCAGTACCTGGCTGCGCAATCCGCGCTGGAGTCGCCATACGCCATTCACCGGAACGGAAGGCGCGCTGATTTATGTGAAGGTCGGCGCCATCGATGCGCCGTTCATGGCACTGCCGGTTTAACGGTTCTGCAGCTCCGGCTTCGGCCTGCCGGAATTCTTCCAGACTGCCGCGCTGCGCTACACTCAGCGCAGCGGCCCGCCCGCTGCTGCCCCAACAACCTGAGACTGCGCCCATCATGACCGACCCCAACGCCTATACCGTCGAAATCACCGCCCCGGATATCAGCCCCTATCGCAAGGGCAACACCGGCATCGATTACGCCACCACTATCGACAGCGGCAAACCGGGGCCGCATGTCATGCTCACCGCGCTGGCCCACGGCAACGAGATCTGCGGCGCGATCGTGCTCGATGAGCTGTTCCGCGCCGGTATCCGTCCGCTGCACGGCAAACTGACCATGATGTTCTGCAACGTCGAAGCGTTTGCGCGGTTTGATCTGGCCCAGCCTGAAGCCTCACGCTGGGTCGAGGAGGACTTCAACCGGGTGTGGACCGCCGAGGTGCTCGACGGCCCGCGCGACACAGCTGACCTGCGCCGCGCACGCGTGATCCGCCCGCTGGTGGATACCGCCGACCTGCTGCTCGACATCCATTCGATGCAGCATCCCTCCGACCCGCTGGTACTCGCCGGCCCCCTGGAAAAGGGACGCATCCTTGCCGCTGAAGTCGCTTATCCGGCGCTGGCGGTCTGCGATGCCGGGCACGCGGCCGGCCGGCGCATGCGCGATTACGCAGCATTCGGCGACGCAGCCAGCCCGAAGAACGCGCTGCTGGTTGAGTGCGGCCAGCACTGGGCCAAACAAACCGTCAATGTCGCACGCGAGACCACGCTGCGCTTTCTGGCGCGCTTCGGCATCATCGACACCGAGCGCGGTCCTTTCCGTTTTGCCGAGACGCCGTTGACGCAGAAAACGGTTGAGGTCACGCATCCGGTCACCATCACCGCCGAAGTTTTCCGGTTCGCACGCCCGTTCACCGGGCTGGAAGTCGTTGAGAAGGCCGGCACGCTGATCGGCTGGGACGGCGAACGTGAAGTGCACACACCCTATGACAACTGCGTGCTGGTGATGCCCTCGAAGCGGCTCTATCGCGGGCAGACCGCAGTGCGTATGGGCCGTTTTGTGGCCATGCACTGAGTCTGCACGCTGACAGCGCGGGCGGTTACAGCTGTTTCAGTCCCGCGCGTTTGATGACTTCAGCCCACTTCAGGTATTCCTTGCGGATGAAGTCGGTGAACTGTTCCGGCGTCGAGCCGAGCGGATCCGATCCGAGTGCGGCGAAACGTTCAATCACCGTCGCCGACTTGGCTGCTTTCTGCACTTCGTCGCTGAGGCGGTTGACGATATTCCTCGGCATGCCGGCAGGGCCGATGATGCCGCCCCATGTGGTGACTTCGTAGCCGGGCAGGCCGGATTCGGCCACGGTCGGCAAATTGGCAAAGGCCTTGATGCGCTTGGGTCCGGTCACGGCAAGACCGCGCAGCCGGCCGCTGGTGACATGCGGGGCCAGGCTGCTGGTCGGGTCAAACAGAAACTGCACAAACCCGGACATGGTGTCGACGGCCGCCTGCGAACCGCCCTTATAAGGCACATGCAGGATGTCGGTCTTGCTCAGGCTCTTGAAATATTCACCCGCAAGGTGACCGACGGTGCCGGTGCCGGCCGAGCCGAAGGACATCTGGCCGGGGCGCGCTTTGGCCAGCGCAATCATTTCCTTGACGCTTTTGACCGGCAAGGTCGGCGAGACAGCCAGCAACAGCGGCGAGGTGATCGCCTGCGAAATAGCCTGAACTTCCTTCTCGACATCGTACGGCAGGTTGGCCGTCATGCTGCGGTTAATGGCCAGAGGGCCGGCGCCGGCATAGGCAATGGTGTAACCGTCGGGCGCGGACTTGGCCAGCACCTGCATGCCGATGGCACCGCCCGCGCCTGCACGGTTGTCGACGATGATCTGCTGCCCCAGCTGGGTGGAGAGCTGTGCGCTGAAGATCCGCGCCGAGGAGTCGGTCGCGCTGCCGGCGGCAAAGGGCACGATCAGGCGCAGCACGCGATCGGGGTAAGCCGTCTGCGCCATGGCGGGCGCCACCGCTGCGCTCAGGAGGCACATCGCGGTCAAGGCGAATTTGATGGAATGGTTATTCATTATGGTGCCGTCCTCGGATAATTTGAATGCAGGAGCCATTGCATCACGGTGCTGCGACAAACTGTAACACTTTGAACCTGTGCCCTTGCGCGGGCTGCCCGACGCTATTCG
>CANHZX010000244.1 GCA_947465215.1 Betaproteobacteria bacterium | reverse complement strand
GCCGACTGCGCCGAGGTCAATGCGCACCACCTTGTGCGCCTTTGCACCGAGCGCCTGTGCCACACGCGCCGCTGCGTCCAGTTCGGAGCGATGGCGCTGACCGTAATCAATCGAAAGGCAGTGACAGTCGTGACCGGCCGCGCGTGCCATCGCCAGCGTAGTGGCGGAATCCAGACCGCCGGAAAGCAGTTCGACTGCAGATGAAGTCATCGTTCAATATTCCGTTCAGTGCCCGGCTCAGTGGCCCGCTCAGTGGCCAGCTCAGTGCCCAGGTTTCTCGCCCCACAGCAGCTTGTGCAGCTGCAGTTGCATGCGCACCGGCAGATGATCGCGGAGAATCCACTCCGCGAGCAGGCGCGGCTCCAGTTTGCCGTGCACCGGGGACATCAGCAGCGGGCATTTGGCATCGAGTTGATGCTTGCGGATCTGCTCGCGGGCCCATTGATAATCAGCCTCGTCGCAGAGCACAAACTTGATCTCATCGTGCGGCGTCAGCAGCGCAAGGTTGGACCACAGATTGCGTTCGCACTCGCCGGAGCCGGGGGTTTTCAGGTCGAGAATTTTCGAAATGCGCGGATCAACCGCAGACACATCCAGCGCGCCGCTGGTTTCCAGCGAGACCGAATAACCCGCATCGGCAAGGCGCTGCAGCAGCACAGGCGCCTGTTTTTGTGCGAGCGGTTCGCCGCCGGTGAGCGTCACATAATGTGCCCCCAACGCAGCGACTCGACTGAGAATCTCATCCAGCGTCAGCGACTCGCCGCCATGGAAGGCGTAGGCGGTATCACAATAACCGCAGCGCAGCGGGCAACCGGTCAGACGCACAAATACCGTGGGCAGCCCGGTGCGGCTGGTTTCCCCCTGCAGCGAATGGAAAATCTCCGTCACACGCAGAGTGGTTGCTGCAGAAACGGTGGCAGGTTTTTCGGTTACGGTCGTGTTCACGGCAGTGATTCTACCGGCATGCGGCGCGAAGCCGCAGCCAATCAGCGCAGATTGGCGACGCGGCGACGCGCTTTTTCGGCGGCTTCAGAGGACGGATAACGGGCGATCAGGCCGTCCATGGTCTTGCGCGCGGCGGCGTTGTCGCCGGCTTCGAGTTGCGCGCTGGCCATATTGAGCAGCCCGTCCGGCACCGAAGAACTGTCCGGATAAGCCGACAGCAGTTTCTGCTGGCTGGCGATGGCATTTTTGTAATCGCGCAGATTGAAATAGGAATCGCCGATCCAGTACTGGGCGCGCGGCGCCAGCGTGCTTTTCGGATATTTGGCGATAAAACCCTGGAACCCCGTGATCGCGCCCTGGTAATTACCGATGCGGCGCTGACCCTGGGCGCGTTCATAAGCTTCATTTTCTTCAGGACTGACGTTGGCAGCCACCGCCGGTTTTGGCGTTTCGGCTGCTGCAGCTGTGACTGTCGCAGGTGCTGCAGCGCCTGCGGCCGGCGCAGCTGCAGCGGCCACCGCGCCGGGCTGCTCAAAACGGCGCAGACGCTGGTCGAGGTCGACATACATGTCGCGCTGGCGCTTGGCGACGCCTTCAATATTGTTGCCCAGGGTTTCAACCTGACCGCGCAGGTTGCGGATTTCTTCGCGCAATTTCTCGATTTCCGCGACCAGCGACAGCACCGGCTGCGCCTTGGCCGCGTCTTCGAGTTTGCCCAGACGCCCCGCCAGGCCTTCGCTTTGCTGGCGCAGTTCATCGACGCGTTTCTGCTGTTCTGCGATCTGCTTGCGGGCGATCTCGTCGTCAAACAGACCGGCGGCAGCAGGTCCGGCGGCAACAAGCCCTGCGCACAAGGCGATCGCAGCAAAAGCTGCGCGCATGCTGCAATCCCTCATGGTCCGGGATCAGTCGTTCGGATAAGCGAGGTCGGCGCGACGGTTTTCCGACCAGCTCGCCTCGTCATGCCCGGTGGCCTTGGGCTTTTCTTCACCGAAGCTGACGGATTCAATCTGGTCAGGCTGAGCGCCGAGCAGTTGCATCGCCTGTTTCACCGCATCTGCGCGACGCTGGCCGAGCGCCAGGTTGTATTCGCGGCTGCCGCGTTCATCGGCATTGCCCTGCACTGTCATTTTCACCCCGCGGTTCTGCTGCAGGTAACGGGCATGTGCCGCAACCACCGGCTTGAACTCTTCCTTGACGACATTGCTGTCGAGTTCGAAATAAACGCTGCGCTTAGACAGGATGTTCGAAGGATCCTTCAGCGGGTTGCCCGACATGCTGGAAGACTCCAGGGGCTTCGATGTCGGTCCGGCATTCTGGTTCTGCCCCTGGGTCTGCGGCTTCTGCTGCTGCGAGCCGGCCGTAGCACCGCTGCGATCTTCAACCGCCGCGCCTTCCTGCTCCTTGGTCGGGCTGCTGCCGCAGGCAGCAAGCATCGCCGAAACAGCGACTGCGAGAATTAATCGTTTCATGTTGGGACTCCTTGTCGACTGAAGTGGTTTGCTGAGTAGTATTCCGGATACTGTTTGTATTTATTATTTATTGACCACGGGACTCCACGCAGGTTCACGCGCATCCCCGACATCAGCAGTGAAACGCTGCTTGATGCGCCCGTCGCTTGACACTGCAGCCAATATACCACGCCCCCTGACCTCGGTTGCGTAGAGGATGATCTTGCCGTTGGGTGCAAAACTCGGCGACTCATCAATGCCGCCGTCGGTCAGCACCTGGACCTGACGCGTCGCAAAATCCTGGACCGCGACATTGAAACGTCCGCCATTGCGCTGGATGAAGGTGAAGCTCTTGCCGTCCGGGCTGTGACGAGGCGATACGTTGTAAGTGCCCTCAAAGGTCACGCGCTGCGCGGCGCCGCCGGAGGTGGCAATGCGATAGATCTGAGGGCCACCACCGCGGTCGGAGGTAAACAGGATCGACTGGCCGTCCGGCGAAAAATTGGCTTCGGTGTCGATCGCCGAACTCTGCGTCAGCCGCTGCGGTGCACCGCTGCCATCGGCGTTGATCAGGAACAGCTGTGAACCACCGTCGCGGGTCAGCGTCACCGCCAACTGCTTGCCGTCCGGCGACCACGCCGGCGCGCTGTTGCTGCCGCGGAACTGTGCCACCGGCTGGCGCGCACCGGTGACCAGCGACTGCACGTAAACCACCGGCTTCTTCTGCTCGAAGGAAACATAGGCCAGCCGGGTGCCGTCCGGCGACCATGCCGGTGAAATGATCGGCTCGTTGGAACTCAACACGCTCTGCGCGCCGAAACCGTCAGCATCGGCAACATGCAGCTCATAGTTCTTGCCGCGTTTGACAACGTAGGTGATGCGCGTCGCAAACACGCCGGTGTCGCCGGTGAGTTTTTCATAGATCACATCGGCGATCTTGTGCGCGGTCAGGCGCAGCTGGCTTTCGGTGGCGAAATAGACAAAGCCGGCGATCTGCGTCTGCTTGACCGTATCCATCACTCGGAAGCGGATATCGTAGCGGCCATCCGCCGTCTTGTTCACCGAACCGATCACCACCGCTTCGGCGCCGCGCGCCTTCCACTGCCCGTAGTTCAGCTGCTCGGGTTCGTAGGGCACCGGATTCATACCGCCCGGATCAACCATGCGGAACAGCCCGCTGCGCGTGAGGTCGGCCGCTACCACCGGCGTCAGTTTCTGCGCCAGCCCGTCCTCGGCGCGGAAGGGCACGATCGCCAGCGGAATCTGGTTGGCGCCGGCACCGACGATCTCGATGGTCATTGCCGCACCGGCGCTGCCGGCAATTAGCATCAGCGACACCACCAAGGTCCGCAGCAGGTTCAACATGATGTTGCGCATGGTCTCAGCATGAAATTGCATTTGTATGATCATTGGGCAGGATTACTCTTTGGGCCGGAATACCAGATTAAGTTCCCGGAACTGGCGCATCAGCGCCGGATCCTGGGGCAGCGGCAGCGGCTGCGCCTTGAGGATTGCGCGCTCGATCGCTGAATCGTAGGCGGGAATGCTGTTGCTGGATTTTTTCATTTTCGCACCCAGCACTTCGCCGCCGGGCAGCACCACCACCTCGAATTCAACCTGTGCGTTGTCGCTGACATTGGGCGGCAGCACGATAAAGCGCTTCACCTTTTCGATGATGCGCCGCTTGTATTCATCAACCACCTTGGCGCTCGCCGCTGCCTGCTGTGCCG
>CANHZX010000243.1 GCA_947465215.1 Betaproteobacteria bacterium | reverse complement strand
TGAACAGGTAGAGGATGCCTTCGTTGTTCTGTTTGACGACCTTGTCTTTGCGCTTGAGCATCTGGCCCACGTCCATGGCCAGACCTTTGACCTGGATGCCATGGTCGGCAAACTCGTGACTGGCGTGGTCAAAGTTTTCGGAGGACTGCAGCAGCGCCTTCGACGGAATGCAGCCGACGTTGGTGCAGGTGCCGCCGGGCGCGGGCTTGCCGTCCGGGGTGCTCCACTCGTCGATGCAGGCAACCTGCATGCCGAGCTGCGCAGCACGGATGGCTGCAATGTATCCGCCGGGACCGGCGCCGATGACTACGACGTCAAATGATTTGGCCATGATCGGTAAACCGTCTGTAAATATAGGGTTTGAAAACGTGAACGGCGGCCGCGCTATTGCGCCGCACCGCCGTGATGCCTTTGAAAATCAGATATCGAGCAGCAGACGCGCCGGATCTTCCAGCGCTTCCTTCATCGCCACCAGTGCAAGCACCGCTTCGCGACCGTCAATGATGCGGTGATCATAGGACAGTGCGAGGTAGTTCATCGGACGGATCACGACCTGGCCGTTTTCCGCCACCGGACGGTCCTTGGTCGCATGCACACCGAGAATTGCGCTCTGCGGCGGATTGATGATCGGCGTCGACAGCATCGAACCGAAGGTGCCGCCATTGGAAATCGAGAACGTGCCGCCAGTAAGTTCTTCGATGGTCAGCTTGCCGTCCTGGGCACGTTTGCCATATTCAGCAATCTGCTTCTCGATGTCGGCGAGGCTCATCTGATCGCAATTGCGCAGGATGGGCACCACCAGACCGCGCGGGCTACCCACGGCAATGCCGATGTCGAAGTAGCCGTGATAGACGATGTCGTTGCCATCGATCGACGCATTCACCACCGGATATTTCTTCAGCGCATGAACAGCAGCTTTGACGAAGAACGACATGAAGCCCAGCTTGACGCCATGCTCCTTCTCGAACTTGTCCTTGTACTTGGCGCGCATGTCCATGACCGGCTGCATATTGACCTCGTTGAACGTGGTCAGAATGGCTGCGGTGGATTGCGACTGCACCAGGCGCTCGGCAATACGCGCGCGCAGGCGTGACATCGGCACGCGCTGCTCGGGACGCTCACCCAGATCACCCATGTCGACAGCAGGCATGGCGCGAGCCACCGCCGGAGCTGCTGCGGGGGCTTTGCTGCCGCCCTGCGCGGCCTGGATGACATCGCCCTTGGTAACACGACCGCCGCGGCCGGTGCCACTGAGGGTGCCGGTATCGATATTCTTTTCGGCGGCCATTTTTTGCGCTGAAGGCATCGCTGGCGAACCCGCTGCGGCTTTCGCCGGTGCTGCTGCGGCAGGCGCTGCCTCGGCTTTGCCCGCCTCGGGCTTGGCTTCGGTATCGATGGTGGCGATGATTTCGTTGCTGGTGACCGTACCGCCGTCAGCTTTGACGATCTTCACCAAGACACCAGCCTGCGGTGCCGGGGTCTCGAGCACGACCTTGTCGGTCTCGATATCCACCAGGTTTTCGTCACGTTTGACGTATTCACCAGTCTTCTTGTGCCACGACACGAGGGTCGCCTCGGCAACGGACTCCGAGAGTTGGGGCACTTTCACATCAACGAGCATGATTACTCCGTAAACCTATGATTTAATTGATTAATTAATGCTCTTCGCCTTCGGCCAGCGGCCGCGGCTTGGACAGCCGTGGCTCGCTGCCACCGGCCATGGTCAACGCCTGGTTCACGAGTTCCTTCTGTTGCTTCTCGTGCAGAGACTTGTAGCCCGCCGCCGGAGATGCCGAAGAATCGCGTCCGGCGTAATACAACTTCTGGTGCGGCAACAGATGACGCATCAGGTAATGCTGGATGTGCCGCCATGAACCCTGATTGCGCGGCTCTTCCTGGCACCAGACGATTTCCTTGGCGTTCTTGTAGCGCACGATCTGTGCACGGAATTCATCGTGTGCAAACGGATAGATCTGTGCGATCCGCACCAGCGGCAGATTGGGAATGGCCCGCGTACGACGTTCGTTGCGAAGGTCGTAATAAACCTTGCCACTGCAGAAAATGACACGTTCGACTTTTTCCGGATCAATTTCGCGTGAATCCCAGTCCTCGTTGACCGGATTGAACTTGTCGTTGGCAAACTCTTCCAGCGGCGAAACCGATTCCTTGTGGCGCAACAGACTTTTCGGCGAAAAAATGATCAGGGGCTTGCGATGCGGGCGGATCATCTGCCGGCGCAGCAGGTAATACATCTGCACCGGCGTCGCCGGCACGCAGACCTGCATGTTGTAGTCGGCACAGAGTTGCAGGAAACGCTCGATACGGCCCGAGGAGTGCTCCGGACCCGCACCTTCATAACCGTGCGGCAGCATCATGGTCAGGCCGCACATGCGGCCCCACTTCACTTCGCCGGATGCGATGAACTGGTCAATCACCACCTGGGCGCCGTTGACGAAGTCGCCGTACTGCGCTTCCCAGATCACCAGCTCTTTCGGGCCGGAGGTCGAGTAGCCGTATTCAAAACCGAGCACCGCTTCTTCCGACAGCACCGAATCAATGACGACAAAGTCACCCTGGTTCGGCGCCAGGTGCTGCAGCGGCATATAAGTGCCCTGATCTCCGCGTTCGCGATTCTGGTCGTGAAGCACCGCGTGGCGGTGGAAGAACGTGCCGCGACCTGAATCCTGGCCGGACAGCCGCACCGAAAAACCTTCGGTAAGCAGCGAAGCATAAGCCAGCGTTTCCGCCATGCCCCAATCCAGAGGCAGCTTGCCCTCGGCCATCAGGCGACGGTCCTGCATGATTTTTTCGACGCGCGGGTGCAGCTTGAAATTCGCCGGCACCTCACAAACCTTGCGAGCGAGTTCCTGCAGCTTATCCAGCGGCATGCGGGTGTCGTCGCTCTGGTTCCACTTGGTGCCTTTGTACAGACTCCAGTCGGTTTCAAACGGCGGCTTGTAGTTCGAAAGGATCGTTTTATTGGTGTGATAACCATGATCCAGCGCATCACGGAATTCCGCCACCATCTTGTCCGCGTCGGCTTCGGCGATAACGCCTTCCTTCATCAGACGATCCGCATAAACCTTGCGCGGCGTCGGATGGGTATGTATCCGGCGATACATCAGCGGCTGCGTCACCATCGGCTCATCCTGCTCGTTATGGCCGAGTCGGCGATAGCAGATCAGGTCCAGCACAACGTCTTTCCTGAATTTCTTGCGGTATTCGAGGGCGATATCGGTGGCAAAACACACCGCCTCCGGATCATCGCCATTGACATGGAATATAGGCACTTCAAGCATCTTGGCCACATCCGAGCAATACAGCGTCGAGCGCGAATCACGCGGGTCTGACGTCGTGAAGCCGATCTGGTTATTGATGATGATGTGTACGGTGCCGCCTGTGCCATATCCACGCGTTTCAGCGAGGTTCAGCACTTCCTGAATCACGCCCTGACCTGCAAAAGCAGCATCACCGTGAATCAGAACGGGCAGTACTTGTTCGCCGGTATGGTCTTTACGGCGATGCTGTCGTGCACGGACCGACCCTTCAACCACCGGATTAACGATTTCCAGGTGTGACGGATTAAACGCAACCGTCACGTGCATCGGACCGCCCGGGGTCATCACGTTCGACGAGAATCCGTCGTGATATTTGACGTCACCGGCGAGCACATCCGCCTGCTGCTTGCCTTCGAATGACGAGAACAGGTCCTTAGGCATCTTGCCCAGGGTATTGACCAGAACGTTCAGACGGCCACGATGGGCCATGCCAATGACCAGCTCCTGCACGCCCAGACCGCCGGCTTTCTGCAGCAGATGGTCCAGCATCGGAATCAGGCCGTCGCCGCCTTCCAGCGAGAAGCGCGTCTGGCCGACGTATTTGGCGTTGAGGTATTTTTCCAGCGTCTCGGCAGCGGTCAGCCGGTCGAGCAGATGCTTCTTGAACGCGGCGTCATAGTTCGGACGGCCGCGGGTCGGCTCCAGCTTTTCCGACATCCAGCGCTTTTGCGGAATGTCCGAGATATACATGTATTCAACACCGATGGTGCCGCAATAGGTATCGCGCAATGCCTGGAGAATTTCGCGCAGCGGCGCCTTGGCTGGACCGTGCAGCGTGCCAGTTTCGA
>CANHZX010000242.1 GCA_947465215.1 Betaproteobacteria bacterium | reverse complement strand
TTCCCGCTGCTCGAGCAGGAAGGCTGGATCGCGCCGAAGACGGCGTAGATCGCAGGGTCCTGACACACCAGGGCAGCCCCGCCCCGGTGTGTCATGCGAGACGCATCAGGCCGCAGCCAGACCCGGCATGGTAAATCCGAGGGCGCGCAGCCCGTCCAGCACCTTCGTGGCCTGCTCGTCCGTCAGTTCCACCAGGGGCGGACGGACCGTCGACCAGTCCGGATCCTTCGAGTAGTGTCCTACGATGCGTTTCAGGGCCGGGATCATCACGTATTGTCCGGTGACCTTGCGGACCGCGTTGAGCGCTTCCTGCTGCGCGTCGGCATCGGCGTTCTTCCACTCCTCGTAGAGTTTCACGATGGCCGCCGTGTTCACGTTGGCGGTGGCCGATATGCATCCCGCGCCGCCGCTTCTCATGTTCGCGAGCAGCAGTGACTCACTGCCGACGAATACGTCAAATCCCGTGCTTCCGAAGGCGTCGAGAAATTTCTTCGAGTTGATCCAGTCGCCCGAGCTGTCCTTCATGCCGGCGACGGTGCCCGGATAGTCTTTCAGCAGGCGCTCGACGAGTCCGGTAGTAATGCCGACCACTGCCACGGGGGGGATGTGATACAGGTAGATGCGCAGGCGATCGTCACCGACGCGTTCGATGATTTCGGAGTAGTTGCGGTAAAGACCTTCGTCGCTGACGCCCTTGTAATAGAAGGGCGGCAGCATCAGCGCGCCGGCGCAGCCGGCTTTGACGGCGTGTTCGGTCAGTCGTACCGAATCGGAAATTGAGCAGCAGCCGGTACCCGGCATCATGCGCGCGGGGTCGATGCCGGCGGCGAGGATGGCGTCCAGCAGCGCCATGCGTTCATTGACTGACAGCGAGTTGGCTTCGCTGTTGGTGCCGAAGGCGGCGAGGCCGCAGCCCTGCGAGATCAGCCATTTGCAATGATTAATGAAGCGCGCGGTGTCCGGGTTCAGGTCGTTGTCGAAGGGAGTGACAACGGGGGACAACACGCCCTTGATGCGTGGGGTTTTGCTCATGGATGCATTCCTCGAAGAAAGCGCTGCAGGTAGCGGTGGATATGGAGGCGCGGCGCGCCTAAGGCGCCGCAGGGTCATAGAATAACATTGCATTCACCGTCGCCCAAAGCACGGGATTTTGCATTGTCAGTACCGGGGGCTGTTGTTAAGCTGGTAGCCCGGCCGCGCACCAGACGCGTCTGCCACAGGAGGAATCAGTCATGAACCGATCAACGATTGCCGCGCTCGCCGGCGCCCTGTTGTCCGTTGCCCCGACTGTGCAGGCCGCAGAGTATCCGACCAAGGCTGTGCGCATGGTCATCGCCTTTTCCCCGGGCGGGCCCAGCGACATCCTGTCACGGCTGATCGGCGGCAAGCTGGGTGAGCGCATGGGACATCCCTTTGTGTTCGACAACCGGCCCGGCGCGGGCGGCAATGTATCGGGTGAAATTGTCGCCACCAGTCCGGCCGATGGTTACACGCTGATGATTGCCAATAACAGTATCCTTGCCGCTAACGCGACACTTTACAGCAAGATGACCTACAACCCGGCTAAGGATCTGGTGCCGGTGACCTGGGTGGCCTCGCAACCGAACATCCTCGTCGTGCATCCGACAATTCCGGCGAAATCGGTAAAGGAACTGATCGATTACCTGAAAACGCAGCCCGGCAAGCTCAATTTCGCTTCCTCGGGCAGCGGCGCTGCGGCGCATCTCGCCGGTGAGCTGTTCAAGAGCATGACCAAAACCGACATGGTGCATGTGCCGTACAAAGGCGCGGGTCCGGCGCTGACCGACGTGCTTGCCGGGCGCTGCCAGGTGATGTTTGCAACCTCGCTGTCGGTCAAGCCTTATCTCGATGCCAACCGGTTGCGGCCGCTGGGTGTGACCACACTGAAGCGCATGGACAGCATGCCGAACATTCCGACCATCGCCGAAGCCGGTGTGCCCGGATTCGAAGCGACGACCTGGCATGGCCTTGTTGCCGTGGCCGGTACGCCGCGCCCGGTACTGGCCAAACTCAATGCGGAAACCAATGCCGTGCTGCAGGACCCCCAGGTGGTCAAGTTCCTGGAGAGCCAGGGCGCGATCATCGAGGGTGGTACGCCTGAAAAATTCGCGGCTTACATCAAGTCCGAAATTCCGAAGTGGGCAAAAGTCATCAAGGACTCCGGCGCCAGAGCTGATTAGTAATTAGATTAGATACGGCCGACTGATTGCAGGTTTACAGGGAGCAAGGCATGGCGCAATTGAAAGTGTTGGGTGCGGGCCCGGTCAAACGCGGCATCACACAGCTGGCGGCACAGTTTGAAAAAAGCTCCGGCCACCGGATTGCAGTTGAATTTGCCGGTGCACCCTCGGTGCGCGATCGCGTGCTCGCCGGCGAGTCGGTGGACGTCGCCGTGGTGCCGCAGTCGGCGATGGCCGATTTTGTGGCGCAGTCGCGTGTGGTGACTGCGACTCGGATGACGGTGGGCCGTTCGCGCATGGGTCTGGCGGTGCGTAAGGATGCAGCCAAACCGACACTCGGTTCGGTGGATGCCTTCAAGGCAGCTGTCGCAGCAGCGGACGGTGTCGTGGTCAATGTCGCTTCCAGCGGCAATTACATCGTCAAGCTGCTGGAGAAACTCGGACTGGCGTCGCCGGGCAAGACGGTGACGCAGGCGGATACCGTCAAGGTGATGGATCATGTCGCGGCTTCGCCCCAGAACCTGCTCGGTGCCGGACAACTGCCGGAAATCCGTGAGCTGGTGGATAAAGGTGTGGCGATCGCACTGGCCGGTCCGCTGCCGGATGAGTTGCAGAGTGTTACGGGTTACGACGCTGCGGTGACCACGGCGAGCGCGAATGCCGAGGCCGCGACCGCATTCACGGCATTTTTGTCGACGGCCGATGCGCGCGCAGCGATGGCTGCGACCGGCATCGACTGAAGCGGCGCAGTCTGCAAGACATGACAACACTGAAAGTAATCAGCGCCGGTGCCGTGAAACGCGGTGTTGCGCGCGTGGCTGCTGCTTTCGAGCAGGACGCCGGCGTCAAAGTGGTCATTGAGTTCGTGCCCGTTCCCGAGGTGCGCCGGCGTATCGGCGGCGGCGAAGCGGCCGACGTGGTGGTGGCCACCCCGGCTGCGCTGGATGAAATGGCGGCACAGAATAAAATCAATGCCTCCAGCCGCGGTTTTCTCGGCCGTTCGCGCGTGGGCATTGTCATTCATGCGGATGCGCCGCTGCCCGTAGTGACTGATGTTGAATCGTTCAAGAAGCTGCTGCTGGATGCGAGCCATGTCGTACGCAACGAGGCTTCCAGCGGCATCTATGTGGAAAAGCTGCTGGAAAAACTGGGGCTGGTGGAAGTTTTGCGTCCGAAACTGATCATCACCAAAACCGGATCGGCGATCATGCAGGCGGTTGCCGATCATCCGCTTGGTGCTGTTGGACTGGCGCAGATTTCCGAGTTGATGGTGATGATCGACAAGGGTTGCAGGGTCAAACTGGCTGCGCCATTGCCCGATGAAATCCAGAACATCACCCGCTACGAGGCTGCGGCAACGCCCGGGGCGCCGGCAGCAGCGGCCGCACTGGCGCAGCGACTGGCCTCTGCCGAAGCGAAGACGATTTTTGCTGAAACCGGAATTTCCTGAAACCACTGACGGAGCGACATGATGAAACAGATGATTGCTGTCCTTACGGGTCTGATGCTGGCCACCGCGGCGCACGCCGCAGAACTGACCCTGATCAGCGGCGGTGCTGTTGAGCCCGGTGTGCATGCCGCGGTTCATGCTTTTGAGAAGGCTACCGGCCACAAGGTCAAGGTCACTTTCAACACCACGCCGCAGATGCAGAAACGCATCAGTGCCGGCGACACTTTTGACGTGGTCATTGCCCCCCCGGCGGCCACCGCCGGCTTCGCCAAGGACGGCAAGGTTGATGCGGGTGGCTTGGATGTCGGCAAGGTCGGTTCCGGTGTTGCCATCCGCCCCGGCGCACCGGTGCCGGCAATCGCCACCGCAGATGACATCAAGAAGACCGTGCTCGAAGCCGAAACCATCACCTTCAACACGGCATCCACCGGCATCTATTTCGAAAACCTGCTGAAAAAGTGGGGGGTCTACGAGCAGGTGCAAGGCAAGGCTTCGCGATATACCACCGGCGCCGAGGTGATGGAGCATGTGCT
>CANHZX010000241.1 GCA_947465215.1 Betaproteobacteria bacterium | reverse complement strand
TACGGCGCCGATATCGCGCGCTTTTACATGATGTTCACCGCACCGCCCGAGCAGACGCTGGAGTGGTCGGATGCCAGCGTTGAAGGCGCGTCGCGTTTCCTGCGCCGGGTGTGGTCGCTGGGTTACGAAACCGCGCAGCGTCCCGCCGCGGACATGCCGGCCGCACTGCCGGCGCCGCTGGCCGCCGCAAGGCGTGAAATCCATGCCGTGCTGAAGCAGGGCAACTACGACCTCGGCCGCCACCAGTTCAACACCGTCGCCTCGGCGACGATGAAAATGCTGAATGCCCTCGAAGGCGTAATCAAGGGCGGCAATGATGCCGCAGCCAATGCCGTGCTGCGCGAAGGCCTGTCGATCCTGCTGCGCGTGCTGTCACCGATCACCCCGCACATCACGCACCAGTTGTGGCGCGATCTGGGTTATGGCGAGGACATCCTCAACGCCGCATGGCCTGAACCGGATGCGCAGGCGCTGGTCGAGTCCGAAATGGAACTGGTGGTGCAGGTCAACGGCAAAAAACGCGGTGACGTGCGTGTGCCGCGCGACGCCGACAAGGCGGCCATCGAAGCTGCGGCACTCTCCGACGCCGAGGTGCAGAAGTTTGTCGCCGGGCAGCCGGTCAAGAAAGTTGTTATCGTGCCGGGACGCCTGGTCAACATCGTGGTCTGATCCGTGAAAAAAACGCTGACTGCACTGCTCTGCACGTTCCTCACTCTGCTGTTGGCTGCCTGCGGCTTCCAGCCACGCGGCACCGCCAACCTGCCCTTCGATACCCTGTATGTGCAGGCGCCGGCAGGCTCGCAGTTCGCCACCCAGTTTCGCCGCATGGTGACTTCGGGCAGCAGCACCCGCATCATCGACAATGCCAAATCCGCGGAAGCCACGCTGGTGCTGGTCAGCGAAAGGCGCGAGAAAAACATCCTCTCGCTGTCCGGCGGGGGCCGTGTCAGTGAATTCCAGCTGCGTTACCTGATGTCCTACCGGATGATCGACCGCAATGCGGTGGAAATCATCCCGATGACCGAAATCTCGCTCAAACGCGACCTGTCCTACAGCGACACCGAAGCGCTGGGGAAAGAAGCCGAAGAAGCGTTGCTGTACCGCGACATGCAGAACGACGCCGCGCAGCAGCTGCTGCGCCGCCTGCAGTTGACCAAACTCAACACCACGCCGGCGACGCCTTAAAGCCTGTCGTAAGACAGCGCATTCTGCGGTAGCATTGGCGGCAATAATGCGCCTGTCCTCCGAACAACTGGCCGGTCACCTGAAGCGGGAATTGCAGCCGCTGTACACGGTATTCGGCACCGAACCGCTGCTGGCGCTTGAAGCCAGCGACCGCATCCGCGCCAAGGCCCGCGCCGAGGCATACACCGAACGCGAAGTACTGACAGCCGATTCCGGCTTCAAGTGGAACCAGCTGGCAATGGCCGGCAGTTCACAGTCCCTGTTCGCCTCGCGCAAGCTGCTGGAATTGCGCATCCCCACCGGCAAACCCGGTAAGGAAGGCGGCGAAGCGCTGCAGAACTACTGCCAGTCGCTGCCGCCAGATACCGTCACGCTGATCTACGTGCCCGACCTCGACTGGCGCGGCCAGAAAGCCGCCTGGTTCGAAGCGCTGGAACGTGCCGGCGTCGCTGTCGAAGCCAAACCCGTGCTGCGCCGGGCCCTGCCGCAATGGATTGCCGGCCGGCTCGGCCTGCAGCAGCAGGAAGCCGATACGGAAACGCTGGATTTCATTGCGGATCGCGTCGAAGGCAATCTGCTCGCCGCCTACCAGGAAGTACAGAAACTGGCGCTGCTGTTCCCGCAAGGAACCATCACTTTTGATCAAGTACGCGAAGCGGTGCTGGATGTTGCCCGTTACGACGCCTTCAATCTCGGCGAAATCATGCTCGAAGGTGATCCGCAGCGCGTCGCGCGCGTGCTCGACGGACTGCAGGGCGAAGGCACCGCGGCGCCGCTGGTACTGTGGTCGCTATCCGAAGAAATCCGCGCCATCGGCAAAATCATCACCGGCGTCAACGGCGGTAAACCGGCATCGATGATGATGCGTGAAGCGCGCATCTGGGGCCCGTCGCACCAGAACGCGATGCAGAACAACCTGCGCCGCTTCACGCTGGGCCAGGTCACCGAAGCACTGCGCCATGCCGCGGTCATCGACCGGATGGTCAAGGGTTTGGTCCGTGGCGATGTCTGGGATGAATTGCTGCAGCTGGCGCTGCGGTTTGCGCGGAACAATCCGGGTACGGTGAAAGCGCAGGCGCCGCGGCGCACCAGCACGGCGGCGTTTGCCGCACATCCGGCACTGTTCTAGTTTTATCCCAGTGCCGGGGCAACTTCCCCCCGGGGTGAACGGGAAAAAAGTTGAAGTACTAAAGCCTGCATCAGGGCCCTTTGGCCGCCATAAAACCCGCTCCCTCACCTGCTAGAATCCGTCCCATGGACGTACAAACCTATATGACCGGCGTCGGCAAGGCCGCCCGCTCTGCTTCGCGGGCGATGGCGGTCGCCGATACCGGCGCCAAAAACAAGGCTCTGCAGGCCATGGCTGATGCCATCGAGCACTCGGCCGCGACGCTGCTCCGCGAAAATGCCCGCGATGTGGAGGCCGCCAAAACCAAAGGCCTTGATGCTGCATCGGTCGACCGGCTGACGCTGACATCCAAAACCATCGCCTCGATGGCCGACGGCCTGCGCCAGATCGCCGCATTGCCGGATCCGATCGGTGAGATCAGCGGGCTCAAATACCGCCCATCCGGCATCCAGGTCGGACAAATGCGGGTACCGCTGGGCGTCATCGGCATCATTTACGAATCACGTCCGAATGTGACGGCGGATGCAGCAGGGCTTTGCCTGAAATCCGGCAATGCCGCGATCCTGCGCGGCGGCTCGGAAGCGCTGCATTCAAATCAGGCCATCGCCGCCTGTGTGCAGACCGGCCTGAAAGCTGCAGGCCTGCCGGAAACCGCGGTGCAGGTCATCTCGACGGCGGATCGTGCCGCCGTCGGTGAACTGATCACGATGCAGGACTATGTTGACGTGATCGTCCCGCGCGGCGGCAAGAGCCTGATCGAGCGCCTGATGCGCGAATCGCGCATTCCGATGATTAAGCACCTGCACGGCGTCTGCCATGTCTATATTGACGACAAGGCGGATTTCGACAAGGCGCTGCGTATCGCTGACAACGCGAAGACCCAGCGACTCGGCACCTGCAACACCATGGAAACGCTGCTGGTCGCCCGCGACATCGCGGCAAAAATCCTGCCGCCGCTGTGCAAGATCTACGCAGACAAGAAAATTGAATTGCGCGGCGATGAGGCTGCGCGTGCGCTGGTGTCTGGCATGAAAGCCGCCACTGAAGAAGACTGGCATACCGAATATCTCGACGCCATCCTGTCGGTGCGAATCGTCGACGGACTGGATGCGGCGATCGATCACATCGCTCGCTATGGTTCGCAGCACACCGATGCCATCGTCACCGAAGACATCACCCGCGCGCGGCGCTTCCTGCGCGAAGTCGATTCGAGTTCGGTGATGGTCAATGCCTCGACGCGCTTCGCCGATGGATACGAATACGGCCTTGGCGCGGAAATCGGCATTTCCACTGACAAGATCCATGCGCGCGGTCCGGTGGGCCTCGAAGGCCTGACCTCGCTGAAATACGTCGTGTTCGGAGACGGCCAGATCCGCGGCTGACCCAACACCGCCCTTCAGGGCGATTCATAAATATTTGTTTTTAATAGAGTTTTAGACATGAGCCAAACGGTCGAAGTCAAAGTCCCGGATATCGGTGATTTCAAGAGCATCCCGGTCATCGAAGTGCTGGTGAAACCCGGCGATACGGTAAACAAGGAAGACCCGCTGGTCACGCTGGAGTCCGACAAGGCGACGATGGACATCCCCGCGCCGTCAGCCGGCGTCGTTAAAACCATCAGCCTCAAACCCGGCGACAAGGTGTCGATGGGTTCGCTGATCCTGACCCTCGAATCTTCCGGCGCTGCCGCGCCTGCTGCGCAAGCGGCGACTCCGGCACCCGCGGCCGCAAAACCGGCAACGCCTGCCGCAAGCGCACCGACACCAGCGCCGAAGTCCGACATCAAAGCCGACATTCATGCTGAAGTCGTCGTACTCGGTGCCGGCCCCGGCGGCTACACCGCAGCCTTCCGCGCCGCTGACCTCGGCAAAAAGGTCGTGCTGATCGAACGTTATCC
>CANHZX010000240.1 GCA_947465215.1 Betaproteobacteria bacterium | reverse complement strand
GCCATCACGTCGCACAGCTGGCGCGCGTCGGTTTCGATAGCGTAACGCGCCTTGTCGTGATCCATCAGTTCGGCACGGCCCTTATAGACCACGCCGACGATGTCGGTGACGGTGATGTTTTCTTTTTTCAGGCCCAGCGAAACCAGCAGATCAAGACAGGCCAATGCCGCAGCACCTGCGCCGGATACCACCAGCTTGATCTTGGAAATATCCTTGCCGACAACCTTCAGGCCATTGGTAAATGCGGCACTGACGGTGATCGCGGTGCCGTGCTGGTCATCATGGAACACGGGAATCTTGCAGCGCTTGCGGAGCTCGCGCTCGACGATGAAGCACTCCGGCGCCTTGATGTCTTCAAGATTGATGCCGCCGAAGGTCGGTTCCAGCGCAGCGATAACTTCCACCAGCCGGTGCGGATCCTGTTCGTTGATTTCGATGTCGAACACGTCGATTCCGGCGAATTTCTTGAACAGCACCGCCTTGCCTTCCATCACCGGCTTTGAGGCCAGCGGGCCGATATTGCCAAGGCCCAGCACAGCGGTGCCGTTGGTGATGACCGCGACCAGATTGCCACGCGCCGTGTAGTTGCTGGCTTCAGCCGGATGCGCGGCAATTTCTTCGCAGACTTTGGCGACGCCGGGGGTATAGGCCAACGCGAGGTCGCGCTGATTGACCAAACCCTTGGTTGGGGTGACGGCAATCTTGCCCGGCACGGGATAGCGGTGATATTCGAGGGCTGCTTTGCGCAGTTGTTCTTCAGGCATTGCGGAATCCGCCTTTCGGAAAATTCAGTCACGCGGCCTCAGCCGTGCGGGAGCGGGATTATACCGTAGGGCGTCGCCGCCCCTGCAGAATCGGCCTCTGCCGCCATGAACAAACCGGTTGCTTATGGTATGTTCATGCCCCTCGCCGCATCGCCCGAAACTCCGCACCAAAATGGACACTTCCGCACTGCGCAGCTCGCTGTATCCCGAGATCGAACCCTATAACGCCGGGATGCTCGATCTTGACGGCCGTCATCGCATGTATTTCGAGGAGTCCGGCAATCCCAAGGGGGCGCCGGTGCTGTTCCTCCATGGTGGCCCGGGTGCGGGTGCGGCTGCGGCGCATCGCCGCTTTTTTGATCCGGCGTATTACCGCATCGTCATTTTCGATCAGCGCGGAGCAGGCCGTTCGACGCCGCTGGGTGAAATCACCGACAACACCACACCGCTGCTGGTCGCCGACATCGAAAAGCTGCGTGAGCATCTGGGCATCAAAAGCTGGGTGGTGTTCGGCGGTTCCTGGGGCAGCACGCTGGCCCTTGCCTACGGCGAATTCCATCCCGAACGCTGCACCGGCCTGATCCTGCGCGGCATTTTCCTGTGCCGCAAAAGCGAGATCGACTGGTTTCTTTACGATCTGCGCAATATCTTCCCCGAAGCCTGGCGCGCCTTTTCCGATCCGATCCCCGCAGCGGAACGCGGCGATCTGCTCAGCGCCTACTACAGCCGGCTGACCAATCCCGATCCGGCCGTGCACATGCCGGCCGCGCGCACGTGGGGTACTTACGAGGGTTCCTGCTCGACGCTGATGCCGAGCCCGGAAACGGTGGCCTACTTTGCCGGTAACGTGGTGTCGCTCGGACTTGCACGTATTGAAGCGCATTACTTCAAACACGATATTTTCCTGCCGGAGAATTATCTGCTCGCCAACGTTGATCGCATCCGTAACATTCCGGGCGTGATCGTGCAGGGCCGTTATGACGCGGTCTGCCCGATTGTCTCGGCTGATGATTTACACCGCGCCTGGCCCGAAGCGGAATACCACATCATTCCCGACGCCGGTCACTCGGCATGGGAGCCCGGCATCTGCGCAGCGCTGGTCCGCGCCTGCGAAAAATTCAAAACCATTTGAACATTTAATAACAGCCTAAATCATCAAGGGAGAATGACATGAAACTCGTAACCTACTCAGCCACCAAACGCGGCCCCGCCTCGATCGGCGTGATCGCCGCCGACGGCAGCATCATTGATCTGGCAACTGCAGCTAAGAAGGCACGCGTCAAGCTGCCCTTCGCCGCCAATGACATGATCGGCCTGGTCACCGCCGGCAAAAGTGGTCTGGCGCTGGTCAAAAAAGCCGTCACCGGCGTGAAGACCGGTCACCACAAAATGAACAAGGTCACGCTGCACGCGCCGATTCCGCGTCCGCTCAAGAACGTGTTCTGCGTCGGCTGGAACTATGTCGAACATTTCGAGGAAGGCGCGAAGGCGCGCCCGCATGTCACCGAACTGCCGAAACACCCGGCCTTCTTCAGCAAACAGCCGCTGTCAGTGAACAGCCCCTACGGCGAAGTGCCCTCGCACCCCGGCGTCACGGAAAAACTCGACTGGGAAGTGGAAATGGCCGTGGTCATCGGCAAGCCCGGCCGCAACATCAAGGAAGCCGATGCGATGAAACACATCTTCGGCTACATGATCGCCAACGACGTGTCGGCGCGCGAAGTACAGCGCCAGCACGGCCAGCAGTGGTTCAAGGGCAAGAGCCTCGACGGCCACTGCCCGATGGGCCCGTGGATCACCACTGCGGATGAAGTCAAAAACCCACAGAACCTGCGTATCACCTGCCGCGTCAACGGCGTAACCAAGCAGGATTCGAACACCAGCTATATGTATTTCAAGATTCCGCGCCTGCTCGCTGAACTGTCGGCCGGCCTGACGCTGGAATCGGGCGACCTGTTCCTGACCGGCACCCCCGCCGGCGTCGGCCATGCGCGCAACCCACCGGAATTCATGAAGGCCGGTGACATCCTGGAAACGGAAGTCGAAGGCCTGGGCCTGCTGCGCAACAAGATCGGCGCCAAATAAGGCGAAAGTTCCTGCAGGAACGTTTCCGAAATATGGCCGCTGCATTGAGTGCAGCGGCCCGCCGGCGTAGCATGGCCTTCCAAGCTTGGAGGAGCCCACCATGGATACGCCGCAAAACAACAACATTACTGTCATCCCCACCGGCGCCGCACTCGGCGCCGACGTGGTGGGTGTCGACCTGTCGAAGCCGCTCTCACAGGAAACCTTCCGCCAGATCGAAGACGCCTGGCATACGCATCTGATACTGCGCTTCCGCAGCCAGAAACTCGACGACCCTGCGCTGCTTGCCTTCGGAAAAATGTTCGGCGAACTGGATTCGGCACCGATCCACGCCGGCAAGGATGTCGTCAATCCCTATCCGCAAATCACCGTGATGTCGAACATCAAGGTCGACGGCAAACCCATCGGCAACCTTGGTCATTACGAGGCGGTGTGGCATACCGACATGTCATACAACGACCTCGCGCCGATCGGCAGCCTGCTCTATTCGCTGGAAGTGCCGCCAACCGGCGGCAACACCGGTTTCTGCAATATGTACAAGGCCTGGGACACGTTACCGGCCGCGCTGAAAAAGCAGGTGCTCGGTCGCTATTGCCGCCACGACTCCAGCCGCAACAGCGCTGGCGAACTGCGCAAGGGATGCACGGAAGTCACCGATCCGCGCGACGCGCCGGGAGCCATGCACCCGCTGGTGCGCACACATGAAAAAACCCATCGCAACTGCCTGTTCCTCGGCCGCCGCCAAAGCGCCTACATCATCGGCCTGCCGCTGGACGAAAGCGAAGACCTGCTCAACCAGTTATGGGCACATGCTACCAAACCGGAATTCGAGTGGTATCAGGTTTGGAAAGTCGGCGACCTGGTGATGTGGGACAACCGCTGCGCGATGCATCGTCGCGATGCGTTTGATCCGGAATCGCGACGCCTGATGCACCGGACGCAGATCAAAGGCGGCAAACCCTTCTTTGATCCGAAGACGCTGGACCTGCGGGCTTAGTCGTTCTGCCCCACAAATAAAAAAAACGCCGGTTACTCCGGCGTTTTTTTTACGCTGTCGGCTGCAGCCCTGCCCGCCGCCTGCAGACTCTCGAGTCCCGCACGCTGCATCTCCAGCGTCTTGATGGTCATCTGCACGAAGCCGGTGTTCATCATCAGCCAGGTTTCCACAGCTTTGAGTTCGGCGATTTTTTTGTCGAGGTCTTCGACATTCATCGTCGGCGCGATCATGCCGGGAATCGGGAAGCCCATGGGGTTCCACATCTTCTGCATGAACTCGAAAAAGTCTTTGGGGATTTCCTGCTCGGCCATGGCGCGCTCCCGGTGGGTGTGCAGCCATTATAGGGGCCGTCAGGCCGCTTCGATGCG
>CANHZX010000239.1 GCA_947465215.1 Betaproteobacteria bacterium | reverse complement strand
CCGGCGCCGAGGTGATGGAGCATGTGCTCAAGGGCAAGGGCCGCGAAGTCGGATTCGGCGCCATTACCGAAATCCTGCTCTACAAGGAAAAGGGTTTGCGTTTCGTCGGCCCGCTGCCGCCGGAAATCCAGAACTACACTTCGTACACCGCGTCGGTAATGAGCGCGGGCACGCAGAAGGAAGGGGCGCAGGCGCTGGTCAAATTCCTCGGCGGTCCGGTAGGCAAACCGCTGTTTGTGGCGGCCGGTATCGAATAAGAGTTTTCCGGAAGCCCCCGCCACAGGCGGGATCGGAAACATCTGTAACAAAGGCGGCTGCGGCCGCCTTTGTTTTTCAGGCGCCGACCGGTTCCAGGCCGCTGGCGGCAATTGCCGGGTGCGCTTCCCTGGAAGCGAGGAAGGCAATGGCTTTACGCGCCAGCGCCGGGTCCGGAGAGTTCGTGCCGACGCCGGCGGTGAAGTTCGAAACTTTCTGCAGTTCCGGCGGCAGCGGTGTGACATGGGCGATGCCCGGCACTGGCAGCAGTTCGCTCATTTGCTGGAAACCGAAATCGAGTTCACCGCGCGCGATCACCGTGCCGACGCGTTCGCCACCGCCGACCAGCCGGCTTTTCGGTAGCACCTGATCGGCGATGCCGAGGCGCTGCACCATCTCGGTGGTGTAGTACTTGCCGCTTTCGCTGGCCGAGTAACCGATGCCCGTTGCCGCGAGCAGCGCCTTGCGCAGGTCATCGGCGGTCCTGATTTTTGGATCGGGAGCACCGGCGCGAACCGCAAATCCCATCATCGAGCGGGCAATGATCGTCGCACCTTCGCCGAGCACATAACCGTCAGCGATGAACTGGCGGACCACACCGTCGGCGACGATCACCAGATCCGCAACTTCGCCGCGTTTCAGGCGATTCGGAATCGAGGTGTCGCCGGTGCCGATGGAAGTGGTGACGGTGACAATGGTCTTGCCGGTGAGTTGCTCCAGCTGCGGGATCAGCGCTTTATAGGCGGCGGTGAAGGCGCCGGAGGTCATGACGCGGAATTCGTTGCTCATTACGGTGATTTGTCCTGTTGCGGGTTGAGGTGGTTGCTGAGTAAATCAGTTCGCCTGCAGGCCGATGGTTTTCGCGACCTTGGCCCAGCGGTTCATTTCATCGGTGTACATTTTTGCAAACTCATCCGGCGTATTGCCGACGGGGTCGAGGCCCTGGCCGATCAGCAGTTTCTGGGCGTCCGGCGAATTGACCGATTTGGCGACTTCCTGCTGGATGTGTGTGGCCAGTGACTTGGGTGCGGTGCCGGGCATGAACAGGCCGTACCAGTTATCGAAGCCGAAGCCGGGCACGCCAGACTCGGCAACGGTCGGGTATTGCGGCAGCGCCGGTGTACGTTTCGGACCGACCACTGCCAGAACCCGCAGCTTGCCCGAGTCAAAGAAGGGGCGCGTTGAGATTACGCTGGCGATGGTGACCGAAATGCGTCCGGCAACGACGTCAGTGATGCTGGGTGCGGTCCCCTTGTACGGCACATGGGTCAGCTTTGTGCCTGTCATCTGCGAGAACATTTCCATCGCGAGATGCTGTCCAGAGCCCTGACCGGATGAGGAGTAGAGCACTTCGCCCGGCTTGGCTTTGGCGACTGCAATCAGTTCCTTGACGTTTTTGACCGGTAATGAGGGATGGACAACCATGACGCCGGGCGAAATGACGGCCAGCGATACCGGCAGCAGATCTTTGCGCGGGTCATAGGCCAGTTTCATGATGCTCGGCGTGATGGAAATGCCTGACGAGGTCATCAGCAGCGTGTAGCCGTCAGGCGGTGCTTTCGCCACGATCTCTGCGGCAATCGAGCCGCCGGCGCCGGGACGATTGTCGGCGACGACCTGCTGGTTCCAGGCTTCGGTCAGTTTCTGGGCAACGAAACGACCGGTGGTGTCGACGCCGCCACCGGGGGCCAGCGCGATAACCATGCGTACCGGGCGCACCGGATAGGCTGTCGATTGTGCCCATGCGCCGGCTGCAGTGCACGTCACGATGGCGGTCAACAGAAATCCCTGCAGTTTCAATTGTCGGTTCATGGCGTGACTCCTCCGGGCGTTGTTGTGTTCAGCGGCGACCAGCGTATTCCAGTATGTCAAAGCCGCAGTAACGGTCGACGATGTATATCAGTCCGCGGTCATCGACATCGGTGTCATTGGTTTGCGGGCATGGCTTGCCGCCGCAGGGTTCCGGGATGTACCAGCCGACTTCCTGCGGGGCTGACGGATCGGCAACATCGACAATACGCAGGCCGCCGGCAAACCACGCGCAATACAGCAGTGTGTCGCCGCCTTTCCAGTTTTCCTGGAACTGGTGCGCGCCGAAACGGCCGGGTGTGGTGCGACTCCAGGGGCTGTCGAGTTCACTGACCTCGAACAGCGACAGGGGTTTGATATTCGACAGATCGGAAACATCGAGCACCCACAGACAGCCGTGCGGGCGTCCGCGGCGGCGCGCCATTTCCTCGGCATCATGCGCGTGATCTTCCTCGTCGATGGCGACCGCGATGCGTTTGCCGTCGAGTTTTTTCAGTACCGGCATGAAGGTGTGCGAAGGTTCCGGATACGGCGGGTGATAGTTGAATGCCCCGGTTGTTTTCGGCTGGCGGATATCGGTGACGTCGATCACGCGCACGCCACCGTGCCAGCAGCCGGCCCACAGTTCGTTGCCGAAGCGCAACGTGTGGTGCAGGCGGTGCTGGCGTCCGGGCCAGGTCGGTTTTTCGCCGCCGGCGATGTGCTGGCCGGGCATCCACCACTTTGATATTTCCTCCGGCTTCGCGGGATTGCGGATGTCATAGGTCACGAGGATGTTGCCGATGAAGCCCGGCATCTCTGTGGAGATATAGGCGTAATCCTTGTCCATGTCGAAGCGGTGAACGCCGCGGCCATGGGTTTTCTGGAAGTGGATCAGCTTCGGTTTGGATTTGTCGGACACGTCATACAGGCTGAAGCCGCCGCGCTCATAGGGATTGCGTTCGGCTTCTTCCACCGCGGGAATGTCGGCGACGGCAACGCCCAGTTTTGCCGCGAGTTCGGCATGGGTGGCGTCACGGCCGAGTTCGGCTTTCAGGCGGGTGCGCAGTTTCGGCAACTCATCGGCCTTGCGGCCGATGGCGGTCATATTGCGTTCGCTGTTGATGATCATCAGGTCGCCGATGACGCGCGCCTTGTGGCTATGCGAATCCGGATCGGCGACATTCAATTGGGACACGATGAGCGGATTTTTCGGATCAGCGATGTCGAGAATGCTGGTGCCGAGCTGCTGCTTGTTCGGAATGTGCCCGATATAGGCGTAGTTGCCTTCGACATAGACCTGGCCGGCGCCCGGCAGATCAAGGTGCGAAAGGCGTTTGACGTTGTGGGCCAGCGTGCCTGGCTTAGCAATGGTGTCCAAGTGGCGTTCCGTCCATGATGTGGTGTCGTCTCGAATGAGGCGGAAAGTCTACCGCAAGGGCCCTGCTGCGGCTCGGTTAGAATACAAAAACACCGCAAAATTATCCGTCGTGTTCAGGCTGGCACCGACGGATCCATACCTGAGGAGAAGTCCGGATGGCGAGAACAAAAAAACGCCCGGAAGAGCTGCGCAGTCATCGCTGGTTCGGCGTCAAAGGGCTGCGTTCGTTTGCCCACCGTTCACGCACCCTGCAGATGGGATATGCCCGCGAGGATTTCGCCGGCAAGCCGGTGATCGCCATCATCAATACCTGGAGTGATATCAATCCCTGCCATGCGCATTTCCGTACCCGTGCCGAGGAAGTGAAACGCGGCGTCTGGCAGGCCGGTGGCTTTCCACTGGAAATGCCGGCGATTGCACTGGCCGAACCCTTCCAGAAACCGTCGACCATGCTCTATCGTAATCTGCTGGCGATGGAAACCGAAGAACTGCTGCGCGGTTATCCGGTAGACGGTGCGGTGCTCATGGGCGGTTGCGACAAAACCACGCCGGCGCTGATCATGGGCGCAACCTCGATGGGGCTGCCGTTCATTTATGTGCCGGCTGGACCGATGCTGCGCGGCAACTGGCATGGCGAGCCGCTGGGTTCGGGCAGTGATTCCTGGAAATACTGGGCCGAGTTGCGTGCCGGTACCATCGGTGAGCGCGAATGGGGCGAGGTCGAAGAGGGCATTGCGCGCTCCTACGGCCATTGCATGACCATGGGCACGGCATCGACGATGACTTCCGTCGCGGAAACCCTGGGCCTCACGCTCCCGGCTGCTGCATCGATTCCCGCGCCGGAT
>CANHZX010000238.1 GCA_947465215.1 Betaproteobacteria bacterium | reverse complement strand
ATCTGCACGATCCCGCGCTGCTCGACCTGGTCAGCAAAATCCGATGCACGGTGTCTGAAGAAGCCAACAGCCGCGAGCCCGAAGCGATGCTCTGCGACATGGATGTCGTGCTCACGAACGGACAGCGCGAAGCGATCCGAGTGGAATATCACCGCGGTCACCCGAAAAACCCGATGACCGACGCCGAGATCGAAGAAAAATTCCGTCCGCTGGCCGCCAGCGTGCTGAAACCGCAGCAGATTGATGCGCTGCTGAAACAGCTGTGGACACTGGAACAGTTGCCGGCGATGAAGCCCTTGTTTGAATTGATGAAAATAAGCTGACCCGGATCGGGAGTTAAAAGATGTTTATAAACAAATATTTATGTAATGTTGTCGCTATCCTTTGCGTGTTCGCACCGGTACTTTCAGCGCAGGCCGCAGTGGGTGACGATTACCCGACGCGTCCGGTGCGCCTGCTGGTGCCTAATCCGCCCGGTGGCGGCAGCGACGCGGTCGCGCGCATCCTCGCGCAGAAACTCGGCGAGCGCCTGAGCCAGCAGTTTGTTGTCGACAACCGCGCGGGTGGCGGCGGCATCATCGCCAATGAAACCGTGGCACGCGCCAATCCTGACGGCTACACGCTGCTGCTGGCCTTCATCGGTCCGGTGGCGATCAGCCCGGCACTCACCAAAGTCTCGTATGACTCGGTGAAGGATTTCGCACCGGTTGCGCTGGTGGCGGCCGGTCAGTACATGCTGGTGCTGCATCCGTCGGTGCCGGCGAAATCGCTGAAGGATTTTGTCGCCTACGCCAAGGCCAACCCCGGCAAGATCAATTACGCCTCCGCCGGCAACGGTTCGCCCTTGCATCTTGCGGCTGAACTGTTCAAGGCGCGCGCCGGCGTCAATATGGTCCATGTGCCGTACAAGGGTGGCGGTCCGGCAACGGCGGCGATTCTCGCGGGCGAGGTGCAGGCAGTGTTCGGCAGTCTCACGTCGGTGGTGCCGCAGATCAAAGCCGGCAAACTTACGCCCATCGGCGTAACCGGCGCCAAACGTTCGACGCTGGCGCCGGAATATCCGACCATTGCTGAACTAGGTTATCCGGGATTTGAAATGACGTCGTGGTACGGTGTGTTGCTGCCGGCGAAATCGCCGCAGGCGGTGACGGCAAAACTCAACGCCGGTATCAATGAGGCGCTGGCCGCGAAGGATGTTATCGACAACCTGAAACGACAGGGATTGGACGCTACCGGCGGCACGCCGGAAGTGTTTGCCGCGCACATTAAAAGCGAACTGGCGAAGTGGGCAAAGGTTGTCAAGGACGCCGGCATCAAGGCGGATTAACGTACCGGTTGAAAATCAGGAGCGTGTAATGCCCGAAGACCCGAGAAACTGCGGCACCATCGCCTGCATCATCAATGCCGAGGGTTACTGCTGGTGCGGCCTGAAATGGGATGGCCAAAAAATGTCGCGTGCGCCAATGCCGCCTTTACCCGCTGCGGCGCCAGCAAAAGCGCCGGCGACAAAAACAGCGGGAAGAACAGCAAAAAAAACCGCGGTAAAAAAGAAGTAAAGCGCCTAACCGGAAGCGGCAGAGCCATCAGGCAGGGCGCTTGCCGTGCCGCAGTATTCGAATATCCAGTGATTGATCACGGCCAGGACCCAGCAGATCAGGCCGGTCCACAGGACATGGCTCGGGTGATGCGCGCCGCGCAGCACCTGTGCGGCACCGCAGATCAGCCCGAACAGGAAAGCCGCGACAAATATCCGCCGGCCCCGTCGCTGCGTCTGCGCTGAAGCGGCAAACAGGAAGGGCATCGCCAGCGCAAGAAAGGCATAACCGGCGGAAGCATGTCCGCTGGGGAAGCAGTGCCCCGCACCGCCGTCGCTGATACCCCAGGCCCAGTGCGACAGATATTTTGCAGCGCCGCCGAACTGCGTCAGATCCCAGGGGCAACTGGTCAGGCTGAAATGTTTGATCGCGGAGATCGCCAGCAGCGAGACAGTGACTCCGACGACGATTTCCGCGCGTTGCCTCGGCGTGATGCGGCGCAGGAAGCCAAAGGGTTTCCAAAGCGCCACAATCAGCGCGATATAGGCCAGTGTGGAAATCCGCCGCAGGCCCTCGTGGAACACCACGCGCAGCCACCAGTCGTTCTGCAACGCAAAGCCGTGACTATCGGCAAGCCGCTCCACCACCCAAAGGGCGGCACCGGTCCATTCCCAGATCACGATCAGGCCCATCCAGGCCAGGGTGATGGCAAGGATTGCTGGCGTGACTGCTGGGAGTGATTCGGGACTACGGACGAAGAGGGGGCGTACTTTCATCCGCGAGCAGTTTCTTTTTGATGGGTTTTGCTTCGTTCAGGATGTCTTTGAGCGGACGGTAGGTCTCCGATTCGATCTCGAAAAAACCAAGGATGGTGTGAAACACGTTGTCATGGCTGAAACGCATTTTGCTTTTCTCGCGCAACGCTGCCGGCGTCACGGCGTGAAAGTTTGAGCCGAACCACATCACCGCGGGCACATGGAGCTGCGCCGCAGGCGCGATCGACTTGGGCATGCCGTGAAGATACATCCCGTTTTCACCCAGCGATTCGCCGTGATCGCTGACATAAAACAGTCCGGTCTCAAACCGGCTGTCATTTTTTTTCAGCAGTTCGATGGCATTGGCGAGAAAGTGATCGGTATAGAGAATGGCGTTATCGTAGGCATTGACGATTTCCTCGCGGCTGCAGCGGCTGAGGTCGCTTTCCTGGCAGGCGGGCTTGAATTTCTCGAAGGCCGGCGGATAACGTTTGTAGTAAGCCGGGCCGTGATTACCCATCTGGTGCAGCACGATCAGGATGTCGCCGCGCGGATGCAGGTCGATGTATTGCTGGAGGCCGATCAGCGTGCCTTCGTCACGACATTCCGAGTCGCAGACCGTATTCAATTTCGGCGAACGGAAATCTTCAAACGGCACGCGACTGGCGACGCCTTTTGAATCTGAATTATTGTCACGCCACAGCACATTGACGCCGCTGCGTTGCAGCACATCCAGCAGGTTTTCCTGCTTGTTGATTTCCAGCGTGTTCTTGGTTTCCCCGTCGAGCATGAACATGCAGGGCACAGACACCGCTGTGGATGTACCGCAGGCCTGGAAATTGGAAAAACTGAATACGTTCATTTGCCGTAAGCGCGGATTGGTGTCGCGCTCGTAGCCGTTCAATGAGAAATGATCCGCACGCGCCGTTTCTCCGACGACCAGGATCACCAGCTCGCGGGTCTGATCCGTCTGCGGAATGAGGGCGTCACCGCCGACTACGATCATGGGTCCGGTGGCTGTGGAAGCGAAAGTCTGCCTGGCAAATTTGATGACCGAACTCATGAAGTAGACGGGATTCGCGCGCTGCCGCAGTTCCTTGTGTTCGCGCAGAAACGACGCATAAAAGCTGCCGAACAGCAGCACGGTGCCGATCACCAGCGCCAGTGTGATGCCCAAAAGCTTCAGGCGCGCCACGGATTCCTGGCGCCAGCCCCGCCATTGCACCGGCATCCAGGCAACGGCGAGTGCCGGTGCGATGCCCAGCAGCCCGAGATAAATCAGAAGCCTGATGTTGAACAGATCCCGCGCTTCTGCCGGGTTGGTGTGCGCGACGTTGTGCAGCATGTCGTCACTGATGATGACGCCGTAGCTGTCCATGAAGTATGCGGCGAGAGAAGACAGCAGCAGCAGCGTGATTAATACCGGTTTTGTACTGCGACTGAAACACAACAGGCCGAGTACCATCACGGTTACGCCGCCGATGGTCAGGGCCAGCGACAGCACAGCAGGCGCGTTAGCGGCGCTGAGCGGGTAGATTTCCAGCACCCGGCTGACCAGGGAGCCGTTGCTGAAGGAGAGCAGGAATGCCGTAACCGTCAGTATCAGCGAGTTGGTCGTGAAGCCGGTTCCGGCGGTAAATGAAAAACGCTTCATCCGGTAGGTAGGCCTGTTTTGTTAGGTTCGATCAGACGTGATGCGGGTCTGGTTCGTAGAGACCGGCGGCATTGCTGCACGAGGCTGTCGAGGTCATCTGCGGTCATTTGAAGCGTCAGGCTACGCTTCAGCCTGTGAAGAATTAGTTAACGACTTACGGATCTTGTAAATCGCAAGACATTGAAAAAACATGGTTTTTTGCAAATTTGAAGCTTAATTTGCGTTTGAGGAAGGATCAGTGCGGTTCCGTACACAATGTTGCGACATTCGGGCCACCTAACGCGACCCTTGGCGCTGATTCCCGGTATTAGCCCCACCCCCTTAAATTCTTAT
>CANHZX010000237.1 GCA_947465215.1 Betaproteobacteria bacterium | reverse complement strand
ACAAATAAAAAAGCCACCTTCGCGGTGGCTTTTTTATTTCCGGCAGCCGCCTACTTTTTTGCGGGCTTGTGCTTGCGGATGTAGTTTTCGTGGCGGAACAGGAAGTCTGGTCCGATCAGGCGATGGTCGAAACGGCCGTCCGGCCGGAAGCGTAAATCGAAGAAGCCGACTTCCCGCGTTCCCCAGTGGATCATGGTTGGTGCGCTGTTGACGCATGCGGTGGAGGGCGCCCACAGATAATAAATGCCTTCAAACGAAAAGGTACGGGTCTGGTGCTTGTGACCGGTACTGATCAAGCGGACACCGGAGCGCTTGCAAAGCCCGAGTAGCCGTTCGCGGCTGACTGAATCGATGCAGGACTGGCGCGTCCACGGATCTTCGTAGTCGGGTTCTGTCGGGTGATCCAGGAACAGCGGCTTGTGCATGAACAGTGCGATAGGCTGTCCCTGCCAACCGGCGAGCGTCTTCTCCAGCCAGTCCCATTGTTCGGCTTCCGCGTTCTGGCCCTTGCTGCCCAACAGTTGCGCATTGATGCCGACAAAACCCCAGCCTGCGGCATCGAAGGCCCAGCGTTCCTCGCCGAAGTGCCTGATGAAGCGGGCGCGGCGCGCCTCGTCGATGCGCTTGGGCATATACCCCGAAACAATGTTGTCGCCGATATCGTGGTTGCCCGGCAGGCAGCGGCAGGGTACCGGCAGTCTGGCGATCTGTTCGCGCGCAAAGGCATGATCGCTGTCGTTGTCAGGATCCGACATGATCAAATCCCCGTTGACTACAACCTGATCCGGTTGTGCACGTATGATCCACTCGACCACCTTGGTCCAGTTGTCGAGATGGTGTTCCTGTCCGGCGCCGAGATGAATGTCGGCGACTTGAATGAGGCGGAATTCTTTCATGATGCGGTTTTTATCCTTTGGTATCTGCGGGCCACTGAGCGCTGCGAAACCGGTGAGCGCCAGCATAACAAAGCGGGATGAGCGCTTCATGTATCCGGAAAAAACCGCTGGATGAGGAGGTCCTGCGCACCCCAGTTTCGGATTTTCCGTTATCTGGACTGCGGCAATGCAAACCCTGATTCATCGCATTGCCCCGACAGGGTTCATGGGTTAGATTCGCCCGTAGTTTTCGGTAAAAGCAGAATCTTTAGTATCCAGCATTGGGAGTTCATATGGTTCAGAAAATCCGTTTGGTAATTCCGGAAGCGCCGTCGCCGCAAGCTGTCGCAGTGACGCAGACGCGTGCTGTCGCCAAGGGCGGCATCCGCCTGGGCATTCTCGACAACAGCAAGGGCAATGCCGACCATTTGCTGCGCTTCATCGTCGAGGGCGTCAAGGCGCTGCTGCCGGTGGCCTCGGTCGTGGCTTTGCGCAAAGACAGTGTCAGCCTGCCGGCACCCGCTGCGATTCTTGATCAACTTGCTGCGGAATCAGATTACGTCCTTTCCGCAATGGGTGATTGAGGGTCGTGCACGTCGTGGAGTGTCCACGACATGTCGACCCTGCGTAAGCGCGGTTTGACCGCTGCGGTCATTGTTTCCGGTCCCTTCCTCAAGCTGGGGCAGTCACAGGCGCGAGTATTCGGCGTTCCTGATCTGCCCCTGATCGAGATCCCGCACCCGCTAGGCGGCCTCGCCATCGAGCAGGTCAAGGCGCGCGCCGACCATGCAGTGCCGCAATTCGTGAAACTGCTGAAGGAGAATTCGCAATGAGCAACCTAGCGCAGATGCTGCAGGCGCCGGGCATGAGCATCGAGGCCGACGGCGACTTTGATGCTGTCAATGCGATGGTCATGGAAAAAGGCTGGGGTGACGGCCTGCCTGTGGTGCCGCCGACTGAGGAGCGTGTTGCGGCCATGCTGGAATACTGCGACCGTCCCTGGGATCAGCCGATTGCCAAAATCCCGCCGCGCTGGGGTGAGGCGACACCGTTGCGTCTTGCCGCTAATGCAGTGATGGCCGGCTGCGAACCGCGTTATTTCCCGCTGTACATGCTGGCCATCGAAGCGATGTGCGAGGAGCCGCTGAACCTGTATGGCGTGCAGGCGACGACGCATTTGTGTGCGCCGCTGGTGATCGTCAACGGTCCGGTAGCGAAAGAGCTCAACGTCAACGGCGGCCACAATGCATTTGGTCCCGGACACCGTGCAAACGCCACCATCGGGCGAGCTATCCGTCTGGCATTGCTCAACATCGGCGGTGCGATTCCGGCGCTCGGCGACATGTCGACCTTCGGCTCGCCGGCGAAATACAGTTATCTGGTTGCGGAGAACGAGGCGGAAAATCCCTGGGAGCCGCTGCACGTCGAGCGCGGCCTGCCGCGCGAGGCCAGCGCGGTGACGGTGATCGGTGCGGAGTGTCTGCATAACGTCAATGATCATGAAAGTCTCGACGGCGAGGGCGTGCTGACCACCATTGCCGGCACGATGTGCACCACGGGTTCGAACGATGTGTATTACAAGGCGCAGCCGCTGGTGATCATGGCGCCGGAGCATGCCAAGGCTGTCGCTGCGCAGTTTTCCAAAGCGGAAGCGAAACGTTTCCTGTATCAGCATGCGACGCTGCCGGTCGGCCGCTTCTCCAAAGACAATATCGAGCGGCGCATCAAGGTTACCTTCAAGGACCGTCTGGCCAATCCCAAGTCTGAAGATCTGATGTATGCGGTGCAGAAACCGGAAGACATTCTGCTGGCCGTCATCGGCGGCGCTGGAAAACATTCGGCGTTTGTGCCGACGTTTGGCGCGACCTTGCCGGTCACGCGTGCGCTGAAAACTGCAGATGGCCGTCTGGCGAAGTCGGTGGAGGATTTCCGGCGACGCTGATTCCGGTGGCCGGTTTGCAGTATCCAATGCCGCGGCAGAAATTTTGCCGCGGCATTTTTATTAATAAAAACAGATGGTTGCTGATTTTTGCCGGTGGCGGTCAGCCGTCTGCGGCGGTATTGCCTTGACAGGGTGTCGGCTCCGGCCGTTACATGAATGCCCCTTTGTGTCCGGCCTTTGTTCGCGGGCCCCTTCATTCATGTTCACGCTGCAGCGCTTTTTGCGAGCGGTTTTCGTCACACTGCTGTTGGTGGCGGGTTCTACGCATGCAGCGGAGCCGATCACGCTCTACTTGCTGAAAATGCTGCGCGACCAGATGGCGACTTCTGCGATCGAGGCTGCGGTGGACAACGCGCAGTCGCCACCCCGTAAACCATCACCGTCGTCGGCGCTGGCCGGTGTTTATGGCGTTAATGAAGCCCAGCTGCGGTCATTGATTGATGCCGGTTTTGTTCATCTGACTTCCAGGCAGCGTGCCGAGGTTTACGACAGTCTGATGAACATGCTTGCCGATCCGCGCAATGTCGCGGCGAAGCCGCTGATCATTGAGGAACTGGCGCAGCACGCGTCGGCGGTACGCAGCGCGCATGAGCGCCTCGCGGCGCTGACGACAGCCGAGAAGCGTGCGATCGCCTTGGATGCGCGCGCCGAGTACGAGCGCCTGCCGGCCGAGGAACGCAATCAGCTGATGCAGTTGCTGAAGGCGCGCGTGGCGCCAATTCCGCGCGATCTTAATGATCTGATCCTTGCCGAGTTCGCGGCGGCGGGTTCAGGGGCTGCATCGGCCATACCTTAGCGCTGGCCGGGATGATTTAATCCGAGTTCGCGGTCTTGAAGGCCGGTTGTGCGGCGCGCAGCAGCCTCGTATCCGCTTTTTCGGTTTTGCTGTCGGTCTTGGCGATGTCGCCGGCCAGCTCGCCGCCTTCCTCGATCTGGATTTTGCCGTAGCGGATTTTTCCCGATACGCGGCCTGTCGCATGAATGATCAGCTGTTCGCGAGCGGTCAATTCACCTTCGAAATGGCCATGGATTTCTGCGATGTCGATGCTCACGGTGCCTTTGAACACACCTTGCTTGGCGATCTGCACGACACGGCTGTCCATTGAGGCTTCTACAGTGCCTTCAACGACCAGAGTGTCGCAATCCGTGATTTCGACGCCCTTGAGCTTGATGTCCGGTCCGACGATCAGCCGGCTGCCGCTGGTTTGCGCGGGTTTGGCGCGTTCGGGTGAGGGGAGTGTTTCGGGGTGCGGGACTGCGCCGGCAGTGACGCGTGCATTGTTGTCATTGGGCGGGGCGGAATTGCTCAGTGCGGGAGTGACATTGACGGCCCGGCGGGCGGTGTCATCGTTCTTTTTGAAAAAACTGTCTCGATTGAGCATGGAATCTCCTGATGTGGGTGGCGCCTGCATGAACGGGATTGGCTGCAGGTGCTGCTGCTGAATAGCAATATCGGGGCCAAAGGAAAATAGTAAATAAAAACAATGGTTTACTACTTT
>CANHZX010000236.1 GCA_947465215.1 Betaproteobacteria bacterium | reverse complement strand
GTGGCTGCTTCCTTCCGGACCTGACCAGGTTCACTACCATGCGATGCGGGGAGGCCCGCCGTAAGAAAGTCGTAAGTATGCACGTTAAAACGGCTTTTTGCCATCATTCCGGCCGCACACCGTCTTTACAAGACACCACGATAATGATTTTATTAAGCCTTATATCGCAACGGGCTGCAAGACCCGTGACATGGTCACGGAACAGGCGCGCCAGCGAACACAATACGTTCACAGAACCTGCGGAGGAGCAGCATGTCGACCACGACGTCCGGAACCATTGAATCCGTCCTGCAAGAGCACCGTGTATTTCCGCCAGACGCGAAACTCGTCGCTCAGGCAAATATTTCCGGCATGGATGCCTATCGCGCCATGTGCGCAGAAGCGGAAAAGGATTACACCGGTTTCTGGGCCAAACTGGCAAGAGAACATGTCATTTGGAAAAAACCTTTCACGCAGACACTGGATGACAGCAAACCGCCCTTCTTCCGCTGGTTCGCCGACGGCACGCTGAACGCATCCTACAACTGTCTCGACCGCCATCTGCAGACGCAGCCGGACAAAACCGCGATCATCTTTGAGGCTGACGACGGCAAAATCACCAAAGCCACCTACAAAGACCTTTACACCCGTACCTGCAAGATGGCCAACGGCCTGAAGTCCCTGGGCATCAAAAAGGGCGACCGCGTCATCATCTACATGCCCATGTCGATCGAAGCCATCGTCGCCATGCAGGCCTGTGCCCGGATTGGAGCCATCCACTCCGTGGTATTCGGTGGATTCTCGGCGAAGAGCCTTCATGAACGCATCATCGATGCCGGCGCAGTTGCCGTGCTGACCGCTGACGAACAGATGCGCGGCGGGAAAGCCATTGCGCTGAAAGTTGCCGTTGACGATGCGCTTGCCCTCGGCGGCTGCGACACCATCAAATCCGTCGTTACCTACAAGCGTACGGGCGCTGCGGTGAACTGGAATCCTAAACTGGACGTATGGCTTCACGATCTGGTCAAGGATCAGCCTGAACACTGCGAACCGGAATGGGTTGATGCCGAGCATCCGCTGTTCATTCTCTACACCTCGGGCTCGACCGGCCAACCCAAAGGCATCCAGCACTCCACCGGCGGCTATCTGCTGTGGACCATTCTGACGATGAAATGGACCTTCGATCACAAGCCCACGGATGTGTTCTGGTGCACAGCCGATGTGGGCTGGGTGACCGGCCACTCCTATGTCTGCTACGGCCCGCTGGCCTGCGGCGGCACTGAAATTGTTTTTGAAGGTGTTCCGACCTACCCGGACGCTGGCCGCTTCTGGAAAACCATCCAGGATCACAAGGTCACGGTGTTTTACACCGCGCCCACGGCTATACGTTCTCTGATCAAGGCCGGGGGAGATTTACCGAAGAAATACGATCTGTCGAGCCTGCGCATTCTTGGCACGGTCGGCGAGCCGATCAATCCGGAAGCCTGGATGTGGTACCACGAGACGGTCGGCGGGACCCGCTGCCCCATTGTCGATACCTGGTGGCAGACCGAAACCGGCGGCCACATGATTACCCCGCTCCCCGGTGCGACACCAACAAAACCCGGTTCAGCAACCCTGCCTCTGCCCGGCATCATTGCCGACATCGTCGATGAAACCGGCCATTCCGTCGGCAAGGGCAAGGGCGGCATCCTTGTCATCAAAAAGCCCTGGCCGTCGATGCTGCGCACGATCTGGGGTGACCCCGAGCGCTTCAAGAAAACTTATTTCCCCGAAGACTTCGACGGCAAGTACTACCTCGCCGGCGACGGCGCCACCTACGACGAAGACGGTTACATCCGCATCATGGGCCGGATTGATGATGTGCTGAACGTTTCCGGTCATCGTCTCGGCACCATGGAAATCGAGTCGGCGCTGGTTGCCAACAGCGCGCTGGTTGCCGAAGCAGCCGTGGTGGGACGTCCCGATGATCTGACCGGCGAAGCAGTCGTCGCCTTCGTCGTTCTCAAACAAGCTCGTCCCGAAGGCGAAGCGGCGAAGAAAATGGTCAAGGAACTGCAGGACTGGGTCAGCAAGGAAATCGGACCGATTGCCAAACCCAAGGACATCCGCTTTGGCGAAAACCTGCCGAAGACACGTTCCGGAAAAATCATGCGCCGCCTGCTGCGTTCCATCGCCAAGGACGAAGAAATTACCCAGGACGTCTCCACGCTTGAAAACCCGGCGATCCTGGAGCAGTTGAAGCAGCCGCAGAAATAAGCCCCGCCATGTCCGGCGGGCGGCAGCCGCCGCAATGATCAGACCAAACCTTAAGGGACAGCGCCTCGTGGCGCTGTTCCTACTGGGCTGCCTGCTGTTCAACTATCCACTGCTGTCACTGTTCACCGGTGACACGCGGATCTGGGGCATCCCGCTGGTATATGTCTATCTCTTTGCCGCCTGGTCCGTGCTGATTGCGGCGATGGCGTTGATCGTCGAACGTCGGGACCAGTGACATGCTGACCGGTGCACTGATCGTTGTCATTTCCTTCGTCTACGTCGGCCTGCTGTTCGCCATTGCCCACTACGGCGACAAACGCGCCGACGCCGGCCGCAGCATCATCGCCAACCCCTATATCTATACTCTGTCGCTGGCGGTGTACTGCACGTCCTGGACTTTTTACGGCAGTGTCGGGCGCGCCGCGACCAGCGGCATCGGATTCCTGCCGATCTACCTCGGCCCGACATTGATGGCCGCGCTGTGGTGGTATGTGCTGCTGAAAATGGTGCGCATCAGCAAGGTCCACCGGATTACGTCGATTGCCGACTTCATTGCCTCGCGCTACGGTAAAAGCCATGTGCTGGGCGGACTGGTCACCATCATTGCCGTCCTCGGCATCGTGCCCTACATCGCCCTTCAGCTGAAAGCCATCTCGGCCAGCTTCTCGACCATCCTGCAGTATCCGAACAACCTGATTTCTGCAGCTCCTGAAGCCCTGCCTTTCCTGCAGGACAACACTTTTTACGTTGCTATGCTGCTCGCGGTGTTCACCATCCTGTTCGGCACCCGACATCTTGACGCGACGGAGCGGCACGAGGGCCTTGTGGCGGCCATCGCCTTCGAATCCATCGTCAAACTGGTGGCGTTTATCGCGGTCGGGATTTTCGTGACCTTCGGCATGTTCGACGGTTTTGATGATCTGTTTAGCAAGGCGGCAGCAGTGCCAGAACTCAATGCCCTGCTGGTGCAGGGTGGCGCCGCCGGCAACTACATGACATGGGCTTCGCTGACCATTCTGTCGATGTTGGCCATCATCCTGCTGCCACGACAGTTCCAGGTCGCCGTTGTTGAAAACGTCAATGAACGCCATCTCAACAAAGCCATATGGCTGTTCCCGTTGTATCTGCTGGCGATCAACATTTTCGTGTTGCCCATTGCGCTCGGCGGCATGATGCATTTCCCGGCAGGTACTGTGGATGCGGACACCTTCGTGCTGACACTGCCGCTGTCGGAGAACAGAACCTGGCTGGCCCTGCTCGCCTTTGTCGGCGGCCTCTCCGCATCCACCGGCATGGTCATTGTCGAAACCATCGCCTTGTCAACTATGGTCTGCAATGATCTGGTCATGCCCATCCTGCTGCGCCTGAAAGCACTGCGACTGACCGAACGCGCCGACCTGTCCAATCTGCTGATCGGCATCCGCCGCGCCGCCATCGTGTTCGTTCTAGTACTGGGCTATGTTTATTTCTATCTTGCCGGTGAAGCCTATGCCCTGGTATCCATCGGATTGATCTCGTTCTCGGCCGTCGCGCAGTTTGCGCCGGCCATGCTCGGCGGCCTGTTTTGGAAAGGCGGCACACGTCTTGGCGCGCTGTCTGGATTGAGCGCTGGCTTCCTGATCTGGTTGTATTCGCTGCTGCTGCCATCCTTTGCCAAATCCGGATGGCTGCCGATCACCTTCCTCACTGAAGGCATTCTCGGCATCGATCTGCTCAAACCGCAGCAACTGTTCGGTCTGCAGGGCATGGACGAAATATCGCACTGCCTCTTCTGGAGCATGCTCGTCAACATTGGACTGTATGTCAGCGTGTCGCTTTGGCGGCGACCGACTGCAACAGAGCACAGCCAGGCAAATCTGTTTGTCGACGTACTGAGTCACGTCGCTGCCGGCAGCGGCTCGCGCTTCTGGCGCGGCAGCGCGACGGTAGCGGACCTGCAGACCCTGCTCGGCAGGTTTATCGGACCTGAACGCGCCAGCGAATCATTTGCTGCTTATGCTCGCAGCCAGGGCATCAACAGCGCCGATCAACTGACTGCGAACGCCGTACTGGTGCATTACGTCGAGTCGCAAATCGCCGGCGCCATCGGAAGCGCCT
>CANHZX010000235.1 GCA_947465215.1 Betaproteobacteria bacterium | reverse complement strand
GGATGGCAAGGGTTGGCAGGGCGGCGCGGATCCGCGCCGCGAAGGCATCGCGAAGGGGCGGTAACATTTAATGCGTTAAATAAGGACACTGCAATGGCATTAACGATGTTCGAAAAAATCTGGAACAGCCACGTCATCCTGGAAAAACCGGGTGGTGACGCGCTGCTGCACATCGACCGCAACTTTGTACATGAAGGCTCTTTTCATGCCTTCGGCGCACTGGCCAAGGAAGGCCGCAAGGTGCGCAAGCCGCGGCAGAACTTCGCCGTGGCCGATCACTATGTGCCGACCGTCGGCCGCGAACGCGGTGTCGAAGCCGCAGAAGATGCCGATGCGCGCAACATGATACGGCTGCTCGAGGAAAACTGCCGCGTCAACGATATCGCCCATTACGGCATCGATGACGAACGTCAGGGCATCGTCCATGTCATCGGACCCGAGCTCGGTCTCACCCAGCCCGGACTGACCGTCACCTGCGGTGATTCGCATACATCAACGCACGGCGCGCTGGGTGCATACGCCTTCGGCACCGGCGCCTCGCAGCTTAAACAGATCCTCGCCACGCAGTGCCTGTGGCTGAAACGGCCGAAAACCCTGCGCATAGTCGTCAACGGCCAGCTCGCGCCGGGCGTCACCGGCAAGGACGTGGTGCTGGCGATCATCGCCAAAATCGGTACAGCCGGTGCCACCGGGCATGTCATCGAATTCGCCGGATCGGCGATCAGCAGCCTGACAGTCGAAGGGCGGCTGACCGTGTGCAATATGGCGATCGAAGCCGGCGGACGCGCCGGCATGATTGCCCCCGACGACAAGGTTTATGAATACCTGCACGGCCGCGAGTTCTCGCCCAAGGGCGCCGATTGGGATCGCGCGCTGGCGCAATGGCGCACCCTGCCCTCGGATGATGGCGCTCAATTCGACCGCGAAGTCACGCTCGATGGCGCAAAACTCGAACCGATGCTGACCTGGGGCACCAGCCCCGAAGAAGCACTGCCGGTCAGCGGCCGCATCCCCGATCCGAAATCACTGGGCGACGCCAACCAGCGCGCGCATGCCGAACAGGCGCTGGCTTATATGGATCTCAAACCCGGCATGGCACTGACCGACATCAAGTTCGACCGTGCCTTCATCGGCAGCTGCACCAATGGCCGCATTGAAGACCTGCGCGCAGCCGCTGCAGTGCTGAAGGGTCGCAAAGCAGTCATTCAAGCCTGGGTGTCGCCAGGCTCGACGGCGCTGAAACGCCAGGCCGAGGCTGAAGGACTGGACAGGATCTTCCTCGACGCCGGCGTTGAATGGCGCGCCTCCGGCTGCTCCAGCTGCGCGGCAATGAACGGTGACAAGGTGCCGCCGGGCATGCGCAGCGCCTCCACCTCCAACCGCAATTTCGAGGGCCGCCAGGGCAAGGGTGCGCGCACCCACCTGATGAGCCCGGCGATGACCGCCGCTGCCATCGTCACCGGCCGCGTTACCGACGTACGCACGCTTGCCCCGGGGAAACATTGAATCCTTCTTGAATAATGACAAAAACATGCCTCTGACGAGGCCGTCATATTTTTGGAAAAATCGACTCTCATGAAACCGTTCACCACACTGACCGCAGTCGCCGCCCCCATCGAGATGGCAAATATCGACACCGACCGCGTGATTCCCGTGCGTTTCCTGCGCAAACTGCGCAGCGACAAGGCAGGCTACGACCCTTATCTGTTCCACGACATGCGTTTTGACAACGACGGCCGGGAAAAGCCCGATTTCGTGCTCAACCAGCCGGCTTACCGCAAGGCGGGCATCCTCGTCGCCGGCGCTAATTTCGGCTGCGGTTCGTCGCGAGAGGGTGCGGTTTACGCACTGCTCGACTACGGCATCCGCGCGGTGATCGCCCCTTCTTTCGGCGACATCCATTACGCCAACGAACTGCAGAACGGCATGCTGCCGGTGATGCTGCCCGAGGAAATCTGCCGCGGGCTGCGCGACCAGTTGCGCGCCAAACCCGGCGCCACGCTGGCGATTGACCTCCCGGCGCAGACCGTCACTGATACCGAGGGCACCGTCCATCCCTTCACCATTGACCCGGTCTACAAGGAACGCCTGCTCAAGGGGCTGGACGACATCGGCCTGGTGCTGGAAAACACACCGGCCATCGAGAGCTTCGAGCACGATTATCACGCCCAGCGGCCCTGGCTGGCCTGAGCGGAGGCGGGTCAATCCGCTCCCGCTGCGTTATCATCGGCGCGAGGGAGAACAGTCATGCTGGTGAACAGCGTTGCATATCGGGACGGTAAAAAAATCGCGGACATCACCCGCGATGAAATCAGTACGTACCTCGATCGCAACGACTGCATCGTCTGGGTCGCGGTGCGCGACCCCGAACCGCATGAGCTTGATCTGCTTGAAGAAGAATTCAAGCTGCACCCGCTGGCGATTGAAGATGCGCGCCACGGTCATCAACGACCCAAATTCGAGGAATACGGCGACTCGCTGTTTTTCGTGATGCACATGATCGAACCCGATGGCGACGAGTTGCGCGTCGGTGAGGTCGAGGTTTTTGTCGCAAAAAATTACGTGCTATCGGTGCGCAGCCGCAGCGATCGCAATTTCGCGGATGTACGGGCGCGCTGCGAACGCGAACCAGAACTGCTGCAACACGGTACTGGCTATATTCTCTACGCGCTGATGGACGCGGTGGTCGACCGCTACTTCCCGATTCTCGACAGCATCGAAACCCAGCTCGAAAACATCGAGGACCGCATCTTTGCCGGCACCTCGCCCAGAGCCAACATCGAGGCGCTCTACGGCATCAAACAGGATCTGGTCACACTCAAGCACGCCACAGCACCACTGCTGGAAGCCGTGGGCAAGCTGCACGGGGGCCGCGTGCCGCATCTGTGTACCGGCCTCGGCGATTATTTCCGTGACGTGTCGGACCATCTCGGACGCATCAACCAGAGCATTGACGCCGCGCGAGACATGATCACCACCGCGATCTCGGTCAATCTATCGCTGATCACGCTGCAGGAAAACGAAGTCACCAAACGCCTGGCGGGTTACGCCGCGCTTGTAGCCGTGCCGACGCTGATCGCCGGCATTTACGGCATGAACTTCGATCACATGCCGGAGCTGCGCTGGCAATGGGGCTACCCGTTGTCGCTGGCGGCGATGGCGATCATCGACGGTTATCTGTTCTACCGCTTCCGCAAGGCCAAGTGGTTATAAACGCCCCCATGGCGGTCGTGATCGGCGGCGGTCCTGCCGGCCTGATGGCCGCCGAAGTCCTGCTCGCCGGCGGCATGACCGTCGATCTCTACGATGCCATGCCCTCCGTCGGCCGCAAATTCCTGCTCGCCGGCAAGGGTGGTCTGAACATTACCCATGCCGAGCCTCCGGAAAAATTTCTGATCCGCTATGGCACCCGCAGATCTGCACTCGAATCCCTGTTGAATGAATTCGGTGCTACACAATTACAGGATTGGGTACACGGCCTCGGTGTCGAGACTTTTGTCGGAACTTCACAGCGCGTTTTCCCGAAGGAAATGAAAGCGGCTCCGCTGTTGCGCGCCTGGCTGCACCGCCTTCGCGGCGAGGGACTGCGCATTCATGCCCGCCACCGCTGGACCGGCTGGAACGCGGACGGCGCGCTGGTTTTTTCAACGCCGCAGGGCGAGGCCGCCGTCGCAACAAGCTGCACCCTATTCGCCTTGGGCGGCGGCAGTTGGGCGCGGCTGGGTTCCGATGGGGCGTGGGTGCCGCTGTTCGAAGCGCGCGGTGTACCGGTCGCGCCGTTACGACCGGCCAACTGTGGTTTTGAAGTTGCGTGGAGCGCGCATCTGCGTGAACGTTACGCCGGGCAACCGCTGAAAGCCGTGCTCGCATCCTTCACCGATGCCAAAGGCGTGACTCATCAGCGCAACGGCGAATTCGTAGTTAGCAACTATGGTGTCGAAGGCAGCCTGATCTACGCGCTGTCGGCGCCGCTGCGCGACACCATCGCGACACAGGGTCATGTAACGCTGCATCTCGATCTGCTGCCTGATCATGATCCCGCGCGGGTTTTAGCAGAGGTTTCGCATCCGCGCGGATCACGTTCGCTGACCACGCATCTGCATAGCCGCCTCGGCCTGAAAGGCATCAAGGCCGGTTTGCTGCGCGAAGCATTGACGGCTGCGGAAATGAACGATGCACAAAAACTGGTAGCAGCCATTAAATCATTGCCGCTGACTCTGACCGCCGCGCGGCCAATCGATGAGGCCATCAGCAGCGCTGGTGGCGTTCCCTTCGAAGCGCTGGATGAACAACTGATGGTCAAAAAACTGCCCGGCGTGTTCTGCGCCGGGGAAATGCTCGACTGG
>CANHZX010000234.1 GCA_947465215.1 Betaproteobacteria bacterium | reverse complement strand
TATTTACATCAATCGTTATTCATTCCACCGGACCGGTGGAAGCGCAATTACTCCACTGTCACCGACTTGGCGAGGTTGCGCGGCTTGTCGACATCCGTGCCGCGATGCAGCGCCGTGTGATAGGCGAGCAGTTGCAGCGGTATCGTATGCAGGATGGGTGACAGCAGACCGGCGTGATCAGCGAGATGAATCACGTGCACGCCTTCGCTGGCTTCAATGCGCGTGTCCTGATCGGCCAGCACATAAAGTTCGCCGCCGCGCGCACGCACTTCCTGCAGATTGGATTTGAGTTTCTCCAGCAGCGCGTCTTTCGGCGCTACAGCGACCACCGGCATGTTGCGGTCAACCAAGGCCAGCGGGCCATGTTTCAGTTCGCCTGCGGCATAGGCTTCTGCGTGGATGTAGGTGATTTCCTTCAGCTTCAGCGCGCCTTCCATCGCAATCGGATAATGGATGCCGCGGCCGAGGAAGAGCATGTGTTCTTTATGGGTGAAGGTTTCCGCCCATTTGGCGATCGCCGGTTCCGCTTGCAGCACGCGGGTCAACGCGGAAGGCAGGTGGCGCAGCGCATGCAGTAGCTCGGTCTCCTTCTCCGGCGTCAGGCGACCACGCTGTTTCGCCAGTGCCATGGTCAGCAGCACCAGCGCCGCGAGTTGGGTCGTAAATGCTTTGGTCGAAGCAACACCGATCTCCGGACCCGCCCGCGTCAGGAAGCACAGGTCTGAGGCGCGCACCAGCGCCGACTCCGGGACGTTGCAAATGGAAAGGCTGTAGCGATGGCCGCGCAATTTGGCGTACTGCAGAGCAGCCAGGGTATCCGCTGTTTCACCCGACTGCGAAATCGTCACCACCAGTGCATCGGGATTGTTGTACGGCTCGCGATAACGGTACTCACTGGCAATCTCGACATCGCAGGGAATTCCGGCAAGGGATTCAATCCAGTATCGCGCGACCATACCGGCGTGATAACTAGTGCCGCAGGCAAGTATTACTATACCATTGATTTTATTTAATATTTCTTCGGCCCCGACACCGAATAGCTGTGGCACGATGGCACGGGCATTGGTCACCATCTCCAGCGTGTTGGCAACCGCCATCGGCTGTTCGAAGATTTCCTTTTGCATGTAATGCTTGTAATGACCGAGCTCGACAGCAGCCGCGGTCAGTTGCGATAACTGTTCCACGCGCTGAACCGGTTGACCCTTGATATCGACGATGCGGATGTGGTCCCGCGCCAGTTCCGCGCAGTCGCCTTCTTCAAGATAGACGATGCGTTGCGTAACCTGCACCAGCGCCGAGGCATCCGATGCTGCGAAATTCTGGCCGGTGCCGAGACCGAGCAACAAAGGTGCACCCATGCGCGCCACTACCAGACGCTGATCATCCGCTTCGTTGATCACGGCAATGGCGTAGGCGCCGATCAGTTCACCCAGGCTGAGACGCACGGCTTCGAACAGATCACCGCAGGCTTTCAAATGCCAGTGAACCAGGTGGGCGATGACTTCGGTGTCGGTATCCGAAACAAAGGTGTAACCGAGGCCGCGCAGCTTGTCGCGCATCTCCTCATGGTTCTCGATGATGCCGTTGTGCACCACGGATACGCCGCCCGAGATATGGGGATGAGCGTTCTTTTCGGAAGGTGCACCGTGTGTCGCCCAGCGGGTATGCGCGATGCCGATCCGGCCGGTGACGTCGCTGGTCTGTGCAATGCGTTCGAGCTCGGCAACGCGGCCGGTGCTGCGTACGCGCTGCAGCTTGTGGCCGTTGGTAACAGCGATGCCCGCTGAATCGTAACCGCGGTACTCAAGGCGTTTGAGGCCTTCAATCAATACCGGAACGATGTCCCGACCGGCGATGGCGCCGACAATGCCGCACATGGCTAGTGGAGTCCCTTCATTTTTTCGTCTTGCGCGGCCGCTGCCAGCCGGAGCGATGTTCCTGCGATTTCGGATTGATGATCAGCCCGCCCTCGGGCGAATCTTTCCAGACCGTCGTGCCGGCACCCACCGTCACGCCACGTGCAACGCGAACCGGCGCCACCAACTGCACATCCGAGCCGATGTGCACATCGTCTTCAATTACCGTGCGGTGCTTGTTCGCGCCGTCGTAATTGCAGGTGATAGTGCCGGCGCCGATGTTGACGTTGCGGCCGACGGAAGAATCGCCAACGTAGGACAAATGATTTGCCTTGGAGCCGTTACCGATGGCACTGGCCTTGACCTCGACAAAGTTGCCGATATGCACTTCGGCGGCCAGTGTGGAGCCAGGCCGGATCCGCGCGTAAGGTCCGATGCGGCAGCCGGCGCCGATCTGTGCACCATCGAGATGGCAGAACGGTTCGATGCGCGTGCCGGCAGCGATCGCAACATCCTTGATCACGCAATTCGCACCGATGCTGACGCCATCGGCAAGACTCACCGCACCTTCAAACACGCAATTGACGTCGATCTGTACATCGCGACCGCATTGCAGGGTGCCGCGCTGGTCAAACCGCTCCGGATCGACCAGCGTCACTCCGGCTTCCAGCAACTGCGCCGCAAGCCGTTGTTGATAAGCGCGTTCCAGACGCGCCAGCTGCACGCGACTGTTGACACCTTCGGTCTCGCCGGCGTCCTCGGCCTGAACACCGGTCACCGGCAGACGATCCTTGACCGCCAGCGCGATGACGTCGGTCAGGTAATACTCTTTCTGTGCGTTACGGTTCTGCAGTTTGGGCAGCCACTGCGCCAGTTTCGCCGTGGGCAGCGCCATGATGCCGGTATTGATTTCACGGATGCGGCGCTGTATCGCAGTAGCATCCTTCTGCTCAACAATTCCCGTGACCCGACCTGCCTTGTTGCGCAGGATGCGGCCATAACCGGTTGGATCATCCAGCACGGCGGTCAGTACCGCAGCGCCTTTGCCTGCGGCTTCGAGCAGCGTGCGCAGTGTCGCTGCGCGCACCAGCGGCACATCGCCGTAGAGCACCAGTGTTACCGGCGCCTTGGTCAGATGCGGCAAGGCCTGCTGCAGTGCGTGTCCCGTACCAAGTTGCGGCGCCTGCAGAGCAAAGGCCAGATCGTCGCCGGTCAGCGCGGTTTTCACCTGTTCGCCGCCGTGGCCGTGCACCACGCAGATATGTTCGGAGGCCAGTTCACGCGCGGTATCGACAACATGACCGAGCAGCGGTTTGCCGGCGAGAGGATGCAGCACCTTGGGCAGATCGGAGTTCATCCGTTTGCCCTGGCCTGCGGCCAGAATCACGACTTGGAAGCGCATGGGAAAATTATCGCATGGCGCTGCGCATCATGCTGAGGGGGCTCGCAAACAAAAAGGCAGCCGAAGCTGCCTTTTTTCAAGCCGTTGCCGGAATCAGCGTTTTCCGCGCAGCTTGCGGATTGAAGCCAGTTGCGCACCGAGCATGGCCAGTTCAGCCTCGACGGTTGCGACTTCCTGCTTGCCCTGGGCATTCTTGCGGGCTTCCTCGGCCTGCTTGAGCGCTTCGGTCGCCTTAGCTTCGTCGAGGTCGGTGCCACGGATGGCGGTGTCTGCCAGTACGGTTACGCCTTTGGGCTGGACTTCGAGCACACCGCCGGCGACGAAGATGAATTCTTCAGCACCGCCGTCAGCGGGTTTGATCCGGACTTCGCCCGGCTTGATCCGCGTAATCAGCGGCGTGTGCCGGGGATAAATACCCAGCTCGCCGGCCTCACCGGGCAGCACGACAAATTCAGCTTCGCCGGAATAGATCTGCTCTTCCGCGCTGACGACATCGACGTGCATGGTAGGGGTTGTCATATCGGATACGCCTTATTGCAGCGTCTTGGCTTTCTCGAAGGCTTCTTCGATACCGCCGACCATGTAGAAGGCCTGCTCGGGCAGCGCATCGCATTCGCCGCTGACGATCATCTTGAAACCCTTGATCGTGTCTTTCAGCGACACATACTTGCCGGGCGAGCCGGTGAATACCTCGGCGACGCTGAACGGCTGCGACAGGAAGCGCTGAATTTTCCGTGCGCGGGACACGGCCAGTTTGTCTTCCGGCGACAGCTCGTCCATGCCCAGAATCGCGATGATGTCGCGCAGTTCCTTGTAACGCTGCAGCGTCGCCTGCACGGCGCGTGCGGTGTTGTAGTGCTCTTCACCAACGACGTGCGGATCCAGCTGGCGCGAGGTCGAATCGAGCGGATCCACGGCGGGGTAAATACCCAGCGAGGCGATGTCACGCGACAGCACGACGGTTGAATCCAGGTGACCGAAGGTGGTAGCGGGCGACGGATCGGTCAAGTCATCGGCAGGGACGTACACGGCCTGGATCGAGGTGATCGAACCGACCTTGGTCGAAGTAATACGTTCCTGCAGGCGGCCCATTT
>CANHZX010000233.1 GCA_947465215.1 Betaproteobacteria bacterium | reverse complement strand
GCGAAGAACCTGCATTGCTTCATCAATTATCTTGGTTCGTTCGCATTGCAGAACGTAAGGGAAGCGGGTGTCGTTTTTAAGGACGGCATGATCAAATTCCGCAAACATCGAGTCTGTTTCGCGATCCCAATACTGAACGGTTGGTGCAATCAGGCCCCTTCGTTCCATGCGCTCGTAAAGTCCAAGGTCATCGAGCATTTCAAGTGTAGCGGGATGGATGCTGCCCGCTCGGGGTTCCTGATCAAGAAAAGTCTGGGGATCAAGCCGTTCGATCATGATCGAACGTATGTCTTTCTGAGCCAGATATAAAGCCAGGCAAATGCCTACGGGGCCGGCGCCAATGATCACTACTGGCTTATTGAGGTTGGTCATCAGTTTATTCCGCAGGCTTCACGTTTTTTACTGCGCCACGCCATCCGCTCGCGGTTATATCAAAGACAATGCCGTCATGGTCCCGATACTTCACTTCATAGAAGCTGTTGGGTGTGTTCGGCGCGCGCCCCTGGAAATGGGTTGCTCCCGCAGCCTTGACCTGTTCTTCAGCCTGAGCGAGATCATCGACCCACATACCGAAGTGCATTACTCCATAAAACTCTTTTCCGGTTTCGATTCCTGGCGCGTTACCTTTTTTGTTTAAAACGGCGATATTAATGGTCCCGTCGGTCATGTAGACGCCGTTTTGAGCATCGCCTGCCTTTGTCATGCCGAATGCGTCTTCGAGAAATTTCTGTGTTTTTGCAACATCTCGAACGGACAGCGCGATATGTCGGAGTTTGTACTTTTGCTTTTCCATGAATAATTCCTTTAATAAAAATTTAGTAAGTATTTGGATTTGGCGGTCGGTTCTTGGGTCGAAGCAGGGCTGGGTGCGAGAAGCAGCATCAGCTTTAATTCGATTTAAGTATTTGTAATTTTGGCAATCTTAATGTTGTTCAAATTATGCGAACATAGTTTAAGGTTCAATTCTTGGTCGGTCAATAAGTGATGCGGATTGAGGTGGCTGCGTCCCATAACCATGACTCTTGAGTTGGCTTTAAGCCTTGTTCTTGTGAACCGCATCTGGTCTAACGCGATCTGTGTTTCCAAGGCAATGGACAGCCGCCTGGGCGGGGCGCAGACTAGCTCAGCAATGAATAAATCCGTGACCAAGGTAGGGATTATTCGCGGTATTGTGCTGCTGCTGGCGCTTATCGCCGGAGCGCCGGCGACAGCCCAGCAATCGACTGCGTTTCCCTTTGAGCAACTGGTGCGCAGCCCGATGGTGCACTGTGCTTTTTACCGCGCCTATGACATCGATCCGCAGTCGGGGCAGCGGTTGCTGGTTGAGGGTCGTTCCGATTCATTGACGCATTACCAGCGGCACCGCGGCCAGCGGGTGCGTTCCATCGATACCCGGCGCTCCGGCGCCGTTGACGTGCATGTGGTGCGGGGGCGTTACCTGCATTACATCGAGCGCACTGCCGGCATGTATGTCGTGACCACGGTGTACGCCTGTCTGGAGCGCGACCCGCAAAGCGATATGTGCATCAACTATGGCGCGGTCAATGCGCGGCATTTTGATGCGCGGGTGTTGCGTGAGCCTGACAAGGTTTTTGAGGAACTGCAGGCGCTGGCCGAACCCGGATTCTGCGACCACAGCTTCATCCATCTGCAGGAAGCCGCGAACCGGCCGCCGCGGCCCTGATCCAGCGCGTTGCCGGGCTTAGGCGGCCTGCAGACGTCCTGCTCGGCAATCCTCGATTTTTTTGCGCAGATAGTCCGCGGCCCAGTCGATCTGCTCGACAGTGTTGAAGCGGCCGACGGTGATGCGGATGGAATTACCGGCGATGCCGTCATCCGACCCGAGCGCCTGCAGTACATGCGACACCCCGCCGGTGGAACAGGCCGAGGTCGACGACACCGCGATCTCGCTCAGCGTGGTGACCAGCGAATCGCAGTTGAGGATGTCGAGGCTGATGTTCAGGTTATTGGCGATACGCTGTTCCAGATCGCCGTTGAGCAATACGCCCGGCAGATCCTTGATCCGGTTCCAGAAGCGGTCACGCATCATGCGCATTTGCGGCACTTCGGTTGCCATCAATTCGCCGGCGATGCGGAACGCGGCGCCCATGCCGACGATCTGGTGCGTGGCCAGCGTGCCCGAGCGCAGGCCTCGCTCGTGACCGCCGCCGTGCATCTGGGATTCGATGCGTACCTGCGGCGCGCGGCGCACATACAACGCGCCGATGCCTTTGGGGCCGTAGGTCTTGTGCGCCGTCAGCGACATGATGTCGACGGGCAGTTTTGAGAGATCGATGGCCACCTTGCCTGTGGCCTGTGCGGCATCGACATGAAACAGCACACCGCGTTCCCGGCAGATTGCACCAATGGCAGCGATATCCTGGATCACGCCGATTTCATTGTTGACCAGCATCACCGAGGCCAGCACGGTATCGGGGCGCAGTGCGGCACGGAAAGTTTCCAGATCAAGCAGGCCGTTTTTCTGTGGCGCGAGAAAGGTCACGCTGAACCCCTGCTTTTCCAGCCATTTCATGGTGTCGAGCACCGCCTTGTGTTCGGTTTGCACCGTGATCAGGTGTTTGCCCCGCGCCTGCGCGGCCATCGCCGCCCCTTTGATGGCAAGATTGTTGGATTCGGTGGCGCCCGAGGTCCAGGCGATGTCGCGCGCTTCGGCGCCGACCAGTCGGGCAACTTCGGCGCGGGCGGCTTCGACGGCCTTGCTGGCAGCGTGGCCAAAGGCGTGGGTGCTGCTGGCCGGGTTGCCGAACTGCTCACGCATCCAGGGCAGCATGGCGTCGACCACTGCGGGGTCCAGCGGTGTGGTGGCGGAATTGTCGAGATAGATCGGGGTCTGCATCATGGGCCTCAGTGTTTCTGGGTCAGCGAGGCAATCACACGCTGACGTTTTTCTTCGACTTCCTTGGCGAAGCCGGGGTGCTGCTGTTCGACGAAGCCGGTGGCCATGCCCAGTTTCAGCAGGGCGACCGCGAAAACCGCCGAAAGATCATCAAGATCCGGACTGACCTTGGCCAGTTGCATGGCTTCAATGGTCTCATCACAGAGTTGCTGCATGGCGTCTTGAAGCTCGCCTTCGAACAGGGTGGGTTTGCTCATGGAGATAGTGCCGTGTTTTGCCGTGATTATCGCTGCTGTTAACAGGGTCAATTTTAGCGCGAATCCCCCTTGTTGCAGATTACAATTTCCCCGTGAATCGTTTTTATCGCACCGGTTTGACCTGGATTCTGTTGGCGGCTGCCGCAACTGCTGCGGCGCAGGCCTACCCGAACCGTACCGTGCGCATCGTCGTGCCTATCGCGGCCGGCGGCTCCACCGACGTGTTCGCACGCACACTGGCAGCGCATTTTTTCGAGGTCTGGGGGCAGGGCGTGATCGTCGACAACCGTCCCGGCGCCGGCGGCATGATCGGCTCCGAACTGGTCGCCAAGTCGCCGCCCGACGGCTACAACCTGCTGATGGCGTACACCTCGCATGTCACCAATCCCGCGCTGTGGACGCGCCTGCCTTACGACACGCTGCGCGACTTCGCGCCGGTGACCATGGTGGCGCAGGTGCCCAGCGTGCTGATCGTGCATCCATCGCTGCCGGTGAAATCGGTGGCGGAACTGATCCACTTTGCCCGGCGCCGTCCGCATGAACTCGATTACGGCAGTTCCGGTGTGGGAACGGCTTCGCATCTTGCGGCCGTACTGTTTGCGCAGCGAGCGGGATTGTTCATTACCCATGTGCCGTACAAAGGCGGGGTTCCGGCCATGTATGAGTTGCTCGGCGGGCAGATTTCGGTGATGTTCGGCGGACTGGCCACCACCTTTCCCAATATCCGCAACGGCCGCACCCGCGCCCTGGCGATTTCGAGCGTGCGACGTGCCACGGTGCTTCCTGAAGTGCCGACAATGGCAGAAGCCGGACTGCCGGGTTATGAGGCCATCGGCTGGTTCGCGCTGTTTGCGCCAGCGCATACGCCGGGCACCGTGATCCATAAGATCAATTCCGAAACCGTGGCCATGTTCACTCAGCGTGAAATCCGCGAGCGTTTTGTCGCGCAAGGGGCCGAGTTTTCGACCTCGACACCTGCAGAGCTGGATGACCGGGTGCGCAAGGAGATCGCCAAGTGGGGAACGGTGATCCGAGGCGCCGGAATCACGCCGATGAAGAACTGAGGGCGCCCCGCAACGCGTGCTAGCATCGTCATACAGAATTGCAGTCAAACAGGGCCGACCACGGCCTGCAGGGAGGGGATCATGGATGAACTGAATGCGGGCCGTCGCAACTGGCTCAAGACCGCAACAGCAATGGCGGCAACGGGTTTGGCTTCAGGAATGGGTTGCGCGCAAACGAGTG
>CANHZX010000232.1 GCA_947465215.1 Betaproteobacteria bacterium | reverse complement strand
TTGAACGTGATCGAGGACCGCTTCTGGGTGGTGTTCGCCGAGCCGCTTTTCGATTCCGGAGGCGCCAACGCAGAGATCCTTGTGCGGGAAGCGGCCGAGCTGACTATGCCCGGCGCCTACGGCAGCGATTCCGGCATCATCAAGCCCTGGCTCAACTTCGCCGACGAAGAGAAAAAGTATCTACGTGAAAAAAGTCGCATCCTCGAAAAAGTCATCGACAAAAAAGGTCCGATCACGCTGTCGGCGATCTGGGACGGCGACGGGCTTAACAGCAACGCTGCACTGACCATCTTCCGCAACTTCGACAACGCTACCGTGGTCAAGGGCCTCGTCGGCACTCGCCCGAAAACCGCCTGGGTGATGGGTTATCCGCTGTTCGAGCGCCTCTATTACCTGCTGGTCACCGGCTACGATGTGTACGGCAATGCCGGGCACCAGTTGAACTCGCGCCTCTACATGGACTTCATGCGCATGGAAGGCGAATTCAATTTCCTGCTGTTCCTGCCCGAGGGTGCACGCCAGCTGGTGGCCGACTACTGGTATCGCAATGCGCGCGAACAGGTGCAGGACTATGTCTACGGCCGCAATGCCGCCGTCAAACGCGAAACCGGCATCAGCTACCGCAGCAGCGATGCACAGGGCGAGTTCTACGAGATGCTCAGAAAACGGCTCGCCCCGGTGCTCGATCGTCGTTACGACCTCGCCAGCGTGCCCGACGCCGCACTGCGCCGTGAACTCGAAGCTCTGGCCGTGATGCGCGGGCGCCATCTGTCGTGGCTACCGGAAATGAGCATTCTGCGCATCGATGATCCTTCAGGCGGCACGCGCTGGTTCACGCTGCTGCGCGATACCGCACACACCAACGTCAGCCACGTGCTGCGCGAGGAATCTGCGCTGCGCCCGGAAGAAGACGGCCTGACTGTGGTGCCGGGATTCCTCGGTGATTATCCGAATGCGTTTTACCGCGTGCAGCGGGGTGATATACCGGCTTTCACCGCGGCCGTGCGTAATCTGCAGTCCGAAGCGGATTACCGCGCTTTTGCTGCACGCTTTGCGGTGCGCCGCACCAGCCCTGCGTTCTGGGCGAACAGCGACGCCGCGCACGCCGCCTACCGGCAGCTGGCGCCCGGCGAAGCGGCGATGTTTGATTACAACCGGCTGGAGAATCGCTGAAGCAATAACGCTTCAGCGAAGATTGATCACGGCTCGGCCACCAGCAGCGTACCCTGCTGCAGGCCGCGCACCGTCCACAGGCACAGCGCCCCGATCACCAGCGTTGCCAGCGCCAGCACCGGCATCGCGAGGAAGGCAAAGGGCTGGCCCGTCGGCGCCAGTTTCAGCGTCAGTGCGGCGAAGGCCGCCAGCGGAAAACTCAGCGCCCACCATGCCATTGAGAACGGCTGCGCCAGCATCGGCTTCAGCACCTGCGCCGCCCACAGCAGAAAAAACAGCGCGATGCCCCAGCAGCCCTGCGACCACGCCGGCGCGGCCCCGAAGCGCAGCAGCGCAAGCCCGACAATTACCGGCGGTGCCACCATGATGAAACCCGTCGGCAGCAGGCGATCCGGCCACAGGCCGTGTACGCCGATGCGCGCCATGATCAGCGTCAGCACCACCGGCCACAGGAACAGGCCGACGCCGAACTGCACCGCCGCCCATTCATGCTGGCCCAGCGGCACGCCGGCCAGCGGCGCCAGCACATTACCCACCACCGGAATGATCAGCACCGGCGTGATCCCCGGCCACTGAAAACCGCCGATAGTGTTGCCGCGCCACCAGCGCGACAGCACCCACACCGTCACCGCGAACTGCAGCAGGCAGGCGAGCAGCCACAGCGTTTCCCAGAACACCGACACGCCGAACAGCGCATGGCCCAGTGTCGCCAGCAGGATCAGCGCCACCGTGATCGTCGCGAAAAAGGCATGGCGCACCGGATGCAGCAGGTCAGCCGTCAGCGCCTCGGGATGCAACTGCCCGCGCCGCGAGAACAGCGCGATCAAAATCAGGAACAGCAGCGCCGCAAACCCGCCGATACCGCGCGCCACCCATTCCGCAGCAGTGCCCATTTTCGGCGCGGCGGCGGCCCAGGCCAGTGCGAGGCCGGCGAGGCCCATCACCGTGGCGAACCATTGGGGGCCGAGGAACTTCAGAGTTAAGGAAGTTTGATTGGCAGTTGTCATGGCAAGGAGCTGGTTGGTGCGTATATAGTGCGAAGTGTAATGTGATAGCCAGTTTCAAACGTTTTAATTTTTAAAGGGTAAACATGAAGTTTGGCCGCTTCCAACTCCAATCCCGCACCTTCTTCGGTCTCGTCGAAGGCGACCAGGTCGCTGAACTCGACGGTTCGCCGTTTGATAGCTACAAGGCCAACGGCAAGCGCCATGCGTTGTCCGCCCTCAAAACCCTGATCCCCTGCGAGCCGCGCAATTTCTACTGCGCCGGGCTGAACTATGCCGCGCATATCGAGTGGGGCGCCAAACGGAAGGGCATCGCGCCCAAGTATCCGGAAAAGGCCGACGTCGGTTACCGTTCCTTCAACGCGCTGTGCGCGACGAATGAAACGCTGATCATTCCCGCCGATGCCTCCGACATGGTGCAGTTCGAGGGCGAGCTGGTGGCAGTGGTGGGCAAGGCGGCGAAGAACCTCACCGAAGAGAACGCGCTGTCCTGCATCCTCGGTTACACGCTGGGCAATGACGTCAGCGAACGCAATTGGCAGAAATCCGACCGCACGCTGTGGCGCGCAAAGAATTGCGATACGTGGAAGCCGATGGGCCCCTTCATCACCACGGGTCTCGATCCGATGAACCTTGATATCGAGATCCACATGAACGGCCAGCGCGTGGCCGGTTACAACACCAGCAAGATGCTGTTCTCGGCGCAGCGTTACATCGCCGAGATCACCAAATACATGACGCTGCATCCGGGTGATGTGATCTGGCTGGGCACCGACGATGCGACCGAGCCGAATCTGAAACACGGCGACGTCTGCGAGATCATCCAGAAGGACATCGGCGTGCTGCGGACGCCGGTGGTGCGCGAAGGCGATTAATCATAAGTATTTGTTTATATTGATATTTTATCCGCAATGCGCGCGGGAGCGGGTTCGGCGGATTGAATATCAAAACGGCGCAAGCAATCGCGCCGTGCAGCCGGTGCAATACCGGCGGCCTTGATTCCGGCGCTCCGCACGCCCGCAGCCAGTATGTTCAGAATCGAATACTAAAATAGCTCAATATTCTGGTGTCGAGGGGTGATCCGCGGTTTAATGCGACGGCACAATCATGCGCCGCGCCCCCGGATTTCTCCGGGTGACCGGCCGGCACGGCATTCAATTGGAGGAGCAGGTATGACGGAAAAACTGGCGGTCATCAGTCCCGAGGGACTGACGCAGGGTGGCGCGACGAATATCAGCCGCCACCTCGACAGCCTGGACGGCAAGATTATCGGTGAGGTCTACAACAACCACTTCAAGGGTGAGTTGATGTTCCGGACCTACCGCAGCCAGTTCAGCAAAAAATTCAAGAACGTGAAGGTCATTCCCTTCGACGAGTTTCCGATTGTGTATGTCGGCGGCGATCCCGCGACCCAGAAACGGGTCGCGAAGGAAGTCGCGGCCCTTGCCAAGGAACGCGGCTGCCACGCGATCATCACCGGCAACGGGGGATGAGGGACCTGCACTCCGGCCTCGGTGAGGCCGGCAGTTGAAGCCGAGAAGCTCGGCATTCCCGGAGTGGTCATTACCACCACCGGATTTACCAAGATTGCCCGCGCCGTGGCGAAGGCCGAGGGTATGTCTGATGTGCGTATCGCTGAATACCCCGGTGCAGTGGGCGTGCACGCGGAAGCGCTGGTCGAGAAGAATGTTGAAGACGTTCTTTTCGGCCGCATCGTTGATGAGCTGACAAGGCCCGTTAAAGCCGCCGCCGCCGGCGCTGCGGAAGCGGTGCGCAACGGCAGCGAGATCGTGTTTGAAGGCACGTCTGAAGCGGTCAATGAATTTTTCACCAAGCAGGAGTGGACGGACAACCTGCCGGTCATTCCGCCGACCGTTGAAAAAGTCGCCGCTTTCCTGAAACACACTAATCGCGATCCCGACGAGACCATCGCCATCCTCGCGCAGGCGAACCTGCGCGCGACGCCGCGCAATATCGCCGCCAATGCGGTGATGGCCGGCTGCAAACCGGAAACCATGCCGCTGCTGATTGCGGCGGTGGAAGCGATTGCCGACAACGAATACAACCTCAGCAACATCGGCAGCACCTGGGGCGTGTTGCCCTTCCTGCTGATCGGCGGGCCGGCGATCAAGTCGATGGGCATCGACAGCGGCGCGCATATGATGTCCCAGGGCGCGAATCCCGCCGTCGGCCGCGCCTTCGGGTAGATCATCAAGAACATCGC
>CANHZX010000231.1 GCA_947465215.1 Betaproteobacteria bacterium | reverse complement strand
GTTACTGGTCGGGGATGATCCAGCTTCGGCGGTTTACGTGCGGAGTAAAGAACGCGCATGCCGCGAAGCCGGCGTGCATACTTTTGATACGCGCCTTCCGGCAGATACCGGCGAAGACGAATTGTTGCGACATGTTGATTTGCTGAACAGCGATTCCAGGGTGCACGGCATATTGGTGCAATTGCCCTTGCCGCGGCATATCAATGCGGTGAAGGTTCTGCAGCGCATCGCGGTTGAAAAGGATGTTGATGGTTTTAACTGGCGCAACTTGGGCGCTTTGCTGGACGGACATCCTGCCTTGGCGCCTTGTACACCGTCAGGCAGCATGATTCTTCTGGAGCGTGCCGGAGTGCCCGTTGCCGGCAAACACGCCGTGGTTTTGGGCCGCAGCAGTATTGTCGGAAAACCTGCGGCACTGATGCTGCTGGAGCGCAATGCAACGGTGACTGTTTGTCACTCTCGTACCGTGGATCTGCCGGCCATTACGAGGCAGGCGGACATCCTGCTTTGTGCCATCGGCAAACCGAAAATGATCGGTCCGGACATGATCAAACCCGGCGCCGCCATCATTGATATCGGCATCAATCGACTGCCGGACGGCAAGCTGTGCGGGGATGTCGATTTTGAAGCGGTAAGGGAAAAAGCCGGGTGGATTACGCCCGTCCCTGGCGGCGTCGGACCGATGACAGTAGCCATGGTAATTGCCAATGTGGTCAGCGCAGCGGGGCGTTCAGCTGCGTAGCTGCTTGGATTTCAGATCTTGACCGGCACGCTTGTGCCGATCGCACCAAACCGGTGCTTATTGATGCTTCGCTAAAACGAACATTATTTCATAAGTTACTGTTTTTAAAGTAATCTTTTGAAATTCGTGGTTTGGCACAGCTTGTGCGTATGTCATCGACATATGAGCAGCGTACCCCCCATTCCGGTCAATGAGGCGGCACTTTCCCGTGGCAGTTCACCTTCTGCGGAGTCTCGGCGAATTACCCTTCATGAGCAGGTATGCAGTCATTTGCGCGATCGCATACTTAGCGGAGATCTGACGCCTCACCAGCAACTCCCCAGCGAAGCCTGCCTGATGCGTTCATTTGGTGTCAGTCGTGTCACTGTCCGTCAGGCACTTAAGGATCTTGCTGCTGACGGTTTGATTTACAGCCAGCAGGGAAAGGGCAGCTTTGTCAGTGCTCCAAGGGCGACCTATAACCTCAGTGCGCTGCTTGGCTTTCATGAGGCGATGCAGGGCAAACCATTTGCTGCAACTTCACGGGTTTGCTCCTGCCGAGAAGTTGAAGCCCCAAAAGATGTAATTTCAGCTCTGCAGCTGAAAAGGGGCGACGCCGTTTTGGAAGTCAAACGCGTTCGCCGGCTCGGTCCGCGTCCGGTCTCCGTAGACCTGAGTTTTTTTCCGCTGGATGTTGGTGCGCGGCTGCAGGGTGAGGACCTGACAGAGGACATTTTTCCCCTGCTTGAGGCTCGCGGGATTGCGCTGGGCCGCTCGCGTCTCTGGATTGAAGCAAAGCCTTGTCCTGAGGAGTTCGCGGCCGATCTCGCGATTCAGCCCGGTGAGCCTGTGTTGCATCTTTCTCGCCTGACCAGTAGTGCATTGGAGAGGCCAGTGGACTACGAGCATCTCTATTGCCGTGGTGACTCCTATCAGTACAAAGTCGAGTTGAAGCGACATCCGTATTGAGCGCTCTTTCTGTCGCGCTATTTTGGTGCGCCAACACTGCACATGCTCTCAAGCTGGGCGGCCAGGTTAATACAAGTGCCGTACTCAGAAATGACTGCTGCCAGCCAAGATTTCAATGGTCTTACCCCGCTTGTATCGTGGCACGCCGGTTGCTCTAACAACATCAGGAAAACGCGCATGCGACCTGCAAAGGGAGCCTGCTCAGACTGATGCGGCAAACCGGAGAATGCACTTGAACATTCCTGAAATGATTACGATGGAGACCGATGTATTGGTCGTCGGTGGTGGCACTGCAGGCCCTATGGCTGCTGTGAAGGCCAAGGAAAAGAATCCCAAATTGCGCGTGATGCTGCTGGAGAAAGCCAACGTAAAGCGCAGTGGCGCAATCTCGATGGGTATGGACGGCCTCAACAACGCTGTACTGCCTGGGCATGCCACTCCGGAGCTGTACACCAAGGAGATCACAGTCGCCAACGACGGTATCGTCAACCAGAAGACTGTCTATGCGTATGCGCAGAACAGTGCACGCACCATCGACGAACTGGACCGCTGGGGTGTCAAGTTCGAGAAGGACGAAACCGGCGATTACGCTGTGCGCAAAGTCCACCACATCGGCACCTATGTGCTGCCGATGCCGGAGGGCCATCACATGAAGAAAATCCTGTACCGGCAGCTCAAGCGTACTCGTGTTGAAGTGGTCAACCGTGTAGTGGCTACCAGGGTCATCACAGACAAGCAGGGCCGTGCTTCTGGACTGATGGGATTCGATTGCAGGACCGGCCAGTTTGTTGTGATCCGTGCCAAGACCGTGATTCTGTGCTGCGGCGCCGCCGGCCGAATCGGTCTTCCGACCTCAGGTTATCTGTTCGGTACTTACGAGAATCCGACCAATGCAGGCGACGGGTATGCAATGGCGTACCACGCCGGTGCTGAACTGGCTAATCTTGAGTGTTTCCAGATCAATCCCCTGATCAAGGACTACAACGGTCCAGCCTGTGCTTATGTCACGGGACCTTTCGGAGGCTACACATCCAATTCCCACGGTGAGCGCTTCATCGAGTGCGACTACTGGAGCGGCCAAATGATGTGGGAGTTCTATCGCGAGCTGGAGGGCGGCAAAGGGCCGGTATTCCTCAAGCTTGATCACCTTGCCGAAGAGACTATCGCCAATATCGAAGTCATTCTCCATACCAACGAGCGTCCTAGCCGCGGCCGCTTTCACGAAGGGCGTGGTACCAATTACCGGCAGAAGATGATCGAGATGCATATCTCGGAGATCGGTTTCTGCAGCGGCCACAGTGCCTCTGGCGTCTGGGTTAACGAGAAGGCCGAAACGACTGTCCCCGGGCTTTATTCGGCAGGCGACATGGCCAGCGTGCCGCATAACTATATGCTCGGTGCCTTCACCTACGGCTGGTTTGCCGGTGAAAATGCCGCTGAGTACTGTGCTGAAAACGATCTGGGCGAAGTCGATGAGTCGCAGATTTCAGCAGAGAGGGCAAGAATCATGGCGCCCCTGGCGTGCACCGACGGTATTCCGCCTAATCAGCTTGAATACAAGCTCCGGCGCATGGTTAATGATTATCTGCAGCCGCCAAAAGTCACCCGCAAGATGGAGCTTGGCCTGGAGCGATTTGCGGAAATCGGCGAAGACATCAAGAACCTCAGTGCAGCCAATCCGCACGAGTTGATGCGCGCCATGGAGGTCCAGCACATCCATGACTGCGCCAATATGGCTGCGCATGCATCGCTGTTTCGCAAGGAGAGCCGCTGGGGACTTTATCACTACCGCGTGGACTTTCCTGAACGCAATGATGAAGAGTGGTTTACGCATTGCCATCTGCGTAAATCGTCCGAGGGGCTCATGGAAAGTATCAAGCGCCCGGTCGAACCTTACATCTTGCCGCTTGACGATGACGAGAAGACCGCTTACCAGCGTCTGCGTATTGTCAAAGACGCGGCGCTCGCCTGAAAGGAATCATGATGACTTACGCCGCTCAAAGAACCAGCGTTCCAGTTACTGTTGATGAGGAAAAATGCATTGCGCATAAGGGTTGTACGGTATGCGTCGATGTCTGTCCTTTGGATGTACTGGCCATCGACTTGCTGAAAGGCAAGGCGTACATGAAATATGACGAATGCTGGTATTGCATGCCCTGCGAAAAAGACTGTCCCACTGGGGCAGTGCAGGTTGATATCCCTTATCTGCTGCGCTGAGGAATCTGAAATATGACAACCATGTCTGCTGCGGAATCCATCCCAGGTGATCTGATCTCGAGGCTTTCGGATTCGGATTCAGAGGTCCGGCGCATCGCGGTGATGGAGTTGCCGTATTGTGATGAGGATGACATTTTGCCTCTGCTACTGACGGCAATGAAAGACACTGATGCCTTGGTTCGAGCCGAGGCCGCCAAGGCCATTGAAGGGTTTGAGGAGCCTGAAGCGGTTGCCGCGCTGCTGGAGCTTCTACATGACGAATCGGAAGATGCCCGTCGGGCATCCGCGGACACGCTGTCAGAGCTGAAAAACGACGTCAACAGCGATTTGCTGCTACAGCACATCAACGACAGCGATACGTTTGTCAAAGCCGCGGTGTTGCGCGCGTTGCGGCCTTTGCGCGCTGTCGGCAGTCTTGCTCCTGCGCTGGAAGCACTTGAGCATCCTTCGCCCCAGGTTCGGCGCGAAGCGACGGGTGTGCTTGGTTATCTGAAAAATGCCGG
>CANHZX010000230.1 GCA_947465215.1 Betaproteobacteria bacterium | reverse complement strand
TTCCCACTCCTTGGGGTAGCCGATGCCAGGTTTGGTCTCGACATTGTTGAACCAGGCGTATTCCATGCCCGGCCGGCTGGTCCAGACATTCTTGCAGGTGACCGAACAGGTGTGGCAGCCGATGCACTTATCGAGGTTCAGCACCATGCCGATTTGGGCTCTTATTTTCATGACACTTCTCCATGGGCCTGCACGGGCCGGATCAGTTCATCCGCAACCGGCGTGTCCAGCCAGTCGACCTTGACCATCTTGCGCACCACCACGAATTCGTCGCGGTTTGTGCCGATGGTGCCGTAGTAGTTGAAACCGTAGCTCAGCTGGGCATAGCCGCCGATCATATGCGTGGGCTTCAACACGATGCGCGTCACCGAGTTGTGGATGCCGCCGCGTGCGCCGGTGATTTCCGAACCCGGGGTGTTCACGATCTTTTCCTGCGCGTGGTACATCATCACCATGCCGGGATTTACGCGCTGGCTGACTACCGCCCGCGCCGCGATGGCGCCGTTGATGTTGAACAGCTCGATCCAGTCGTTGTCGACAATGCCCGCTCGTTTTGCGTCATCCTCGCTCAGCCAGACGCAGGGTCCGCCGCGGCTCAGAGTCAGCATCAGCAGATTGTCGGTGTAGGTGGAATGGATACCCCACTTCTGGTGCGGCGTGATGAAGTTGAGCAGGATCTCGGGATTGCCGTTGCTCTTCACGCCATGGATGCCGGCTGTGGTCTTCAGGTCCACCGGCGGGCGGTAGCTGACGCAGCCTTCACCGAATGCGCGCATCCACGGGTGGTCCTGGTAGAACTGCTGACGGCCGGTCAGCGTGCGCCACGGAATCAGCTCGTGTACGTTGGTATAACCGGCGTTGTAGGAAACCGTCTCGCTTTCGATGCCGCTCCAGGTCGGCGACGAAATGATTTTCCTCGGCTGCGCCTGGATGTCGCGGAAACGGATTTTCTCGTCTTCGCGGTGGATCGCCAGATGGGTATGGTCAATTCCGGTCTGCTTGCCCAGCGCTTGCCACGCCTTCACCGCGACATGGCCGTTGGTTTCAGGTGCCAGCATCAGCACCACCTCGGCGGCGTCGATGTCGGTCTCGATCTTCGGCATGCCGCGGGTGACGCCCTCGGCGGAGTTGAGGCCGTTCAATTCGCCGAGCTGCTTCACCTCCTCCTGGGTATTCCAGGTGATGCCCTTGCCACCGTTGCCAACCTTGGCCATCAGCGGGCCAAGCGCGGTGAAACGTTTGTAGACATTCGGGTAATCGCGTTCGACCACCGCGATTTGCGGCGCGGTCTTTCCCGGGATCAGGTCAACTTCGCCTTTTTTCCATTCCTTGACGTCCAGCGCTTGGGCCAGTTCCGTCGGGGTGTCGTGCATCAACGGCGTCAGCACCAGCTCTTTCTCGACACCCAGATGACCAACGCAGACTTCACTGAACTTCTGCGCAAAGCCCTTGTAGATGTCCCAGTCGCTGCGCGACTGCCAGGCAGGATCGACAGCGGTGGACAGCGGGTGGATGAACGGGTGCATGTCGCTGGTGTTGAGATCGTTTTTCTCGTACCAGGTGGCAGTAGGAAGCACGATGTCGGAATACAGGCAGGTGGTGCTCATGCGGAAGTCCAGCGTTACCAGCAGATCGAGCTTGCCTTCCGGCGCCTGGTCATGCCACACCACCTCCTGCGGCTTGGCGTCATCGGGACCGAGATCCTTGCCCTGCACGCCGTGGCTGGTGCCGAGCAGATGCTTTAGGAAATACTCATGGCCCTTGCCGCTGGAACCCAGCAGGTTGGAGCGCCAGACAAACAGGTTGCGCGGCCAGTTGGCCGGGTTGTCGGGGTCTTCGCAGCTCATTTTCAGCGAGCCGTCCTTCAGCGCCCTGACCGCGTAGTCCTTGGGGTCAAGGCCGGCGGCCTGCGCGTCGCGCACCACCTGCAACGGATTGGTCTGCAACTGCGGAGCGGAAGGTAGCCAGCCCATGCGCTCGGCGCGCACGTTGTAGTCGATCATGCTGCCGCCGAAAAGTTTTTTGTCGGCCAGGGGCGAGAGCACCTCGTCGACGCCCAGTTTTTCGTAACGCCACTGGTCGGTATGCGCATAAAAGAAGCTGGTGCTGTTCTGCTGGCGCGGCGGGCGTATCCAGTCGAGCGCGAAAGCCAGCGCGGTCCAGCCGGTCTGCGGGCGCAGCTTTTCCTGCCCGACGTAATGCGCCCAGCCGCCGCCGCTCTGGCCGACACAACCGCACATCATCAGCATATTGATGATGCCGCGGTAGTTCATGTCGCTGTGATACCAGTGGTTCATCGCCGCGCCGATGATCACCATCGACTTGCCATGGGTCTTGTCGGCGTTTTCGGCAAACTGGCGTGCGACGCTGATCACCTGCTCGCGCGGCGCGCCAGTAATGCGCTCCTGCCACGCCGGGGTATACGGCGTGTCGTCGTCGTAGCTTGTCGCGGCCAGTTCGCCGGGCAAACCGCGTGCAACACCGTAGTTGGCAGCCTGCAGGTCGAACACGGTGGCGACCAGCACTTCGCGCTGTGCACCGGCCTGGCCGATCACGACGCGCTGCACCGGCACCGTGCGCACCAGTACATCGCCGTTCTCGCCCTTTTGCACGCTGTTAATGAAATGCTCGGTGACGATGCCGCCAAAATAAGGGAAACCGACCTTTGCGGTATCCGTGCCCGGTTGTTCGCCCTCGAGCAACGACAGCTTGAGTTTGACGTCAGTGCCGTGATGCGCTTCCTTCGCCTCAAGATTCCACTGCCCCTGATCGGCGCGGCCATCTGCCCCCCAGCGGAAACCGATGGCGCCGTTGGGCAGCACCACCTTGCCGGCTTGGTCGAGGGCGACGGTCTTCCAGTCGGGATTGTTGTCCTGGCCCAATTTGTCGGCAAAATCAGAGGCCCGCACGTAACGATCGGGCACCAGCACCTTGTCACCGCCCGGCAGGGTGTGTTCCTTCAGTATCACCAGCATCGGCAGGTCGGTATAGCGACGGGCATAGTTGTCGAAATACTCGCTGCGCTTGTCGAAGTAGAACTCCTTGAGGATCACATGACCCATCGCCATCACCACCGCGGCATCGGTGCCCTGCTTGGGGTGCATCCAGATGTCGGCGAGCTTGGCGACTTCGGAATAGTCGGGCGTTACCGCGACGGTCTTGGCACCCTTGTAGCGAACCTCGGTGAAAAAGTGTGCATCGGGGGTGCGCGTCTGCGGCACGTTGGAGCCCCAGGCGATGATGAAGCTCGAGTTGTACCAATCCGCCGATTCAGGCACGTCGGTCTGCTCACCCCAGGTCTGCGGGCTGGACGGCGGCAGGTCGCAATACCAGTCGTAGAAACTCATGCACACGCCGCCGATCAAGCTGAGGTAGCGACTGCCAGCGGCATAACTGACCATCGACATCGCCGGGATCGGCGAAAAGCCGATCACCCGGTCCGGGCCGTGTTTCTTGATTGTGTACACATTGGCCGCGGCGACGATCTCGTTGATTTCGTCCCAGTTCGAACGCACGAAGCCGCCGAGGCCGCGCACGCTCTGGTAGTCGCGGCGTTTGGCATCGGATTCGACGATGGACGCCCAAGCCTCAACCGGTGCCTTGTCCAGCCGTGCTGCACGCCAGCTTTTCAGCAGCCGGCCGCGCACCAGCGGATATTTCACCCGGTTGGCGCTGTAGAGGTACCAGCTGTAACTGGCGCCGCGTGAACAGCCGCGCGGCTCATGGTTGGGCATGTCCCAGCGGGTGCGCGGGTAATCGGTCTGCTGGGTTTCCCAGGTGACGATGCCGCCTTTGACATAGATTTTCCACGAGCATGACCCGGTGCAGTTCACGCCGTGGGTGGAACGCACGATCTTGTCGTGCGCCCAGCGGTTGCGGTAGGCATCTTCCCAGGTGCGGTCTTCGCCGTTGGTCACGCCGTGACCATCAGCGAAAGATTCCCGCGGTTGCGAAAAATACGTCAGTCGGTCAAGAAAATGGCTCATGTGTGCCTCGTAAAACGTGAAATTGAAAATTTGTCCGTCAGCAGGGCCCGCAACTGTTTCGTTGCCCGGCCCGGCTCCCCGCTTCCTGCTGCGATCAGCACGGCATCTCCGCGTTCTTTCTGGAGTAGTACCACCACGTCATTGCAATGCAGGTGATGTAGAAAACGATGAACACGCAGAGCGCAGCTTCCGGTCCGCCGGTGATGGCAATCGATGAACCGTAACTTTTCGGAATGAAGAAACCACCGTAGGCGCCGATGGCCGAGGTAAACCCGAGCACGGCTGCCGCCTCCTTGTTGGCATCCTTGACCGCCTGACCCTGCGCCTGCGGACCCCTGCCCAGCGCTGCATGCTGGCGCTCGGCCATGAAGATCACCGGAATCATGCGGAACGTGGAGCCGTTGCCGATGCCGGCGGTGAGGAACAGCAGCAGGAATGCCCCCA
>CANHZX010000229.1 GCA_947465215.1 Betaproteobacteria bacterium | reverse complement strand
TTCATGCCGCCGCTCCAGCCCGAGCGCGGGAAACTGACGCTGTCCAGTCTGTCGAAAAACAGGCGTGCGCGGTAACCGGCGACATCAATATTCTTTTCAGGCGGGGCCAGGGATTGCGGGCCGGTATCCAGTGAGGGATTGAGTTTGCCGGCCAGCACACCCAGCCGGATTTCTCCGTAGCGGCGGAAATTCAGCCCCAAGTCGACCCCGGCCATCAATGAGGCGAAGTCGTATCGCGCCAGCCGGTTATCGCCGTTGTAAATGGTGGTCGAACGCCGTTCCAGCGCCGCATGCGGTGCGATGAAGAAATCCCCTTCAGCATTCAGCGGTTGGTAAAACTCCGTGGCCAGTCTGGACGTGCGGCCGACCTGCAGTTCGTTACGCCACTCGGCGCCCAGTGCATTGATCCAGGTTTTGCGATAGCTGGCGAGCAGATTGAAGTAGGCATCGCCGGTGAAATCACTGGACAGTCCCAGTCCGAAACGCAGATAGTCCGGACCCCAGGATTTTTCAATGGCATCGACTGCCAGCACCCGTCTTCCGGGTTCTTCCAGGAAGCGGTAATTCACATGTTCAAAATCCGCGCTGCCGTAGAGGCGGCGCATGTCGCGGTCCAGCGTCTGCTGGTCGATGGGTTTGCGCGGCTGGGTATCCATCACCGCCTGGGCTGTAACCGGATTGACCCGTGTCAGGTTTTCAAAACGGATTTCATCTACCGGCTGCAGATCGGGCACCACGGCGATCTGCTGGCGCCGGCGCAGTTCGGTGTATTCCTTCTCCGTTACGGACAGCTGAGCCAGACGATCGGCCAGCTTGCGGGCGGCGGCTTCACCGGTCGGTGCGATTTTGGTCAGATGGTCAAAATCGCCGGTCGAGAAATCCCCCAGCTCCGGAGAAATCAGGATGTCAGTGGGCTTTAAGGATTCCAGTGAAGCCTGTACGTTCTGTTCGGTCAGGATGCTGAGCATCTGTCCGGTGACGCCGAGGATGGAGGTCAGCGATTCGCGTTTTAACAGCGGGGTTCCGACATTGACTGCAATGATGATGTCGGCGCCCATGGCGCGTGCGGCTTCAACAGGCAGGTTGCTGGTGAGCATGCCGTCGACCAGCATCATGCCGCCGAATTCCGCCGGCGCCACAGCACCTGGCACCGACATGCTCGCGCGCATCACGTTGGCGAGTTCACCGTCGCGGAACACCACGGCCTTGCCGGTGACCAGATCGGTGGCGACGGCGCGGAAGGGGATCGGCAGTTTGTCGAACTGGTAATAACCCTTGGCCTTGGCAAGGCGGCGCAGCACGGTTTCCAGTTGGACGCCGGTTACTACACCCTTGGGCAGACCCAGTCCGTTGCTGGTGACGCCGATTTCAGGCCCGAAGAACAGGCGATAGTCGTCCTGCTTGCGACGTACCGGGCGCTCTTCGCGCGGCGGATTTTCCTTGAACAGCAGTTCAGTGGTGATTTCCTTGAGGATGTCTTCCATTTCCGGCAGGGTGGTGCCCGTGGCATACCCTGCGCCGACCAAGGCGCCCATGCTGGTGCCGGTAATGCAGTGGATGGGCACCCGCAGTTCTTCCAGCACTTTGATGACACCGACATGGGCCGCTCCACGCGCACCGCCGCCCGACAGAACCAGGCAGATTTTCGGGTGTTTGCTCTTACCGGTGGACGCGGTTGTTTGGCTGGTTTGCGCCTGCAGATCCGCAGCGGTGAGCAGTGCGATGAGGCCCGTCGTCATGGCGATCATCAAGGCGGGGAGATGGCGTTTATTGTTCATATCTGTTCCACTCCTGCGGATATCGTTGCCGGCTTAATGAGTTGAAGCTTTATTGCTGCGAATGCGTTGTGAAAAATCCATGGCCTTGTCTGCGGCCTGTGCCTGCTCATTGACGTGGGCGCTGCGCTGCAGTTCATCAAAAGGCAGGCGGCGGTCGAGCATTCCGGATTCGTAGAGATATTGCGGAACATAGCCGCTGGCGAGAATCTTCCAGCTGAAAGGTAGGTGTTCCGGATTGCCCTTCGAGTGAAACCAGATGTTGGTCGTGCAGTTGGTGGTGAGCGTGTTGTAGAACTCGGGAAAAGCTTTCAAGTTGTTGATTTTATTGATGTAATCCATGAAAACGCGGCGACCGTTTTCCAGGCTGCGGCCCTGCAGCCGGTAGACATAAACATCTTCCGGCGGCTGGTGGCGATAGTTGGTGCGCAAGCGGATGACATCACGCTCATCTGCAACCACGTAATGCAATTCGTATCGCCGGAAAAACCCTTTCAGCGTCGAGTAGCCCTCGCCTTTTTCGTTGCGCGTTTCGATGGAGATGGCGAGGTGATCGCCGCCGGTGAATGCGAAGCTGACGAAAATATGCGCGATGGCCGGCCCCATCCAGTACACCGCAACCAGGTCCACACCTTCGAGTTTGCGCAGATCAAACTGTTTGTCATACCAGGCGGGTTCGTAGTCGAACTCGCTGCGATAGGAAAAGTTGCGGATGTTGTGCACCGTGACGAGGTTGCCGTTGACTGTTGCATAGGGCAGCACGGAAACGTTGGTCTGCCAGTCGCGATCGTTTGAAGGCGTGATCGTTGCCCACCAGACCATCACCAGCGCGAACTGAACGATGTGGCCGCCCAGCCCGCGCCAGCGCCAGCGTGGTGAAAACTGTGCTGCCACTGCAATCAGTGAAGCCAGTGCCGAGCAGGATGCCAGGGCGATGTGCAGACCGTTTTGCGGCGTCGTAAAAAGCAGCGCGAGACCTGTCCAGACTGCAGACAGTAGGACAATTCCGCAGAGCATGCTGATGCCAAGTATTTTGGTGACAGTTTTTTTCATCAGTGGCAGATTTTGATTATGGATGGCATTGCAGAAAGTTACTGGAACTCGGCCGTGTTAAAGCGCGGCGGAAAGGTCGTCGGGACACGCCGGGAGGGTACCGGCTAATGTCCTTGCTGGCAAACTGAGGAGGGACTCGTTTGCGCCCGGTGCTGTGGGTTAGACTTTGCGGAAATCCCGGGCCGGCGGCCTGTCCGGTACACCCAACGGAGAAGTGCATGAGTGAAGTGCGAAACGATCTGGCGCGGACTACGTTTGCCGTACTGTTTATCGGCGGACTGATTTTTGCCTCGTTCTGGATCACCCGCCCCTTTTTGGCGCCCCTGATCTGGGCCACCATGATTGTGGTGGCGACATGGCCGATGATGCGGCGCGTGCAGACCCGCCTTTGGGGTCGTAGAGGCCTGGCCGTACTGGTCATGACCATGGGCCTGCTGCTGGTTTTTGTCGTCCCGCTGACGCTGGCGATCGCAACCATCGTGGATCACGCCGACGAGATTGTCGCCTGGGGCAAGGAACTCGCAGGGTTCCAACTGCCGTCTCCCCCGGAGTGGATTCGGGGATTGCCGTTGATCGGCGAACGCGCCGTAGCGGTCTGGGAGACAGTGGCTGCCCAGGGTGCAAAGGAACTGGCTTCGCAGGCCGAACCGTATGTGGGCCAAGCGACGCGCTGGTTTCTTTCGGAGGTCGGCAGTTTCGGCTTGGTGTTTGCCCAGTTCCTGTTAACTGTAGTGTTGTCTGCACTGCTTTATGCCGACGGCGAGGCGTGGGCGCGCTGGATGCTGCGATTCAGTACCCGCCTGGCACCGGTTCGCGGTGAGACTGCGGTCCGGCTGGCCGGTCAGGCGATTCGCGGTGTGGCGCTCGGTGTCGTGGTGACCGCGTTGGCGCAGTCGATCCTGGGAGGCATCGGACTGGCTATGGCCGGGATTCCCTTCGCAGCGGTGTTGACCGCCGTGATGTTCATGCTGTGCATCGCGCAGCTCGGACCGGTGCTGGTACTGGTTCCGGCGGTTGCCTGGCTGTACTGGATTGACAGTACGGGCTGGGCGACGTTTCTGCTGGTATGGACGCTGTTCGTGGGGACGATCGATAACGTGCTGCGGCCCTTTTTGATCAAGCAGGGCGCCGATCTGCCGCTATTGCTGATCTTTGCCGGAGTGATCGGAGGTTTGCTTTCGTTCGGCCTGGTCGGGATATTCGTCGGTCCGGTGTTGCTGGCGGTTGCCTATACGCTGATTGATGCCTGGGTCATGGATTCGGCTCTGGCTGCCGGTGAGGAAACGCGCAGCGAATAACTGCCGCGTATCAGCGCAGCACAACGCGGCTGTTCCGGCTGAATGCCGGATTGGAGTCTATTGACCGAGTCGAGCGCGCAGCCGCGCGACAATTTCATCCACAATCTTCAGTGTTTCCTGCGGGCCAAGGGCGGCCACCGCTTTTTCGCGGACCGAGTAGTGCAGCATCAGCAGACTGCGCATTTTCTTGAAGGCACTCTCGTTCTGGGCGCCGCACACCGTGGCATCGTCGTTGAGCACCCGCTGGATGATTCCCTTTTCCAGCAGATTGACCCGGCAGATCGACGCATACTTGGCGATTTCACCGGTGATCTCGTCAAAC
>CANHZX010000228.1 GCA_947465215.1 Betaproteobacteria bacterium | reverse complement strand
GCCATTGCCGTTTTCAACAGTCGCCGAAGCACTGGCGGAACCCCGCATGTAAAGTGGCTGCCCAGCCCCTCGGCAACGCGGTATCCAAAAACGTAAAAACCCCCATTTACCCCATGTTCCACAAAGTGAAACATGCATCGAAAAGGTGATGCTTTTGAGCAACACCCGCTATGCTTTTTTTTTTGGAATCATGTTATTATCTTTTTCAAGGTTTACTCAGGTATCAGGGATGTGGTATCTAGTGGCCTTCGGGGAGATTAACCTTAAGTTCACCGGCTATCCGGCACATCCCTAATTTTTCGCAAAACAGGAGGATCAAAAACATGCGTTCAGCTCTCAAGATCACAATCGCCGTTGCGGCGCTTATTCCGGTGCTTGCCTTCGCGCAAACCCGCCCCAAGGACGGTTACTTGCTCGACTCCGCAGGTCTTGAAGTCAAGGCCGCTGGCGCTAACGTCTGCGTCCGCACCACTCAGTGGACCCCGGCTCTGGCAACAGTCACCTGCGATCCCGACTTGGTTCCGAAGCCTGCTCCCGTTGCCGCTCCCGCTCCTAAGGCAGCCCCTGCCGCTGCTGCTGCGGCCGCCAAACCGGAAGCCAAGCCGAAGAAACCCGAACCCCTGAACATCGAAGAAAAAATCGAACTGCAGGGCATGGAGTTTAACAAGGCTGACATGACCGCCGATAACAAGACCGACCTCGATGCTTTCATCGGCGACCTGACCAAAGCCAACAAAGAACGTAGCGCGGTCCGCTTCGGCGCGATCATCGTTACCGGTCACACCGATCGCATCGGCAGCATGAAATACAACATGAAGCTGTCCGAGAAGCGCGCGATCACGGTCAAAGACTACATCGTGTCCAAAGGCTACGACCAGAAGCTGATTTTCTGGGAAGGCAAAGGCCCGAAACAGCCGATCCCCGTGACCAAGTTCTGCGACAACAAGATGAAGCGTAAACAGCTCATCGAGTGTCTGGCGCCGAACCGTCGCGTGACCGTCGAAATCGTTGGCCAAGCTGATCCGACTCCGAAGCCCGCTGCCAAGCCGGCCGCGAAACCGGAAACAAAGCCGGAAGCCAAACCGGCTAACTAAGCGGTAAAGTTCTGAAAAGCCCTGCTTCGGCAGGGCTTTTTTTTTGCACTACAATCCCCTTTTACCGCATCGACTCCGGCATGCCCGCAATCACCGTCATCGAACCCCGCTGGGTTATCCCTGTCATCCCTAAAACCGCGGTGTTGACCGATCATGCAGTTGTCATTGAGGACAGCCGTATTGCCGCGGTATTACCCGCTGCTGATGCCCTGGCGCGTTATCCGGACGCTCAGCGCATTGCCCTGCCCGGACAGGCGTTGATCCCGGGACTCGTCAACCTGCACACCCATGCCGCGATGAGTCTGATGCGTGGCATGTCCGACGATCTGGGATTGATGGACTGGCTGCAGAACCATATCTGGCCCGCGGAATCCCGCGTCGTTTCCGACGATTTTGCCCATGACGGCACCCTGCTGGCCTGCGCAGAGATGCTGCGCGGCGGCGTGACCTGCTTCAATGACATGTATTTTTTCCCGGAAGCAGCTGCCCGAGCGGTTCTGCGGGCCGGCATGCGTGCAGCACTGGGCATCATCGCCGTAGAATTCCGCTCGGCTTATGCCTCAGATGCACAGGACTACCTGACCAAAGGCATTGCACTTCGCGATACGTTGCGCGAAGAATCACTGCTGTCATTCTGTCTGGCGCCCCACGCACCGTTTACCGTCTCTGACGCCACCTTCGCCCAGATCGCGATCTACGCCGGTGAGCTCGACCTGCCGGTGCACATCCACCTGCACGAAACCGCGCAGGAAATCAGCGACAGTCTGGCGGCACACGGAATGCGACCGATTGAACGCCTGGAAAAACTCGGATTGCTCGGGCCGGGCCTGATTGCCGTGCATGGCGTACATCTGAATGACGCTGAAATCGGACTGCTGGCCCGGCACGGCGCCTCGATCGCACACTGCCCGAGTTCCAACCTCAAACTGGGCAGCGGAATTGCCCCGGTGGCTGGGCTGCTGAAGGCCGGGGTCAACCTGGGACTCGGCACCGACAGCGCTGCCAGCAATAACCGCCTGGATCTGTTCACCGAGATGCGCACGGGCGCGCTGCTGGCAAAAGGAAGCAGCGGCGATCCACGCGTCATGCCCGCGCACCAGGCGCTCGAGGCAGCCACGCTCGGTGGTGCGCGTGCGCTGGGCCTGCAGGATCAGATCGGATCTATCACACCAGGAAAATGGGCGGACCTGGCAGCGGTGAACCTGTCAGCGACTGAGCTGTCTCCCTGTTACGATCCCATCTCACACCTCGTTTATGCTGCAGGCCGCGAACATGTCACTGATGTCTGGGTCGGCGGCCGGCAACGTGTCTCCGGCGGCGTGCTTCTCGATCTCGATGAAAACGCGCTGCTTGCCCGCGCAAATCACTGGAAAAACAAACTGCATCCATCATGAATACCAATGTCGATCCAGCCGAACTGGAAAAATTTAGCGAACTCGCACACCGCTGGTGGGACCCGCAGAGCGAATTCCGCCCACTGCACGAAATCAATCCGTTGCGCTTGGACCACATCGACCGCATCGCATTATTGCAGGGCAAAAAAGTTCTCGACGTCGGCTGCGGCGGTGGAATCCTTGCTGAAGCCATGGCCGCACGGGGTGCGCAGGTCACCGGCATTGATCTCGCCGACAAGCCGCTGAAAGTGGCACAGCTGCACCTGCTTGAATCGGGGCAGCAGGTTGATTACCGGCGGATTGCCGTGGAAGAACTTGCGCAGCAAGACCCTGCCAGTTTCGACGTCGTGACCTGCATGGAAATGCTGGAACATGTTCCGGATCCTGCAGCCGTCGTTCATGCCTGCGCCGCGCTGCTGAAACCGGGCGGCCACGCCTTTTTCGCCACACTGAACCGCAACCCTAAGTCCTATCTGTTCGCAATTATCGGCGCCGAATACGTGCTCAACATGCTGCCGCGCGGCACCCACGACTATCAGCGCTTCATCAAACCCTCGGAACTGTCGTCGACCTGTCGCCAGGCCGGGCTTGAAACCATCAATCTGATCGGCATGACGTACAACCCGTTTACCAAGGTTTACGCGCTCGAAGCAGATACCGACGTCAACTACATTCTCAGCACCAGCAAACCGGTTCAGTCGTGATGCGCGCCGTACTGTTCGACCTCGACGGCACTTTCGCCGATACCGCACCGGATCTCGGTCGCGCGGTCAATCAGATGCGTGCCGCACGCGGGATGGGACCTGTCGCATTATCAGAGACAAGGCGTGTCACTTCGCTCGGCGCCCGTGGACTGCTCAGCGTCGGCTTCGGCATGAGCCCCGATCACCCCGATTACGCCGCGATGCGTGACGAATTCCTGCAGATTTACGAAAACAACCTGTGCTGCGATACGCGCCTTTTCCCGGGCATGGCTGAACTGGTTGACCGCCTCGAAGCTGACGGAATGCGCTGGGGAATCGTGACCAATAAAGCCGAACGCTTCGCACTGCCGCTGATGCAACAACTGGGCTACAGCACACGCGCCGGCTGCATTATCGGCGGCGATACCACCGGACAGATGAAGCCCCACCCCGCCCCGCTGATGGCTGCGGCCAGAATTCTTGAACTTCCGCCTTCAAGCTGTTTGTATGTCGGCGATGACGAGCGCGACATTGTCGCCGGTAAAGCTGCAGGGATGAAGACTGTTGCCGTTCGATTCGGCTATCTCAATGGCAGCAACCCGGACGCATGGGGAGCGACTGCCGTCGTCGACCGCGCTGACGAAATCTTTCTGCATATCGGTCTTGATCGTTGACGAGTCTTATTCGCATGCAGCCAACACAGGCACAGCTAAGCGATCTGGCCCTCTAAAACGCCAACTGGGGCGGGAACTTACCGGTATGCGATAATGTCTTAGCAATAAGAGACCGGGGGCGACTTGGTTTCGACGTGGGTTACAAAGCAGCACAAGGCATGCCAAGGTCCAGTTACCTTGTAAATCCGCTGGAAATTCTATACACGCCAACGACGAGCGTTATTCTCTAGCCGCCTAACACCGGCTAGACGTTGCACTGATCTGCTGATGGGTCAGGCCCCGAGAGGGGTGCAACGTCATTTACATCAGCCTCTCTGCAGGGTTTGGTCGCTTAACCTTGCGGATCCGTCGAAGCGACTAGCCAAACACCAGCCTGCCGGTTGGCGGGTGCGAGGCGAAACCCAAATAACCAGGCTAAGCATGTAGTCTTGACTGTGGAGGGCTTGCGGACGCGGGTTCAATTCCCGCCGCCTCCACCAAATTGAAGGGGCCGGAGTTTACTCCGGCCCCCTTTTATTGCCTGCTCGCCCGAAGCGGCAGCACCTTATGCCAATAGACGAATCAGCGTATTGACGTCGGCCAGATCATCCAGATGCCGGATGAGCCCTGCGGCCTTATCGACGTT
>CANHZX010000227.1 GCA_947465215.1 Betaproteobacteria bacterium | reverse complement strand
TGCCGGGTGCGGTGTTGATGACAATTTCAATGACCTTGTCCGGCTGCCAGGCCTGGGCCATTGCCGGCAGGGTAGCGGCAAGCATGATGGCGCCGAGGGCTGCCTGCATGGCCACTGACATCGCGTTGCGCTGTTTCGAATCGTTCATTGGTGCCGCCTCCTCCGTAATTGACAACCGATGGTCGAATTGCAGCGCAGTATTTAACTGCTCCTCGCTGCAGTTCCTAGCCAGGGCCGGTCCTTGTAATAATTCGTTTCGAATCCTGCGATCTTTGCAGAATACTGCTGGGTGCGGGCGATATCGTCCAGCCCCTCGAGCAGGCAACGTTTGCGCACCTCGTGAATCTCGAATTTGTGCGACTTGCCCTGCACATCGGTCACCGTCTGCGCGGCAAGGTCGACGCTGACCGTGGCGCCGGGCTTGTCCTGCAGCTGGCGACGGATCGCGGCGCAATGCTCCTCCGGCAGCGTCAACGCAAGCAGGCCGTTTTTGGCGCAGTTGGCGGCAAAAATATCGCCAAAGCTCGGCGCGATCACGCAGCGGATGCCGAATTCATACAGCGCATAGACCGCAGTCTCACGCGAGGAGCCGCAACCGAAGTTACGGTCGGCAACAATGATGCCGGACTGGTCGTACGGCGCCGCATTGAGCATGAACTCCGTCTGCGTGCCGTCGGGCTTGAAGCGCGAGTCATAGAACAGGATCTCGCGGTATTTGGGCCCGCGCGGCACCTTGTTGAAGCGCGTCGGGCACAACTGATTGGTGTCGATGTTCGCTTCGTGCATGGGCACGGCGATAGCGGTCAGTGTGGTAAATGGCTGCATGTTTATAACCTATTGATTTATTTAATAATTTCTCTGACGTCGGCAAGGTGGCCCTTGATCGCGGCGGCGGCCGCCATCGCCGGGCTGAGCAGATGGGTGCGTCCGCCGGGCCCCTGCCGGTTGCGGAAATTTCGATTCGAGGTCGAGGCACAGCGTTCTCCCGGCTGCAGGTTGTCGCCGTTGATCGCGGTGCAAAGCGAGCAGCCCGGATCGCGCCATTCAAAACCGGCGTCGGTAAACACCTTGTCGAGCCCTTCGTCTTCGGCCTGGCGTTTGACCGCCATTGAGCCCGGCACCACCCAGGTCATGACCTTGGCCTTGCCGTGTTTCGCCACAGCCGCTGCGGCGCGCAGGTCTTCAATACGGCCGTTGGTGCAGGAGCCGATGAACACGCGATCGAGTTGAATGTCCTGCAGCGCCATGCCGGCACGCAGGCCCATGTATTCGATGGCAGTTTCGTATTCAGCGCGTTTTTTTGCATCCTTGATACCGGCGGGATCGGGCACCACGCCGGTCACCGGCAGAGCCTGCTCCGGACTGATGCCCCAGGTTGCCGTCGGTGCGATCTTCGAGGCATCCAGCTTCACTTCCTTGTCGAATGTCGCGCCCTCATCGGTGGCCAGCGCGCGCCAGGCTTCCAGCGCCTGCGTCCAGGCCTTGCCTTTGGGGGCGTAAGGCCGGCCTTCGACATAAGCGAAGGTTTTGTCATCAGGTGCGATCAGGCCGACACGAGCGCCTGCTTCGATCGACATATTGCAGATGGTCATGCGCCCTTCCATGCTTAGATTGCGGATCGTCGAGCCCGCATACTCAATGGCATGGCCGGTAGCACCGTCGACGCCGATCTGCGCGATCAGCGCAAGGATCACGTCTTTTGCAGTGACACCGAAGCCCAATTCGCCCTCAATGGTGACGCGCATCGCTTTGGGTTTGCGTTGCCACAGCGCCTGCGTCGCCATCACATGCGCGAATTCGGAAGCGCCAACGCCGTAAGCGAGGCAGCCGAAGGCGCCGTGCGTCGACGTGTGCGAATCATTGCCGATGACAAACAATCCTGGCTGAATGATGCCTTGCTCCGGCGGCACGATGTGCATGATGCCCTGCTGCTCATGCGCCATGCCGAACAGCGTGACACCGTATTTGTTCGCCATGTCCTGCATGTCGATCACCATATTGCGAATGCCGGCATCGGGGATGCCATCCGTGCCCTTAGCACGGCCGGTGGTCGGCACATAGTGATCGGTGAAGGCGTAGATCTGGCTTGGCTTGAGCACCTTGCGCCCGGTTTTCTCCAGCTCGGTAAACGCATGCAGCGTATTTTCCTGGGCAAGAGCGACGTCGACATACATCAGCGACTCACCTTCGTCGGTGAGAATGTGGTGCGAGTTCCAGAGTTTCTCGATGATCGATTGCGGGTTGTTCATGAAACCTTGTTCCGGTTATAACAGTCGTTCGTTGTTGATCAGAGCAGTTCACGCACGTCGGTGAAATGCCCTTTGAGGGCTGCCGCCGCAGCCATCGCCGGGCTGACCAGATGCGTGCGGCCACCGGGACCCTGACGGTTGCGGAAATTGCGGTTGGAGGTCGATGCGCAGCGCTCGCCCGGCTTCAACTGGTCGCCGTTGATGGCGGTGCACAGCGAGCAACCCGGGTCACGCCATTCAAAACCGGCAGCAATGAGAATCTTGTCGAGGCCTTCCTGCTCTGCCTGCGCTTTGACCCGCTTCGATCCCGGCACCACCCAGGCCGGCACTACGGCCTTGCCGCGTTTCGCCACTTCGGCGGCTGCCCGCACATCTTCGATACGGCTGTTGGTGCAGGAGCCGATGAATACACGATCAATCCTGATGTCCTGCAGCGCCATGCCGGCCTGAAGCCCCATGTAATCCAGGGCCATAGTCCAGTCGCTGCGCTTGCGTTCGTCAGGGGCATTGCGCGGATCGGGGACGACGCCGCCCACAGGTCCTGCCATTTCAGGATTCACGCCCCAGGTCACCATGGGTTCTATCTCTGCGGCATCCAGAGTCACTTCACGATCAAACACCGCACCGGTTTCCGTCGGTAGCGCCAACCAGCGCGCCATCGCTTCGTCCCATTCCGCACCTTTTCGCGGGGCATACGGGCGACCATCCATATAGGCATAAGTCGTATCGTCCGGTGCGATCATGCCGCAGCGCGCACCCGCCTCAATCGACATATTGCAGACCGTCATGCGACCTTCCATGCTCATCGCGGCAAAGGTGGAACCGGCATATTCAATGGCATGACCAACGCCGCCGGCAGCGCCGATCTTGGCGATGATCGCGAGGATGATGTCTTTGGGTGCAACACCGAAGCCGAGTTTGCCGTTGACGGTAATGCGCAGTTTTTTCGGTTTGCGTTGCCAGGTCGCCTGGGTCGCCATCACATGCGTCATATCGGATGCGCCCATGCCGAAGGCCACCGCACCGAAAGCGCCGTGTGTGGAGGTATGTGAATCCGCACCCGCGATCAGCAGCCCCGGCTGGGTGATGCCCTGCTCAGGCGGCACGATGTGCAGAATGCCCTGGCCCGGATCATCAAAACCGAACAGCTTGATGCCATGCAGTTTGGTGTTTTCATGCTGCGCGATCACCATATTACGGATTTCATCAACAGCAATGCCGGCAATACCCTTCTCCCGGCCGGTGGTCGGCACGTAATGATCGGTGAAGGCGAAAACCTGATGCGGGCGAGCGACCGACTGGTTGCGCCGCTTCAGCGCGGCGAAGGCATGCGAAGACCCTTCGTGGATCAGTGCGCGATCGACATAGAGCAGGATCTCACCCTCTTCTTCCGCCACGACGTGGCTGTCCCAGATTTTGTCGAACATCGTGCGGGCGGTCATTGCGTATTCCTTGTGTTGCGTCATGCGTATTTCGAAATGCGGGATTATTTGAGCATGCCGAGATCACCGAGGATCGCGTGATATTCGGCGTATTCGTCATCGAACTGCTTGCGGGTCTGGGCGCTGTTCAGGTAATTGGCTTCCCAGGTGTTCTGCTCCAGCGCTTCTTTCCACGCCGGTGAAGCGACGACTTTCGCGAGCACGCCATCCCACCATGCGATCTGCGCAGGCGTCATGCCTTTGGGGCCGATGACGCCACGCCAGGTGTCCATGACCGCCTTGTAGCCCAATTCCGTCCAAGTCGGGGTATTGGCATAAGGGCCACCGATGCGCTTGGGTGCCAGAATGGCCAGTGCGCGAATCTTGTCGGCCTGCACCATGCGCACCACCGATGACGGGGTTCCGGTATGAGCGTCGATATGCCCGCCCAGCAGCGCAGTGACGGCATCACCGCCGGAGCCAAGCACCACGGCCTTGAGTTTGCGCGGATCAATGCCTGCAGCCTTGGCCACCAGCGCAAATGACAGATGATTGACACTTCCCAGCGTGGTTGGCGTCGATACCGCCAGCGACTGCGGATCCTTGCGCAGGCGGTCAACAAAATCCTGTCCGGTCTTCAGCGGCGATTCGCTGCGCACCGCCACCACCGTGTATTCACTGAACAGGTTGGCAAGCGGCGTGATGTCACGGTATTTGACTGCGCCACGGCCGTTGAGGTCATTGGCGATGAGGTTTGGCGAATTGATCGCAACAAAATGCGCATCACCCGCATGCTGGTTCAGATAAAC
>CANHZX010000226.1 GCA_947465215.1 Betaproteobacteria bacterium | reverse complement strand
GATTACTGCGACATTGCCCGCGCCGACGCCCAGCGCCGGCGTGCCGCTGGAATAACCCGCCCGCACATTGGCCTGTGATCCGGTGATGACGACGAGGTCGCACTGCTGCATCAGCTGCTGACTTAACTCCTTGGTCACCGGATGCGGCAGGGTCAGCACTAGGTCTTTTGGTGCGCCGATGCGGTCAAACTCGGCGTAGATGTATTCCAGCAGTTGCGCTGATGTCGAATAACCTTTCGGCGACGGCGACAGGATCACCGCGTTGCCGCACTTCAGCGCATTGATGATGTTGTTGGCAGGCGTGGCGCCGGGATTGGTCGATGGCACGACAGCGGCGACAACGCCGGCCGGGCGGGCGATTTCGGTGAGGCCGAGTTCCGGAATTTCATTCAATACGCCGGTGGATTTCGCGCCCTTCAGGTCGCGCATCAGGCCCAGCGTCTTGCGGTGGTTCTTGTTGATCTTGTCGGCGACGGTGCCGAGCCCGGTGTCACGCACGGCGATTTCGGCGAGCGTGCGGTTGCGCGACGGTTCCATGATCGCCCAGCCCGCGGCGGTGACCAGTTCGTCGAGCTGCGCCTGCGAATAGTTTGCGATCGCGGCCTGCGCCTTGCGCGCGCGCGCGACGAGCGCGGCGACGGTCTGCGCGGCGGGTGATGGCGCGGATTGCGGTTTTGTTTCAGCCATGGCGGTTCCCGGGGTTGCGCCGGTCTGCGCGGGTTTGCAGCCGGCGTCGTGTTGATTTGATGGACATTATAGCCATCGCCGGACCGGGGCCGGTTTTGCTGTGCGCGCCGCACAAAAATTGATAGACTCCGGCTTCCGAAAAACGACAAAACCAGTTTATGAAATGGCAGATCAAAAGTATTTCAAATTCCAGGGGAAAATCGTTTTCGTCGGTTTCGGCTCCGTCGCGCAGGGTGTCCTGCCGTTGTTGCTGCGCCACATCGACGTACCGCGAGAGCGGATTTCCATCATTACGGCGCATGAGCGCGGCCGTGCAGAAGCCGAATCGTTCGGCATCCGCTACGAAATAAATCCGCTCACGCGCGAAAACCATCGCGCGATCCTGGGCTCACGTCTCGAGCGCGGGGATTTCCTGATCAATCTGTCGGTCGACGTGGCGAGTTCCGCGCTGATCGAGTTTTGCGCTGAACACGGCGTTCTTTACCTCGACTCGTGCATCGAACCCTGGGCGGGCGGCTATACCGACCAGTCGGTGTCGGCGTCGCGGCGTTCCAATTACGGCCAGCGCGAGGAAGTGCTCGAGCTGCGCAAAAAATTCCCCAATGGTCCGACGGCGATCCCGACGCATGGCGCGAATCCCGGCCTGATTTCGCACTGGGTGAAGCAGGCGATGGTCGATCTCGGGCGCGACATTCTCGGACGCACGGACATTCCGAAAACCAAAGCGGAATGGGCGCAGCTGGCGATGGAGCTGGATGTGAAATCCATCCATTGTTCCGAACGCGATACGCAGTACGCATTGCCGCGAAAAAAACCGGGCGAGTTCGTTAATACCTGGTCGGTCGACGGTTTTATCGGTGAAGGCTCGCAGCCCTGTGAACTGGGCTGGGGATCGCATGAAAAACATTTTCCGCCGGATGGACGCAACCATGAATTCGGCTGTAAGGCGGCGATTTACCTGGATCGCCCCGGCGCTTCGGTAAAGGTGCGCACCTGGACTCCTAATGCCGGCGCTTTCCACGGTTTCCTGATTACGCACGGCGAAGCGATTTCGATTTCCAATTACCTGACCGTCAAAAAAGGCGAGCAGGTGGTTTACCGGCCGACCTGCCATTACTCCTACCATCCCTGTGACGACACGGTGCTGTCGGTGCATGAGCTTGCCGGGCGTAACTGGGTGGGGCAGGAGGAACGCCGGCTGTTCCGTGACGAGATCACCGAAGGCACCGATGAGCTGGGCGCGCTGCTGCTCGGACACAAGAAGGGTGCGTATTGGTACGGCTCGCAGCTGTCGATTGATGAGGCTCGCAAGCTGGCGCCGTACAACAATGCGACCAGCCTGCAGGTTTCCGCCGGTGTGCTCGGTGCGGTGGTTTGGGCGATGGAGAATCCCGACGCCGGCATCATTGACCCTGAAGAGATGGATTACCGGCGCGTGCTGGAAATCGCCAATCCCTATCTGGGCAAAGTCGTGGGCCAATATTCCGACTGGAATCCGCTGCAGGGACGAAATCACCCCTTCCCGGAAGATCTCGACGAGACGGATCCCTGGCAGTTCAAAAATATCCGGGTCGTTTAGTACTGCAACGCGACGCGATGTTTCCATCGCGTCGCTGATTCAGCGTTGCCGCTGATTGCTTAATTCAGTGTGATCTTCGCGTCGGCAACAATCTTCTTGTATTTGGCGATTTCGGTTTTCACGAGTTCGCCCAATTGATCCGGCGTGCCGCCGACCGGATCCACACCCAGTTCGGCCATGCGGCCTTTCATTTCCGCGGTTTTGACGATAGCGGACACTTCCGTGTGCAGTTTCGTGACGATGTCATTCGGCGTGCCGCGCGGCACCAGGATCGCCCACCACTGACTGACTTCGAAGCCGGGCATGCCGGATTCCTCAAAGGTTGGCACCTCGGGGAAGGCCGATGAACGTTTGGCTGAGGTCATGCCAACGGCGCGGATACGGTTGTTTTTGATATTGGGTGCAGCGACCGGCAGCGCGAGGAATCCGCTGGGGGAATGACCGCCGAGCAGGTCGGTCATTTGCGGCCCGCCGCCTTTGTAGGGTACATGGATGATGTTAATGCCGGTGAGCAGACGCATCCATTCGCCGGCCATGTGCTGGGCGCTGCCGGAGCCGATCGAGGAGTAACTGATCGAGCCCGGCTGTTTTTTCGCCAGGGCGACATAGTCATTGACGTTTTTCACCGGCAGCGAGGGATGCGCGACCAGTACCAGGGGGGAGATGCCGACCTGGGTGATCGGCGTGAAATCGCGGATCGGGTCGTAGCTCATTTTCGGATACAGCGCGACATTGAGTGCGACTTCGCCGGAAGTGCTCATCAGGATGGTGTAGCCGTCCGCCGGGCTGCGCGCCGCGATTTCGGCGCCGACCATACCGGAAGCACCGCCGCGGTTGTCGACCAGAACCTGCTGTCCCAGTTTGTCGCCGAGTAGTTTGGCGATCGGACGGCCGAGGATGTCGGTGCCGCCGCCGGGCGGGTAGGGAATGATCATGCGCATGGGTTTCGCGGGATACGGTGTCTGTGCCGATGCGAAACCGGCCACCATGAACAGCAACAGCGATACGAGAATGCGTGACAGCATGTTTCTCCTCCGTGTTGGCTTGCGGATGCCCCGGGGCTGCGGTGCGCCGGTTGTTGTTGTGTGTGATCCGGCGCTGCGCACAGACTAGAGGAGTTTCCGTCGGCTATGCAAGCCCGGCGATGCTGCCGGATGTATTTGATTAAAATGTAATTTTTGCAATTTTGGATGATGCGATAGATGACCGGACATTCTTCGATGGCAATACCATCGGCCTGGGTGCGACGCTGGGCGCCGCTGGTGAGTAAGGGCGGTGCGGTGCTGGATGTGGCCTGTGGAGGCGGACGCCATGCGCGTTTTTTTGCCGGACTGGGGCATCCCGTTGATGCGGTGGACCGAGATCCCGAGGCTATCGCAGCAATGGCGGGTGTTGAGGGCGTCACCGCACTTTGCGCGGACATTGAAGACGGCCCCTGGCCGTATGCCGGCCGTCACTATGCGGCGGTGATTGTGACTAATTATCTGCACCGTCCGCTGTTTCCCCAGCTGGTGGCGGCCCTGGCGCCTGGCGGCGTGCTGATTTACGAGACCTTTGGCTTGGGCAACGAGGCCTATGGACGGCCCGCCAATCCGGCGTTTTTGCTGCGTCCCCGCGAGTTGATCGAAGCGGTCGGCCCCGACCTGCATGTGCTGGCCTATGAAAACGGTTTTGAGGTCAGCCCGAAGTCGGCGGTGGTCCAGCGCATTTGCGCAATGCGCGGGTCGCTGCCTGATGCCGGGCAAAAGCAGAATTTCTTTTTGAATTCATAAGCTTTTCGCGTTGCAGCAGAAACAGCCATAAATTGACCCGGGTAGTCGCAAACGGTAAAATCCGTCGGTTTATTCGAGGTCAGACAGGAAATGCGCGTCAAGTTCGTTGCAGGCAACTGGAAGATGAATGGCAGTCTGTCCGCCAACGACACCCTGTTGAAGGATCTGGTGCCGGGGCTTGCGGCCCTGACCGGCATGGAGAGCGCGGTTTGTCCCCCGTACCCGTATCTGTCGCAGGTGCAGTGCGCGCTGCAGGGTTCGCCCGTGGCGCTGGGCGGCCAGGATCTTTGCCAGTTCGGCAACGGTGCTTATACCGGCGGTGTGTCCGCGGCGATGCTGAAGGAATTCGGCTGCAGTCACGTGATCGTCGGGCATTCCGAGCGGCGCACGTTGTTCGGCGAGAGTGACGCGCTGGTGGCGGAGAAATTCGCTGTGGCGCAGCAG
>CANHZX010000225.1 GCA_947465215.1 Betaproteobacteria bacterium | reverse complement strand
TCCTGCGAGCGGCTGTAGCCTGCGACAATCTGAACCTTGTCGGATTGTTTGGCGGCGCGGGTCAGGACTTTGGCCCAGCGGCCGAGGCCGACGATACCGACTTTGACGGGGGTGCTCATGGATGCGTGCTCCTCACTGAATATATGAAAGATGGCTGAAAACAGATAAAACGGTGACCCTGCCAAAACTTGCGGCAAGCTAAATTGAGCTTGCTGGCGGCATCAGCTCGTAATATCGTATTACGGTATTACGGTAGGGGTCAACCGGCAAACGACGCAACACCATGAATAATCTGAAAATCGAAAATATTCAAAAGCTTGCAGCGCCTTTGCGGTTGCAGGTTCTCGACGGTTTGCGCCGCGCGATTATCGAAGGACGGCTGGCGCCAGGGGCGAGGCTGACCGAACGCGAGCTCACTGAAATGATGGGCGTGTCGCGTACGGTGATCCGCGAAGCGTTACGCCAGCTCGAAACCGAAGGGCTGATCGCCAACGTGCCGAACAAGGGACCGGTGGTGCGTGCGCTGTCCCTGGCGGAAGCGAAGGATTTATACACCATCCGCGCGGTGCTCGAAGGGTTGGCCGCGCGCCTGTTCGTGCAGAACGCCGGCGATGTCGAAGTGAAGCGACTGGCGCAGGCGCTGGATGTGGTGGTCGGCGCCTATGAGCGCGGTGATGCACAGGAAGTGCTGGAAACCAAAAACCGTTTTTATGAAGTGCTGTTCGAAGGTGCGGGCAGCGAGACGCTGTCGTCGATGCTCGGCACCTTGCATGCACGCATCTGGCGCTGGCGTGCGCTGGGGTTGTCGCATCCGCAGCGTTCCGACAGCCGCTCGCAGGAAAGCATTGCCGGACTGCGTGGGATGCTCGCAGCCATTCGCCAGCGTGATGCCGAGGCCGCTGAGCGTTTGACTCGAGACGAAGCGCACGGTGCAGCCACCGAAGTGATGCGTCTGATTGAACTTGGTGGTGTGACCGGTTAACCGTCAGACGATGATCGCGCTTTCCAATCTCGAGTGGGGCTACTGCGCAGTGGTGCTGGTCGCCAGTTATGCGCTGCGCGGCAGTACCGGCTTCGGCGGATTTGCCGCAATGCCGCTGCTGGCGCTGGTGATTCCGATGAAGGTGCTGGTGCCGGTATGGACGCTGCTGACGATTTCGTCATCAGCGACGCTGTTCGGCAAGGACCGCAAGCATGTGTCCTTCCCGATGATCCTGCGCATCCTGCCGTCGTGCACCCTGGGCATCCTGCTCGGTTTGTGGCTGTTCAAGACGCTGGATGCCGCTTGGCTGTCGCGCGGTCTCGGCGCGCTGGTGTCGGGCTATGGACTCTATGCGCTGTGGCAGACCCGGGGTGGCGGTGCGGGTAACCCGCCGCCGCGCGGCATTGCCACCACGGCGAGTTTTCTTGCCGGCGCCGTCGGTACGATGTTCGGTACCATGGCGAGCCTGTTTTTCGCCATCTATATGGAAGCCATTCGTGTCACCAAGGACCAGTTCCGCGGCACGCTGGCGGCGTTGATGATGACGCTCGCGGTGATCCGCGGTCTGGGTTATTACGCGGTAGGCGAATTCGGCCGCGAGTCGCTGCTGCTGTTTGCCACCGCCCTGCCGTTCATGCTGACCGGCATCTTTATCGGTGACCGTATCCACACGGGTCTCAGCGAAACCGTGTTCCGACGCACGGTGTGCGCCATCCTGATCCTCAGCGGCATTCCCCTGATGCTGAAATAATCAGGATCACCCAGATTCACCTCGCCGCGTTGCGCGTGTCCTTATCGGCATACATGCGCTCATCGGCGACGCGCAGCAGTTCGTCCATTTGCCTGCCGTCGTCGGGGGCCAGTGCGTAGCCAATGGAAACGCCGACGCTGAGTTCATGGCCGCGGTATTTGACCTTCTTTTCCACCGCTTTGCGGATTTTGTCGAAAAGCTCGCTGATCCTGGCACGATCGACGTTTTCCATGAATACCAGGAATTCATCCCCGCCCCATCGTCCCACCGTATCGGCTTCGCGAACGGTCGCGCGGATGCGGTGGGCTGCGCTCTTCAGCGCAAAATCCCCGGCGTGATGACCGAATTCGTCGTTGACTTGCTTGAACCGTTCAAGGTCAATAAACATCAGCAGGCAGGTTTTTGACGGATCCCTCCGCAGACCGGTCATTGCGCGATCGATACGGTCATCCAGCAGCAACCTGTTCGGCAATTCGGTCAGCGGGTCAAACAGTGCGAGTTGCGCGAGCTTGGTGCGCTGGGATAGGACAATCAGCACGCTAAACGCCAGTGCCAGTGCTAGTAGCCAGACCATGCCCTGCAGCAGCCACAATATATTCCTGCCTTCGCCGACCTTGGATGGCTTGACGGCCATGATCCATTTGCCACCGGGAATATCCAAGTCGATCAACTGGACGTTCTTGTCGGCAAAAAGCGCTGCATTCCCCCAGAACACGTCACCCTGTATGCCGAGACCATCGACGCCGCGAATGGCAACCTCCAATCCGTTGGCGGTGTTGTCTGCAAATATGGCTTCGAATAGCAATTTGGAATCGAATACCGAAGACAGCAGTCCCCAGTATTGTCCGTTGATGAAGATCGGGACGCGGTAGATCAGGCCAGTGCCCCCCTGAACCAGATTGACGGGGCCAAGCAGGGCGGGTTTTCCCGAGTCTATGGTTCTTTTGATGGCATTCCACTGCTCGGGCATGTCGGGGTAGAACAGCCCGATGGCTTTTTCATTGCCGGTCAGCGGATGAATGTAGGCCACGCGATGACCCACGGCGATCGAAAAGTTCTTGATGTACTGCGACTCACCGTACATCGCGGCGAGGATGTTCTCGATTTCCTCGCGCTCGAGAGTCTGCTGGCGCACGACCAGATAACTGCGCAAGCCGCTGGTCAGGTAGAGCACCCGGTTCAGCTCGCGGTTCATTTGCGACCGCAGGGCAGTGCCCTGGACTACCAAATCCACCCTGCGCCGGGCGTCGCGTTCGCTGGTTTCGAGATTAAGCATCCAGGTCCCGGTGCCGCTTACGGCAAAAAACACGACGCACGCAATGAACCATTGGCGAAGGTTTTGGGCGGTGATGCCGCGGGTGATCCTGTTGTCTTCTTTGAAGACGAACCGCATGTGCTGGCTCCGGCAGTCGATGGCGCGGCCGTTTAGGCCGCACCCGATGAAATCATTCTACCGTTCCAACTGATTTCAGTGGTGCAATTTGTCGAGTTGTACCGCGGCGTTTGTCGAGCTCAATGTGATTTGGCGCTTTGGGTGTGATGTGTAAGTTTTTCTGTATAAGCGATGGCCATGGCCGAACCTACAAACGTAAGGTGAATGATGGTCTGCCACATGAGCGTTTTTTCATCGTAATGAGAAGCGTTGATGAAGGTCTTCAGCAGATGGATCGACGAGATGCCGATGATCGCCGTCGCCAGTTTTACCTTGAGCACGCCGGCATTGACGTGTGACAGCCATTCCGGCTGGTCGGGGTGATTCTCCAGTTCCAGCCGCGACACGAAAGTTTCCCAGCCGCCGACGATCACCATCACCAGCAGGTTGGAAATCATCACCACATCGATCAGGCCAAGCACGATCAGCATGATTTCGGTTTCGCTGATGTCCTTCACTGAAATCAGCGACAGCAGGTGCACCAGCTCGGTCCAGAACTGCCAGACGTACACACCCTGTGCAACGATCAGGCCGATATAAAGCGGCGCCTGCAGCCAGCGGCTCATGAATATCCAGCGCGGCAGCGGGCGCAGAATCTTTTCGGCGGGATGCATATTTTCAGTGTTGGTGTTTTTCATAATGCTCAATTTAAACAGAAGGTTGCGTGGTTTATCCGAAAATCATCGCGTCATAATCACGACTTTGCCGACGACCTTGCGGTCGCGCACGGTGGCCAGTGCCTCCCGGTATTTTTCAAACGGCCAAGCGCCCATCACATGCGGCTTGATCTTTCCCTGCGCATACCAGTCGAACAGTTCGCGCTGCACACGCTGCACTTTTTCCGGCTGGCGGTCGCGGTAGGCACTATATTGCAGACCGATGAGCGAGATGTTTTTCACCAGCAGATGCCCGGCTTTGACTTCGGGAATGCGGCCTTCGGCGAAACCGACAACGATGATGCGACCGGACCAGCCGATCACCCGCATGCTGGCGTCAAATACGTCGCCGCCGACCGGATCGACAATGATGTCGACGCCGCGTTTGCCGGCCGCTGCCATGACCTGATCACGGAAGGCATCGCGCAGGTTCGGTACATCGGTGCGGACGACAAAGTCGGCGCCGTGTTTTTTCGCCAGATCGGCTTTTTCCGCGCTACCGACGCTGGCGATGACCTTGGCGCCCAGCGCCTTGGCGACCTGAATGGTGGCAATGCCGACACCGCCGGCAGCACCGTTGATCAGCACGGTTTCGCCCGGCTGATACTGGCCGCGCTCGACCAGTGCGAAGTGGGCTGTCGGGTAGGCGATGCCCATCGCTGCCGCATCGGCAAAGCTCATGTTGTCAGGCATCGGATAACAATTGTTCTGGGG
>CANHZX010000224.1 GCA_947465215.1 Betaproteobacteria bacterium | reverse complement strand
TGACCCCGACAGCGTAACGCCAGAACCGCTACCAACGCCTGCTCCCAACATAATATTGCCAGTGGGCTTCTCGACCACTGAAAAATTGACATCAACCTGATCGGTTGTGCCCGTCACTGAGGGCGTTTCTACGTTGACCTCGGTAAAGTAACCTAAGCGGTCGATGCGACTGCGCGACAGGTTGATTTTCTCGGAAGAATACCAAGCACCTTCAATTTGGCGCATTTCCCGGCGTATCACCTCGTCGCGCGTACGGGTGTTCCCCCCGACGTTCATGCGACGGACATAAACCCTGCGACCCGGATCAATAAAAAACGTAAAAGCAGCTTCGTTTTTGGCCTTGTCGATATCGGGGGCGGCATTGACATTGGCGAAGGCATAACCGTCATTTCCCAGGCGGTCATTGATATTCTTGGTCGTCTCGGCAATCCGGGTTCTGGAAAAAACCTCGCCTTTTTTGACAGTAATCAGCTTCCGGATTTCTTCCTCAGGAATCAGGAAATCTCCGGCAATCTTGATGTCGGAAATCGTGTACTTGGCGCCTTCGGTAAGACTGACGCTGATGAAAATGTCTTTTTTGTCCGGAGAAATCGTGACTTGCGTCGAGTCAATCGCGAATTCCAGATAACCGCGGTCAAGATAGTAAGACCGCAGCGTTTCAAGATCTGCGGAAAGCTTGGGGCGGGAATACTGGTCCTGCTTGCTCCACCAGGTCATCAAACCAGGGGTGCGCAAAACAAAAAGATCCAGCAGTTCCTTTTCGGTAAACGCTTTAGAGCCAATGATGCTGATCTGCCGGATTTTCGCCACATCGCCTTCATCAACATTAAAATTGATGGCGACGCGATTACGCTCCAGCGGAGTAACCGTAGTAGTAATCGCTACCGCATAACGCCCGCGGGTCAGATACTGCCGTTTAAGCTCCTGCTCCGCACGATCCATCTGCGAGCGGTCAAAAATTCGTCCATCAGCCAGACCGATCTGCCGCAGGCTCTTCAGAAGCTGGTCTTTTTCAAATTCCTTGACCCCGATGAATTCAACCTGGGCAATCGACGGACGCTCCTGGACGGCCACGACCAGCACATTGCCATCGACTTCAATGGATACATCCTTGAAGAAACCGGTGCCGAACAGCGCCCTAATGGCCACGGCCGCCTTCTGGTCATCCATGGTTTCACCGACCTTGACCGGCAGATAACTGAATACCGTACCGGCTTCAATACGCTGAATACCCTCGACGCGGATGTCCTTGACCACAAAGGGCTCGATGGCCTGTGCTGCACCCGGCAGCAACATCAAAATAAGCGGGAGAATACGGAGTCGAGGCATATTAACTGCCGAGTAGGCGGTGAATGTCGTTGTAAAGCGCAAAAGCCATCAGTACGAACAGCAGGGTCATGCCGATATGCTGCCCGACTTCCATGACTTTTTCCGATACCGGTTTTCCGGTGAAAATCTCAACGGAATAATACATCAAGTGACCCCCATCCAATAATGGAACGGGCAGCAGGTTAAGCACGCCAAGGCTGATGCTGATCAGAGCCAAAAACATCAGATAGGAGATACCACCGCTTTGCGCAGACTGGCCAGCGTAGTCGGCGATGGTAATCGGTCCGCTCAGGTTCTTCAGCGAAATCTCGCCAATGATCATTTTGCCCATCATGCGCAGGCTGAAGAGTGACGTGTCCCAGGTCTTGACCAATGCTTTCTGCAGGCTTTCCAGCGGGCCGTAAGACACTACGGTTGAAATGCGTTGCAACAGCTTTTCGTCCATTCGCGGACCTGCGCCGATGCGCCCGATGGAAACGCCATTGACCGTGGCCCGATCAGGAACCACCGTAAATATCGGCATGTCAATTTCGCCACGGCGAACACGGAACTGCAACTCCTGGCCTGCACCCGAGCGTACTTTGCCAACCAGGGCATCCCAAGTACTGATGCCCTCACCGTTTACGTCAAGCACCAGATCCCCGCTTTGCAATCCCGCCTTGGCCGCCGCCCCGCCACTGACCACCTCGCCGATAACCGGGGGCAAATGCATCCTGAAACGGGAGAAACCGAGGGTCGCCAGCAGATCACCCTCAAGATCCTTGGGCTCCAGTGATTCAAAACCGATTTTGCGGACAACTTGCATTTGTTCGCTGGTTTTGACTTCGATACGGACCGGCTCCTGTTCCAGAGCGTGCTGCAGCAGCTGCCAGCGAAAATCCTGCCATGTCGGCACACGCGAGCCCTCCACGCTGATGACCGTATCACCCGCGACAAATCCTGCGCGCGCAGCAGAACTCCCTGCAACTGGTTCACCCAGCATCGGAATCAATCCCGGGACGCCATAAACAAAAAGCGCCCAATACAGCACAATCGCCGCGAGAAAATTTGCGACAGGTCCCGCAGCAACGATGGCAAACCTTTGCCAAACGTTTTTCCGGTTGAATGCCCGATCCAGTTCCGAGGGTGCAACGTCGCCTTCACGCTCATCCAGCATTTTCACGAAACCGCCAAGCGGCACCAGCGCAATCCGCAATTCAGTGCGGTCGGCACCAAAGCGGCGCGACCAGATTGCGCGCCCGAAACCAACGGAGAAGCAAAGAACCTTGACGCCACAGCGTCGCGCGACCCAGTAGTGGCCGAATTCATGCACAACAATCAAAACACTCAGCGCGACAATAAACGCAGCCAAGGTTAAAAGAACGCTCATGCCCGCGCTCCTCCGGACTGGCTTTTCGGTTGCCGGGCGCAGGCGGAAAGCGTCAAGGCCCTTGCGTTACGGTCTACAGCCTCGACATCCTCAATCGTGGCGATCCTCTGCCCTGGGGTATTTTCAACAGCAGTTTCGATCAGGCGCGGGATATCCAGGAAACCAATCCGGTTCGCCAGAAATTCGGCAACAGCAACCTCATTGGCTGCATTCAGCGCTATGACAGCGGCTGCGCCGGTTTTGAGCGCGTCATAAGCCAGTCTCAAGCAGGGGAAACGCGCAACATCGGGGCTCTGGAACTCGAGTGTGCCGATGCGTGCCAGATCCAGGTAATCCGCACCGGAAGGAATCCTGGAAGGATGACCCAGTGCGTGAGCGATGGGGGTGCGCATATCCGGATTACCGAGCTGCGCCAGAACTGAACCGTCGCAATATTCGACCATGGAGTGAATGACGCTTTGTGGATGAATGACCACTTCTATCACCGAAGGATCGGCATCGAAAAGCCAATGAGCTTCAATGACTTCAAGCCCCTTGTTCATCATGGTCGCGGAATCTACGGAAATCTTTCTGCCCATACTCCAGTTCGGGTGTGCAACCGCCTGATCCGGCGTCACAAGGGCCATCTGATCCAGCGGCATGGTCCGGAAAGGTCCGCCTGACGCCGTCAGCAGAATTCGCCTGACGCCGTTGTCCGCCAGAGACCCGCGCCGGTTAGACGGCAAAGCCTGGAATACCGCGTTGTGTTCACTGTCGATAGGCAGAAGTTCGGAACCGCTCGATTTAACGGCAGCCATGAACAACCCGCCTGCCGTGACCAAGGACTCTTTGTTGGCCAGCAGTATCCGCTTACCGGCGTGGGCCGCAGCCAGAGTGGCCCGCAACCCAGCAATGCCGACAATCGCTGCCATGACGGAAGACACTTCAGGCAACGCTGCAACGGTTTCAAGTGCCGCAGTTCCACAAAGCACCTGGGTTTCGGAGCCGGCAGCGCGCAGCTGCTGCTGAAGCCTTTCGGCATCTTGTGCCTCGATGACAACAGCGTATCGCGGCCTGAATTTGCAACACTGCTCAAACAAAACGTCGATTCTGGAGCGTGCGGTCAGCGCAACAACTGCAAAACGTTCCGGGTTGCGTTCTACAACATCAAGGGTGCTGACACCGATGCTGCCAGTAGAGCCGAGTATGGTCAGATATTGCATGTCTTCAGCCCTGCTGCAGCAAGCCGGCTACGACCAGCGCAGCCAGCGGCAAAGTCGAAGTCAAGGCGTCGATACGGTCGAGAACGCCGCCATGCCCCGGTAGCAGTCGTCCACTGTCCTTGACCCCAGCCTGACGTTTGATCCACGACTCGAACAAGTCTCCGATAACACTCAAGGGGAACAGCACGGCAACCAGCGCAGCCGCAACAAATGCAAGACCCGGCGCATGGGGCCCGAAACCGAAATTCCAGACTACGGCATGATACACCGCCACTGCCAGTGCAGCCCCTGCAACGCCCTCCCAGGTCTTACCGGGACTGACCGACGGTGCCAGCTTCCGTCGTCCCCACTGGTGCCCGGCAAAATAGGCTGCGCTGTCGGCTACCCAGACGATCCCCATCAGCGCCAGCAGCAGCCACGGCCGTTCCTGGAGTCGTGCCAGTGCCAGCCAGGTCGGCATCAGCAGCAACCAACCCGTGACTGCCATCAATGGCGGTGATTTGATTTTCCAGCCAAATTTCAACCAAAGCGGCGCCAGCACCAACCAGAAAATCGCCGACGCAGCAAAAATGGTTCTATCGATCAGAAATAATTGGGCAATTCCCTGCGCTGACAAAATAGCAATAGCTGAAACCATCAACAGCAGGACATACAAACCGCGAAACACCGGTTT
>CANHZX010000223.1 GCA_947465215.1 Betaproteobacteria bacterium | reverse complement strand
CTGCGCCGGCGCCAGCAGATCGCCGTGGTGCCCGACCTGCAGCCGGTAGATGAAATCCGTTTTGAGAACCTGGCACGGGTGAATCCGATTGCAGCCCAGGCGATCATGGATACCCAGCCGCGCAAACCCATCGACCAGCAGACGCTGGACCGCGACATGCGTCGTCTCTACGGCAGCGGGGATTTTGAGCATGTGAATTACCGCTTCCTGGAGGAACCCGGAAGACGGGTGCTGGCAGTGGATGCCATTGAAAAATCCTGGGGTCCGGACTACCTACGTTTCGGACTGGGGCTGTCCAGTGATTTCACCGGCGATGCCTACTTCAATCTGCTCGCCAGCTATCGCAAAACCTGGATCAATGCATTGGGCGCCGAGTGGCGTAACGAACTGCAGGTCGGCCGCACGTCCAGACTGGCCACCGAGTTTTACCAACCGCTGAATGCTGAAGGGGATTTCTTCATCGCCCCGCATGTGGCGCTGGAACGGCGTTCTACAACCATTTACAGCGGCGATAATCGGGTGGCGCGATACGACTTCGCTTCATTGATGGCCGGGGTCGACTTGGGGCTGAATTTCCGCCGCCACGGAGAAATCCGGCTGGGTGTGCTGGCCGGTCAACTCGATCCCTCACTGGATACCGGCCCGCAAGTCCTAGCCCCTCCTGAAAAGAATATCGAAGTCGCCGGTTACCGCGCGCGCCTGTTTTTCGACAGACTGGACAGCGTCAGTTTCCCGCGCTCGGGCTGGAGCGGCGGCATGAATATCTACGACTCCAATACCGCACTGGGTTCTGCGGTCAATTACACCAAATGGGACATCGACGGTTCGACCGCCTACTCCTTCGGCAACCACACCTTCAACTTCGCTGTAAAAGCCGGCGGCGCACTGGGTGACAACCGCCTGCCTTACTACGACCAGTTCCAGTGGGGCGGTTTCATGCAGTTGTCCGGCTACAAGACCGGTCAGCTGTATGGAGAAACCCTGAGTTTCGGCCGCGCAATGTATTACCACCGCATCATGCAGGGCACGATCCTTGAAGGCGCTTACGGCGGGTTTTCGCTGGAGGCCGGCCGGGTCGGTATGCCGCTGGTGCCGGGCAGCCCCGACGGTTTGCTCACCGCAGGCAGCATCTTTATCGCCGTCGACAGTCCGCTGGGACCGGCTTATCTCGGCTACGGCCGTGCAAGCGGCGGCGTCGACAGCCTCTACTTCTATCTGGGCAAACAGTTTTAGAACGCCTCTTCCGCCGCTTCAAAACAAAAAGGGCTGCCTTCCGGCAGCCCTTTTTACATCAACGCAGATCGAGGATCAGTTCTCGTTGTCGAGAAAGCTGCGCAGCCGCTCCGAACGCGACGGGTGACGCAGCTTGCGCAGCGCTTTCGCCTCGATCTGACGGATGCGCTCACGCGTGACGTCGAACTGCTTGCCGACTTCCTCCAGCGTGTGGTCGGTGTTCATTTCGATGCCGAAACGCATGCGCAGCACCTTGGCTTCACGCGGCGTCAGCGTGTCCAGCACATCACCGGTGACGTCACGGAGGCTGCCGTAAACGGCGGCGTCGCTGGGCGCCATCGTCGACTGATCTTCGATGAAATCGCCAAGGTGGGAATCGTCGTCGTCGCCGATCGGCGTCTCCATCGATATCGGCTCTTTCGAGATCTTGAGGATTTTGCGGATCTTCTCTTCCGGCATTTCCATCTTCTCGGCGAGCGTTGCCGGATCCGGCTCAGAGCCGGTTTCCTGCAGGATCTGCCGCGAAATGCGGTTCATCTTGTTGATGGTCTCGATCATGTGCACCGGAATACGGATCGTGCGTGCCTGATCCGCAATCGAACGCGTAATGGCCTGGCGGATCCACCACGTCGCATAGGTCGAGAACTTGTAACCGCGACGGTATTCGAACTTGTCCACAGCCTTCATCAGGCCGATATTGCCTTCCTGGATCAGGTCGAGGAACTGCAGGCCGCGATTGGTGTACTTCTTGGCGATCGAAATCACAAGACGCAGGTTGGCCTCGGTCATTTCGCGCTTGGCGCGACGTGCCCGCGCTTCGCCCGTGGTCATCTGGCGGTTGATTTCCTTCAGCTCCTTGATCGGAATGCCGATCCGGACCTGCAGGTCCAGCAGTTTCTGCTGCTGCTCAAGAACGGCCGGCTCAAAACGCGACAGCGCCTCGCTCCAGGGCTTGCCCGACTCGACTTCGCCGCGGATCCAGCGCGAGCTGGTTTCCTTGCCCGGGAATTCCTTGATGAAATGCTGACGCGGCATGCGTGCCTTGTCGATGCACAAAGCCATGATCGTGCGCTCGTTGGTACGCACTTCCTCAACCAGCTTGCGCACGCCGTCGCACAGCGCTTCGATCTGCTTGGCCGAAAAGCGGATTTTCATCAACTCTTCGGAAATCGACTCACGCGCCTGAATGTAAGGACGTCCGCGCGAACCGTGCTTCTGCAGTGCGCGCATCATTTTCTGGTAGTTGCCGCGGATGTCGGCGAAATGCTTGAGCGAACCCTCCTTCAGGCGGGCGAGGTCGGCAGCAGCCTGGGCAGCGCCGGCAGCGCCGTCATCATCCTCGTCCTCAGCGGCCTCAACTTCTTCCGCCTCTTCCTCTTCGTCTTCCGCGACTTCTTCGACGATCGCTTCCTTCATCTCAAGGTCGGCGAGTCCGTCAACGACCTCTTCAACGCGAATCTCGTCTTTCTCGATCTTCTCTGCCAGCGAAAGGATTTCGGCGATGGTCGTCGGGCACGCCGAAATCGCCAGGATCATGTGTCGCAGACCATCTTCGATGCGCTTGGCGATTTCGATCTCGCCTTCGCGGGTCAACAGTTCAACTGAACCCATTTCACGCATATACATACGCACCGGGTCGGTGGTGCGGCCGAACTCGGAATCCACAGTCGTCAGCGCGGCTTCAGCCTCCTCGACCGCGTCTTCGTCGGCAACGGCCGGCGTGGCTTCGGACATCAGCAGCGTTTCTGCATCCGGCGCTTCGTCATAGACCTGAATGCCCATGTCGCTGATCATGCCGATGATGTTCTCGACCGCTTCGGCGTCGAGCATGTCATCCGGCAGGTGATCGTTGATTTCGGCGTAGGTCAGATAACCGCGCTCCTTGCCGAGCACAATCAGGTTCTTCAGCCGCAGACGGCGGGCCTCGGCATCCGCCGGCGAGAGCTCACGGCGTTCAAATTCCTTGACCAGCGCACGCTCGCGTGCGGTCAGACCGCGCGCCGGCTTCTGTTTGCCAACCGGCTGTTTTGCTGCGGTGGCAGCAGCAACAGCAGGTGCCGGCGCTGCTTTTTCCTGGCCCTGTGCTGCGGCTTTGACTTTCGCCAATGCCTGTTTCGCGACTTCTTTGAAATTCGCGAGTCGTTGTTCCTGGCGCAATGTAGCCTTTGATTTGGTTGCCGCTTTGGGCGCTGCTTTCGGTGCAGGCTTGACCTTGCTTTTGAGCTTCGCTTTGACCGCAGCTTTCGGCGCCGGGCGTTTGGCGACCGCGCGTGCGGGTGCCTTTGCTTTGACGGCCTTAGCCTTTGTTGCCGGCCGCGATTTGGCTTTTGCGGATTTCACCGATGCCGGTTTCACGCGGGAAGAGCTTTTCGCTTTAGCGGGCTTCGCTTTCGCGTTTTTTGCCTTGGATTTCGCTGCTTTGGATTGCTTGGCCATTTACGTAGGCTCCGCGGGGCAAGGTTCGGTGAAAAACCGTAAATTATACCCTAAAACCGCCCCGAATTCACTTACCGGGGGCGGCGCTAACTGCTTGTTGTAAAAGGCGATATTGCGCCTGATCTTCGGCACTCAAACCCTGCCGCCGCGATTTCTCCAGCAAGGCCGCAATTCGCGCCCGGCGGATACGGTCGAGCGCCTGTCGCCAGGCACCCGAGAACTCCGCCTCCAGTTCCGAAGGTTCCAGCGAGCGCTCCTGCCAGCGCAAAGCACCGGCTTCGGCACCGCGCACCGCGGCTTCATGCGGCGTATCTCGGAAGGCCTCGCCCAGATTAAGTTTTGCGTCGCCGACATTGACGGCATCCACCACGGCCTGCAACGCCTGCAGATCCGCCTGATCCAGACCCGGCGCTTCGCTGCCCAGTTGCAGGTCTTCGTGACCGATCAGCGCGGCAAACCGCGGCTCTGCCACCACCAGTTCAAGCACCGTGCGCAGAATCGATTGCGTCACCGGAGACTGCCGGCGTGCCGGCGCAGGCGCGCTGCTTGCCACAGTCCTGATCTCAAATTCGTTATCCAACTCCTGCTGCAACACGCCGGTGACCTGCGCCAGTTCCTTGCGGATCATCAGCGAGAACATCGGCGCCGCAATCTGCTTCACCAGCGGTTTCGCCTGCTGCAGCATCTTGGCTCGCCCCTCGGGTGCATTGATATCGACGTTGCGCCGCAACTCGTCGATTAGGAAGCGCGACAGCGGATCGGCCTTGATCAGCAATTCCTCAAACGCCGCCTTGCCGTTTTTGCGCACATAGGTGTCGGGATCTTCACCGTCCGGGAGGAACAGGAAACGCAGCTGTTTGCCGTCGGCGAGTTGAGCCAGGCTGTTTTCCAGTGCGCGCCAGGCCGCG